>JAISQE010000117.1 GCA_031274425.1 Synergistaceae bacterium | reverse complement strand
TTTTTCTTCTTCTGTTACCTTTATTCCTTTGAGATACGTATTCTCGTCTAGGCTACATCCTACCACTAAGCCCTTAGTCGTTGTTGTGTTGGCTATGAGATTTACTATAACCTCGTGGCTTATCAATGGTTTACCTCTCCAGTTTTGAGTGATATATGAAAATAAACGATGCTCTATGTCGTCCGGTTCGTCATGAATATCTACGTCTGGGATAGCCAGAGGATTTCGGACATCCGCCCATGTTATTCTGAAAAGCTTTCTGACAGCTGTGGAACTAAACTTTGATTTTCATCAGAATATTTGGATTCATCAGGCTTCCCACACTAAACGCGAAGGAGCCATATTTGAAGTCGGGATATAATGAGTGTTGTACTAAAATTCATGCAGAGGGAAGTGTTGGATATGCTAAAGAATCGCACAAAGGGATTGGTGTTGACGGGATTGCTTTTGTTATTTTTTATGCTTCCGGAAACAATGGCCTCGCCAGCCTCCCCTCCCCTCCCCGAGAGTTCCGACAAGAGCCGGGATTCGGCGCTGGCGGAGGACTTGGACGCGCGCGTGGAAACGCTGGCGAAGCAGGAAGAAATTTTAAAAACTCAAGCCGAAGCCCTCGTCAAGCGTGAAGCCGACCTGGACGCCCAAAACGGGGAACTGACGAAGCGGGAAGAAACCCTCAAGGTCCAAACCGAGGCTCTCGTCAAACGTGAAGCCGACCTGGACGCTAAAGACGGGGAACTGGCGAGGCGGGAAGAAACCATCAAGGCCCAAGCCGAAGCCCTCGTCAGGCGTGAAGCCGACCTGGACGCTAAAGACGGGGAACTGGCGAGGCGGGAAGAAACCATCAAGGCCCAAGCACAATCCCTCGTCAGACGTGAAGCCGACCTGGACGTTAAAGACGGAGAATTGGTGAGACAGGACGAAGCCCTCAAGGTCCAAACACAATCCCTCGTCAAACGTGAAGCCGATCTCGACGCTAAAGACGGAGAACTGGCGAGGCGGGAAGAAAACCTCAAGGCCCAGACCCAGGCCCTTGTCAAACGTGAAGCCGATTTCAGCGCGAAAATGAAAGCCCAGGCTCAACAGGAAGCCGAGAGAAAGGCCCAGATCGAAGCTCAAAAGAAACGCGCGGCGGCGGCGGCCAAAACCAGGGAGGAGCGCGAGGCGCAGAAGAAGCTCGCGGCGCAAGAAACGGCTCGCGCGGCGGCTTTGGTCGTGGCGGGCGATAAATTGGCTAAAGAGAGAAACTACGCTGGAGCGCTGCAAAGATACGAGCAGGCCTATCGAATTTCCCCCTCGGAGGAAATCAAGATCCGATGCGACAACGCCCGTCGCGCTTTGAGCGACTAGAAAGCCCGATGAGCGGCCTGAACCCGATTACGGCGTCACGAACAAATTTACCGGGAGGGCAAACGAGCCCGCGGGAACCGAGCGGGTTACGCCCTCCTGGGGTCGGGAGGGTTACGAGCTATTTTCGCCCCCTTCGCGTTTCGGGAATCGCATAATGATGGAGAGACCGCCCCCCGGTTCGTTAGCGGCCTCGATGGTTCCGCCGAAATGGTCCACGATTTTCGCCGCGATGGCGAGGCCCAAACCGCTGCCCTTGCTGGGGTTGTTGCGGGACGGGTCGCTTCTGTAAAAGACGTCGAACAGCTTGGAAAGCGCCCCTTCCGGAACCCCGGGTCCGTCGTCCGTAAAGGTCACCACCGCGTTTCCGCCTGAACAAGCTGTGCCTGCACAGGCCACACCCGCCTCGGAGACGACGACGCTCATCTTTCCCCGTTCTTTGTTCCTGTATTTCGAGCTATTTTCGAAAATATTGATCATCACGCAGCGCATCTGCATGACGTCGATATCGACCCAGACCTTCTCCGTCCCCCGGGACAGGGATATGTCGAGCCCCCTGCTTTCGTATTCCTCCGAGAGGTTCTCCACGACCTCGGACACCACGGACGCCAGGTCCACGCGCTCTATATGATACGGGAGTTCCCCGGTGTCCAGCTTTGAAAACAAAAAAAGCATCTCTATGATGTGTTCCAGGTCGTCCGTTTTGTTTTTTATGGTTTCGATGTAGCGTCTATAAGTATTCGGGGTCGTCGCCAGGCCCTTTTCGATGCCCTCCACGTAGGCTTTGATGGAGGTGAGGGGGGTCCGGAGGTCGTGGGAAATTCCCGCTATCAGCTCCCTGCGGCTCTGCTCGTCTTTTTGTCCGGCGATGACCGAGTCCAGAAGCCGAGCCGCCATTTCGTTGAAGTCTTCGCACACCACGGTGAACTCGTCCTTCCCTCCGTAATCGATCCGAAAGCTCAGGTTCCCGTCGCGTATCTGATGGACTCCGTGCGTGAGCGTATCCAGGGCGTAGACAATTTTCCCGAATACGAACCGCGTCAAAAAATGGTTGGTGAGCAGGATGATGAACACCGAACAGATCAGGGACACGACGGTCCCCTCGAACATGACGTCCTTGTAGCTCCGAAACGCTCGGATGACGCGATACGCGTCGTGCAGCAGCACATGGTAGTCGCCGACTTTCTGCACGTGAACGGCCCCTAAAATAGTGAGCGGGCTTTCCTGGCTCAGAGCCTGTTCGACGAGGAAGGAGTCGTCGGGAACGTCCTGTGGCGTGAGCTTCGTTCCGTTTTTATAGACGAGCAAGACCGGCCCTCCATTTTTTTGTTCTCCATCCTTGTACTGCTCGTTGAACATGTCCACGTCGCACATGATGGAGGCGATGTCCACGTTTTTCCTCCATTTTTCGGCCAGGGACTGAGCTTGTTCCCGCGCCTTGAAAAAGACGCGCGCGTCCCTGCGCCTGTCCTCGCGATCCTCCCTCAAACCCGCGATCGTGGCGTATACGTGCAGCCCTCCGAAGAACACCACGAGGGTGACCACCAGCGGGATGAGGAGCATCAAAATATTGGAGACGATTAAACGGCGTTTGATGTTCATGTCACTCGAACCGGAGCGCGTCTATGGGGCGTAGCAGGGAGGCCTTCCACGCCGGGTACAGGCCGAAGAAAATGCCCACAAAACAGGAAAAGCCAGCCGCTACCGCTATTGCTCCGCCCGATACCGACGTCGGCCACTGCAGAAATCTCGTCACCCCCAAGGACGCCGCGAAACCCAGCAGGATCCCCGCGACCCCGCCCGTTAGAGACAGAAGCAGGGCCTCCAGCAGAAATTGCGTCCTGATGTCCCCCGCGCGAGCGCCTATTGCCATGCGGATGCCGATCTCCCGCGTACGCTCCGTCACCGACACCAACATGATGTTCATGATCCCGATTCCTCCCACCAGAAGGGAGATCGAGGCCACGGCCCCCAGCAGAAGGGTCATTACCCGCGTCGCCTGCGTCATGGTATTGAGCATCTGCGTCATGTTCCTCAGCTCGAAGTCGTCCTCCTTGTCGGAGGCGAGGCGATGACGTTGTCTCAGAAGCGCCCTCATCTCGTTCATGGCGCTGTCCATCATGCTGATGTCTTTTACTTGCACGAAGGCCGAGTTGACGGAATCGGCGAGCGCGCTGCGCACGAGCCGGCGCTGGGCCGTGGTGATGGGGACGATGACGGTGTCGTCCTGGTCCTGTCCCGTCGCCGACTGCCCTTTGGACGCCAGCACCCCCACCACCTCGAACGGGATGTTTTTGACGCGAATGTTCTGTCCGATCGGGTCGACCCTGCCGAAAAGCTCCCTCGCCACCGTCGCGCCGATCACCGCGACCTTGGCGGCGCCACGCTCGTCTTCCTTGTCGAGGAGCCTCCCTTTTTCGACCTGAAACTCGCGAATATCGAAAAAGCCCAGCGTCGTCCCCGTCACCTGCGACGGCCAATTGCGGTTTTCGAATATGAGCTGCGAGCTGGTGCTCACCTGAGGCGCCACGTTCCGAATGGACCAGCATTCCTCCTCTATCGCCCGGATGTCGTCCAAGGTGAGAGTGGCTCCGCTTCCGACGCTTTGGCGCACTCCGCCGGAGTTGGGAGCGCCGGGGCGGATGACGATCATGTTGGTGCCCATGCTGGAGATGACGCCCTCCACCTGCCGGCTCGCCCCATTCCCTATGGCGACCATGGCGATGACCGCGCCGACGCCGATGACGACCCCCAGCATCGTCAGCATCGAGCGCATTTTATTGGCCCATAGCGAGGAGACCGCGGTGCGCAGGATCTCAAACATATCCTTCACCTCTTTTACCGTTTTCGGGAGTCTGCTTCTTGTCCGCCACCAATTTCCCGTCCTTGAACCGCAGCACGCGCGACGCGTAGCCCGCGATGTCGGGTTCGTGGGTCACCAGGATCACCGTCTTGCCCTCCGAGTTGATTTGCACGAGCAGGTTCATGATCTCCTCGCTGGTTTTCGTGTCCAGATTTCCCGTGGGTTCGTCCGCGAGAATCAAGGGGGCGTCGCCGACCAGAGCCCGAGCGATGGCGACGCGCTGCTGCTGTCCGCCGCTCATCTGACTGGGACGATGCCTCATCCGCGAGCCGAGCCCCACTTTTTCCAGGGCCCTCGTCGCGCGCTCGGCGCGCTCCCTGGGTTCGACCTGCGCGTAGACCAGGGGCAGCGCCACGTTGTCCAGCGCGTCGAGCCTGGGCAAAAGATTGAAGCCCTGAAAGACGAACCCCAGGTTCACGTTACGGATGCGCGCCAGCTCGTCGCCGGAGAGCCCCGACACGTCTTTGCCGTCCAGCATGTAGACGCCCCGCGTCGGGGAGTCCAGGCACCCGAGCATATTCATGGTCGTGGACTTTCCCGAGCCCGACGGCCCCATGATCGCCACGAACTCGCCTCGCTCTATGGCGAAGGACACGCCGTCCAACGCCCTCAGCTCCGAATCGCCCGACCGGTACGTCTTGACCAGGTCTTTGACCTCTATGAGGGGGGTCATTGTCTTATCCCGGCCAAGGCCGACCCTGGCGTTTCCTTGCTGAAGGCCACCGCCAGTTCCTGCCCCTCGCGAATGGAGGAGAGCGCGTCGCCTCGGAGTTCGACCCACGCCCTGTCGCTCGCCCCGGTCTCGTCGACGACGATGCTCCCGGCGAGGCGTCCGTCTTCCACGAGCCACACGACCTGTTTGTCGTCCTTGTCGCCGCCTCTGCCGCCTCTTCGCTGGGGGATCGGGAGAATGCCGGATTGCGTCGCGGCTCGTTTCGGCGCGCCGGCGACGGCGTCCGGGGGAGGCGCGAACCTGAGGGCCGCCGCCGGAATTTTCAGAACGTCGTCCCGCTGTTCGGTCACCACCGAAATGTTTGCCGTCATGCCCGGCATGAGTTTTCCCTCTTCGTTGTCGATTTTCAAAATGACCACATAGGTCACCACGTTCGAGACCGTCTCCGGGCTCAGCCGTTTTTGCGCCACAACCGCCTCGAAGGAGTCCTGCGGCCACGCGTCGAACTTGCATATCGCCCTCTGCCCTTCCTTGATGCGGCCGATATCGGCCTCGTCGATGTTGGCCTCGACCTGCATTCGGGTGAGATCTTTGGCTATCGAGAAAAGCGTCGGCGTCTGCAGGCTCGCCGCCACCGTCTGCCCCACGTCGACCTGGCGGGAGACCACCACTCCGTCGATGGGGGACGTGATCTTCGTGTATTTCAAGTTCGTCTCGGCCTGCCTCAACGACTCCTGCGCCTGGACGACCCGCGAGTTCGCCTCCGCCAGACCGGCGCGGGCCACCATGAGCTGCGTTTCGGCACTTTCCATGTCGCTTTTAGCGATCAGCTTGCGCTGCCACAGCTCCCGGTTGCGCGTGTCGCTACGCTGCGCGTTGAGCGTTTCGGCCCTGGCCTTGGCGACCCCGGCCTGAGCCACGGCCAGGCTGGCCTTGCTCTCCTCGATCCTCGACAGCAGAACGTCCGGGTCCAGCAGCGCCAGTAGCTGTCCTTTCGCGACCGGGCTGTTGAAGTCGACGTAAATTTCCTTGATTGTCCCCGACACCTGCGTGCCGACCGCCACCATCTCCACCGCGTTCACCTTCCCCGTCGCGCTGATGCTCGACGTGATGGACCCCCGCGTCACGGGCTGAGTTCTGTAGACGTAGCTCGCCTCGGCGGGGCCGAAGTACCGGAATCCCCCGTAAGCCGCAACGGCAAACGTCATCGTCAGAAACAGGAGTTTTGTTTTTTTCTTCATCGTGATCGCCTCCCGAAAATTTTTCTTTATATTTCAATCTTTCTTTTGTTTCAATCTTTTACTTCAATCTTTCGCGAATTCCTTGCCGACCGCTTTTTCCAGGCCGATGAGCGCGAGCTGCAGGTCGTACTGGGCCTGACGGTTGGCAAGTTGAGCGTCGGCGAAGGAGAGGAGCGCGTCCGTGACCTCCAGCGGGTCGCCCACGCCGGTTTCGTACCGTCCCATAGCCATCTTCCGATTTTCCTCGGCGCTGACCAGCGTAAGCTCCGAGATGCGGATGCGCTCGCGGGCTTTCGTGAGGTCGCTGAGGGCCTTGCGCACCTCGAGCATGATGTCCTGCCTCAGTTTTTCCTGGGAGGCCGCAAGCGACGCAAGCTGCCCGCGGGCTATGTCGATTCCGGCCTTGGCCGCCCCTCCGTCGACGATGGGAACGGACATTCTGAGCCCTACGTTCCAGCCTGTTTCGAGGTCGAAAATATCGTCGCCCCCGCTGTTGTAGCCCCCCGTCAGGGAAACGTTGGGGGACGCCGCTCTCGCCTCGGCGCTTAAAGCCGCCTGGCTCGCCAGAATTTTCAGCGCGGACGCCCTGTAGTCGGGCCTGCTGTCTAGGGCCAAGGGCGCTAAAGTAGCCAACGAAGTCAAAAACTCGGACTCCCCGACCTTCTGGGGCGCGCTCAAAATATCGGAACTCACGGGCACGATGTCGAACTCCTCTTTCTGGTCGATTCCCATCGCGTTCAAAAGAGAGGCCTTTGCCGTCTCTATATTCGATTCAGCCTCGACCAGGGTGAGCTGCGCGTTGCCGAGGTCGACCTCCGCCTTCGTCACGTCATACCAGGGTTTGCTCCCCACCTGATAAAATCCTTTGGCCTGTTCGAGGTGATGCTCGAAAGCCTTCACCGATTCCAGACGCTGGTTCGCGATTTCCATGTTGAGCGAGAGGGTCATGTACGACGATTTCACGTTCGTCCGCACGTCCAAAAAGGTGGAACGCCCCTCTTCCTCGGTGGCGGAAAGCGTGCTGCGCTGCGAGTCCACCCGGTATTTATTGCGGTTCGAATCGAAGACCTTGATGCTGGTGGTGGCTCCGATCGAGTAACTCGCGCTCTCATCATAATCTGTGCCGGAACGCGACGCCGCGACGCTGCCCGACACCTCCAGGCGGTCCGCGGCGACGCTTTGGGCGAGCCGCGCTCGCTGAGCGGCCACCTGGGCCGCGGCGCCTGCGATGTTCGGATGATTCGCCTCCGCTATCACCAGGCAGTCCTCCAAGCTCAAAACAGGAGCCGCCCCGCCGGGACTCGAAAACCCCAGAGTCGCTCCCCAAACGACGAAAAAAAGGCGCAGGCCTTTCCATATTTTGCTGTTCGACATTTTACTGTTCGACGTCATGCTGATCGCTCCTTCCGCACTCATAAAGGATTTCCTACGGAAATAGATTCGTCTCCTATTTCCATTGCTCGTTGTGATCGCAGATCATGGCTAGTTATACGCACATAATATTAGTGGAGAGTTTTAAACCTTAAAAGGGAAAAAGTTAAACAGAAGTTAAATAAGTGTTAAGAGTTTTGCGCAAAACATCGTAAGCGTCAAATAGATCAGGCATGGAAGCCAGGGCAAACGCATCGGGAAGGGCTAAAGTATTGGAGAGTGTTGCTTTATTAATGACATGGTGATAACGCGGAATAAATTTACCGACGAGGAGTTGATATATTATGGTATGCAGAAAATGTGGGAACTCAGAAAGCGTAAAAAATCCATATGTGCATAGTGTTGCTAACACGCACCTATAAATCAGTATTTGTGCCATAGTGTTTCGGAGCGGGAAAAATGTCCGCATATGGAGTAAAGTAGGAGAAAAAAGAAAGGAAATTCCCCGAAGTGCCATTCCTTCCAGTCCGAGAGAAGGGCAATCG
>JAISQE010000043.1 GCA_031274425.1 Synergistaceae bacterium | reverse complement strand
TCGTGAGACAGTTCGGTCCCTATCCACCATGGGCGTAAGGTATTTGAGGAGAGCTGTTCCCAGTACGAGAGGACCGGAATGGACGAACCGCTGGTGAACCGGTTGTGGCGCCAGCCGCATAAGCCGGGTAGCTATGTTCGGACCGGATAACCGCTGAAAGCATCTAAGTGGGAAGCCGCCTTCGAGATGAGATACCTGATCCTGAGAAGGAGTAAGATGTCCGGAAGACGACCGGATAGATAGGCCGGGGGTGTAAGCGTTGAGAGGCGTTGAGCTGACCGGTACTAATACGTCGAGCCTTTTTTCTCCATGTTGTTGTTGTCTTTTAAGAAAAGTGAAGCGAAAGAAGCCGAGCGAAAGTGAAGAAGTATATGGGGTAAAGAATTAGTTTTCTGGTGGAAGTAGCGTCGAGGTCACACCCGGCTCCATGTCGAACCCGGAAGTTAAGCTTGACAGCGCCGATGGTACTGTATGGGGTACATACGGAAGAGTAGGTCTCTGCCAGAAAACTATAAAGTATAGAACAAAGAACCAAACAAATAAGCGAGTGGAGAGAGGACGTCTAGAACGTCTTTTCTCCTCTCGCTTTTTTGTTCTCGATTCTTTGCTTTTATGTCCGAATATCGCCAGCCTTTTTACCATTCCGGTCTCTTGAACCTTCCTTGCCCGAATTTTCGTATATTCCGCATGTTCTCCGTGAAGCTGCCTTTTTCCAACGCAACGGCGGCGACGATGAAAGAAGCGGAGAAAAGAACAGTGTAGAAAAGAAATATGTAGACCGCGATCTGCCTAAAATAATAAGCGTATTGAATATAATTTCGCATGAGAAAGATCCAGTTGAACGCCGCGTGCGCGACGCCGCAGAGTCCGATATAAAGGGGCAGCCACCCTTTGGAGACGACGACCAGGCGGAGGGCAAAATAACCGCCCCATGAAATGCAGGTAACGATCGACGACCGCAGAAAAAATCGCCAATAGTCGGCCGAGCCCATCCCTATGCCGCAAAGGACGTGAAGGGCGATAATGACAATGAGGCTTCCGAAAATCATCGCGGGAACCCGGCCGCGCGTGAGATACTCGGAGGGGGTAAAGTCCAGTTCGGGATCCGTTTCCATCTCCGGGTCTTTGGCGTTGTCGCCGAAAGCGTCGCTTTCCGGGCGTTCCTCGAGTGAAGAGAGAGTTTGGGAGTCGTAAGCCGAACGGCGGGCGGGGTCGCTCAACACGATATAAGCCTTCGACACCTCCTCCCGAATTCTTGTGGCGAAGGGCTCTGGAATGGAACCCGACGAACAGGCCCTGCTCGTTTTTTGGAACGCGCTTTCGATTTCCTCCTGACTCGCCGTCGGCGGCACTCCGAGAATCGTGTAATAGCTCCTCACGGCCGCTGGCCTCCCTCTCGCTCCGCATAGGAATCGTACGACGCGCAGGCGTCCAGAATACGCCTCGCGTTCCTGGAAAGAACGTACTGATCCAGCCCATAACCCAATGCGCAGCCGGGCAATATTCCGATCAAAAAAGGAAAAAGATTGGGGAAAGACGCCGTCAATCGTCCAAAGGACATAAAAGACGTGAGTAAAAAGATGACAAAGAACAGGGCGATGGGGTTGAAAGTGTCGCCGCCCCATCCTCCATGCCTTTGGCCCCATCCCGCCTTCATCAGAAGCGAGCGCACTCTTTCGCTGTAGGTTACCAACCCCAAAGCAATTCCTCCTAAGACGAGCATATAAACGAGCATGAAAAGAAGATCGCTGTTTTTCCCCAAGGCAAAACGAATGAGCCAGAGAACCAATCCGCCGCTGAATCCGGCGATGCCGTATTGCACCCCGCGCCCGCGCTCGAACCTTCGCCGCTCCGTTAGGAGCCCGGAGATTTTCGCGATGAAAAGCGAGTCCGTCGAGGTTATTTCCCGATCCTTTAATTTCTTCAGTTGATTCGCCGTGTGCGTGAAACGCGCGGTCCACAATTCGTTCACGTGAAGCGCCGGGAGCGCGTCTATCAGAAAGTCCAATTTCTCGATGATCGCGGACGTATGTCCTAGGCGGCGAATTCTTGCCGCCTGGGCGTACTCGTCGAAACTCAGGTTTTCGTACATGGAGGGCTCCGAAATAAAGTCCCTGGGAAACAGCAGTTCTTTGTTTCTACAGAACTCGAGCCGGGCCACGCCCTCGGCGTAGGTCTTGGGGGAGTGGAACAAACGCAACAGCGATCGAGGCAAAATATAAGATTTTTTCAGCGTTTCGAGGGTTTCTCGCTTCAAGGGCGCCGCACCCATGTCCTCCAAGACCGCCAACACTATTTCTACGTTTTTGCGGGCCGGGTCATTCGAGGAATCCGGCCAAAAATAGGCGTCCGGGTTCCGCAAAGCCTGAAAATACTCCCACTGTTCGAGGAGCGTTTTTCTGTCCATGAAAAGCAGCAGGCGATGGAGAAGCGGGTCGCGCTCCCCGGCGGTATTCATGCCGGGTGTCTCCGTGCCGGGTGTTTTCGCGTCGGAGAGCGCGACGTATTCGTCGTAAAACGACAGCAATTGCCCGTTGCCCAACATGTCGATGATCCGGGCCTCCGTGCCGGAGGCCTCCCGGCGGATGACGCGCCCCAAAAAAAGGTATAGATTGTCCACGTCCACCAGCTTCCCCAGCAGAGAAAACGGGCACCTGGCGTTGCCGTGGACGAACCGGAAAAGCGCTCGTTCGGCGTCGGTCTTGGCGGCCATATTCCCCAGCTCCGTGGCCTCGTCGAACAGCATGTTGTTTTCGAGCCATTGTCGGACGTAACGCAGATAATTCGACCCGGAGAGCCAGGGTTTTTCCTGGCCGGCAAAAGCCCGCGCCAGTTCCTCCATCGTGGCGTAGTCCCGCCCCTCGAAGCGAAAAGGGGTTTTAACGTACGAGGGCGTTTGCCCGGAGAGGCTCTCCGCGGTCGTAAGGTTTTCGTAATAGACGGGAATATCGCGCGCGCCCGAGAGCCAGCGGACGACCTCGCTGTGCCCCCATCGGCGGGCGTCGTCCTTCGTCAACAGCCCTTTGACCAGCAAAGCCCAGTCCGGCTCGACGGAGTCCGGCACCTCCACGTTGCCGATGGTCAATTTGTGAATGATCTGGGAGTCCGTCAACCCTTGAAAGGGATGTTCCCCCACCAGAAGCTCCAGCACGATCATACCCAGTCCCCACCAGTCGCAAGGGCGTCCGATGACGCGGCTGAAGGCCTCGGGAGCCCAATACATGGGAGTTCCCTTCAGGCTCGTCATCTTCTGGGACATGTCCGCCGCCAGAATCGAGGAGATGCCGAAATCCGTCAAGACCAAGTCCAGCGGGCGCAGGCCCGACGGATCGAAGGAACGGACCAAGACGTTGGCGGGCTTGATGTCGCAGTGGATGATTTCGTGGAGGTGCAGGCAATGAATCGCCTCGGCGAGTTCGGAGACGAGGTCTTTAAAAAAACCGGGAAGGCGCTTCGCCTCCGCCGGAATGTCCCGGAGAGAACCCAAGGGCATGTACTCCTGCAGTTCGTACCAGCGCCCGGTGTGTTCGTCGAAGCCCACGTCCCTGAAGACGACGAAGCATCGGCTGTAAGTACGGCTGATCTCGGCCACGCGGTTCAGAATTTCGAGTTTGGGTTCGAGCCGATGCCGGTAGAGTTTCAGCACGCAGGGGGTCTGCTCCACCCGCACCAGATAAATATCCGCCTCGGCTCCTTTGGTGGGGAGCTGTTCCAAAATGGTCCAGCCGCGAAAAGAAGCTCCATTACCGGGCGCGATAGACCCAGGAAAAGAGGAGAACTCCGCTGTCGATTGCACACGCAACGTCGGGGACTCCGGCGATTCTTTCAACGTCGTGTCCGGCGTCCACGTCAAGTGTTCCATGCGATACCCCTCTCTTCCCCCGTCGTCACGTTATGGATTTTATGGGTTGTTGTTCGATATGGACTGGCGTTGCATCTCTTTTTCGGCGAACAAATACACGATATAGGTTTCCGACCAGCGACGGCCGTTGTAAAGCGCCTCGAGAACCAAGGCCGCGTATACCGCGACACAACACGCGACAATCGTCCCCAGCACGATCCACACTTGTTTGCGGATATCGACTTTGGAGCGCATCTCGTATATTTCCACGTCGCTGTGGCGTTCGACCTTGATTCCCTGCTTTTCGAGCTTTTCCCTTTCCCACTTCTCCCAAAGACTCATACGTTCCACCTCCGAACATCTGTAAGTCTTGTCGCGACAAGTATACACCAAGAATTGGAGGATGAATCGCGCAATGAACATCACAAATTTTAACAAAGCGGCAGGAGAACGCGTGCGGCAGCCCTATTGCTTTTTGGGAAAGCTGATGTATAATTCCCTAGGAATAAGAGTTGGACCGATCGGTCGAACTTGATTTCAGACTTATAAAAACCCAATTCGACCTTAATTTTGTGTCGGGAAATAGAACCCGAAAGAGGATGGTTTTCATAGTCAGGCAGGAGAGACTGGACGATGTCAAACGGATGCGGCTGATGGAGGCCGCGGTGGAGGAATTTGCGGAACGGGGGTTCGACGCGGCCTCTTACAACAAGATCATCGAGCGCTCGGGGCTCAGCAAGGGAACGGTTTACTACTACTTCGACAACAAAGATAGCCTTTTCGCGACGACGGTGGAGGAAATATGTCAACGTTTTCTGCACACCATCGGAGACCTCCGTCTCCCGGACACGAAGGAGGAATATTGGGCGACAGCGTGGGAGTACCACCAAAGGGCGATCCGCTTTTTCTCCGAAAACCCCCTGCCGGGGCGCGTGATGTTCCGCCTTTCGAAGGATGAGCCCTTCTTCGACGAGTATCTGAAAAACGCCCACGAGCGGGCCACCCAATTTATGAGCGACTTGATCGCCCGAGGGCAGGAAATCGGGGCCGTGCGGAACGACCTTCCTTGGGAGACGGTACATCGCCTAATACACGCTATGGGAAGGGTGCTTTCTTCCGACATCATCGAGGATCGCGACGTTTCGCTGGAGAACGACGAAATAAAAGCGCGAATAGAAAAGTTCATGAAGATGATGCATGATTTGAGCAAAAGAATATTGACTCCTGAGGAGGTTCGACATGTTTGAAAGCGTATGGGGGAAACTTAATAAAGTCAGGGTGCTTTTTTGGCTGGCGGTGATCGGGGTCGGCGTCGTGGTGTTGGCGCTGCAGGTTCAGATGAAGCTGAAAGAGGCCGCGGCGAACGTGGCGTCTCTGGCCCAAGTGGAGGAAACGCGCTATCCGGTGACGATGACGACGGTGACGCCGACGACGTGGGAGTCCTGGCGAAGTTACTACGGACAGGCGAAAGCCGCCCATACCCAGGACGTGACCTCTTACGTGCGGGAGGTCGTTCAAGCCGTGCACGTGCAGGTGGGAGACCGCGTCAAAGCGGGAGACACCGTGGTGACGCTTTTGAAGGCCGATTACGCCGCCAAGGCTCAGGCGAGCCGGACGGGTTACCAGGAGGCCCAGTTGAACTACAACCGCCTTTTGGAACTCAGCAAAAAAGGCGGAGTGTCTCAGTCGGAGGTGGACAAAGCCTACGCGGTCCTGAAAAACGAGGAGGCCAACGCCCAGGAGTCCCGGTCTACCCTGCAGAGGACGGAACTGAAGGTCAGCATCGACGGCATCGTGTCGGCGCGAAACGTGGAGCCGGGGGAGGTGGCGGAGGTGGGCAAGTCGCTGATCTCCATCGTCGATCCCTCCAACATGGAAGCCCAGTTGATGGTCTCCAAAAAAGACATCCATAATATCAATAAGGACACGTTGGTGGAGCTGCTCGTAGACGGAAGTTCCAGCAGAGGGCAGGTCAAGCGGCTGAGCCCCGAGGCCCAGACCGGCTCCGGTTTGTATCCCGTCGTGGTGGGTCTGTCCCCGGAGAGCGGCATTTTGCCCGGCACGTATCTGGAGGGGCGCTTTCGCGTCGAGCAGAAAAAGGACGTCGTCGTCATCCCGTCGGACATCGTCATGTACCGCGGCGACAAAGAATTCGTCTACGTCGCCAAGGGCGACAAAGCCAACTTGACGGAAATCAAGACGGGCGAGGGACGAAACGGACAGGTCATCGTCACGTCGGGACTCTCGACGGGCGATCAGTTGATCGTGAGCGGCAACAGGACTCTTTTCGATGGAGCGTTCATCTCCAAAGCCGCGATCACAAGCGCGGAGACGCTGAACACGGAAAAAGGCGAAGCAGGGAAGCAATAAATGGGCGGATTCATACGGTTTTGTATTCGCCGTCCCGTTTTTACCTGGTGCGGCGTTATTATTTTCGTGCTTTTGGGATGGTCCAGCTACACCACGCTGGGCGTGACGCTCCTCCCCGACGTGGAGATTCCCTTCGTGCTGGTCCAGACGAAATACACGGGGGCCAGCCCCAACGAGATCGAGCAGTTGGTCTCGAAGCCCATCGAGGACGCGCTGGCCGACCTGGAGGATCTCAAGAGCCTCACCAGCTACTCTCAAGACGGCGTTTCTATGGTGGCCGTCGAGATGCAGACGGGCACGGACATCGACTTGGCGCTGGTGAACGTCAACAACAAGGTCAAGGCGGCGCGGCAGACCCTGCCGGACGACGCGGATGAATCCATTTGCATGAAGTTCGACATCAACGCCGAGCCGTTTTTGACCGTCTCCTTCACCTCGACGTGGCCGGAGAAGGACGCAAAAAAATACATCGAGGACAGAATAAAACCTCTGGTCGGCCGCGTCGAGGGAGTAGGGCAGGTGCAGGTCTCAGGCGGCAAGGACCGTGAAATACAGATCATTTTGGACCCGGTGGCCCTTTCCGACTACAACGTCACGTACCAGCAAATCTGCGCCGTGGTGGCGGCCAACAACATCACGAACCCCTCGGGCTACATCACGCAGAACACCGACGAGATCTCTTTGCGCCTCGTGGGGGAGTTCAACGACGCGGAACAGCTCGAAAACATCATCATCCCCGCCGCCACGGGAGAGCCCATCCCGCTTTCGCTTCTCGGGCGCGTCGTGGACGGGGAGGCGGACATTCGCTCCATCGCGCGGGCCAACGGCGAGCCGGTCGTCCAGATGCAGATCAGCCCCCGCGCCAACGCCGACGTGGTCACCGCGGGCAGGGAGGTCAAGAAAGATCTGGAGGCGGCCCTGAAAAACCTTCCCGAGTTCACGGCGACTTACACCCAGGACGACACCTCGTTCATCGAGATCTCGGTCAAGAACGTCATTCGGGACACGGCCGTCGGCATTGTCCTGACGGGCCTCGTCATCTACCTGTTTTTGGGGCGCATCTCGGCTACGCTCATCGTCGCCGTGTCGATGCCGGTGGCGTTCATGGGGACGTTCGTGCCCATGCAGGGACACGGCTACACGCTGAATCTCATGAGCACGCTGGGCCTCGCGCTCTCCATGGGCACGCTGGTCATGAACGCGATCCTGATCATCCAGAACATCTACCGCTACCGCGACTTGGGCTACGATCCCTTCGAGGCCGCCGAAAAAGGTACGGAGGAAATTTCCATCTCCGTCCTGGCCGGAGTTCTGACCAACCTGGGGGTTTTTTTGCCCGTGGCGCTCATGCACGGAATGGCGGGGCAGTTCTTGGCGCCCTACGCCGTGACGATCCTCTACGCGACGCTTTTGTCCCTGTGGGTGACCATGTCCGTGACGCCCTGCATGGCGGCGCGCGTCAAGCCCGGCAGTGAAATATCCCTCGTAAGCCGCCTCCTGACCGGTTGGTGGAACTGGCTGTACGAGGGATTCAAGGACATGTTCATGTTCTTTCTCCGCCGTTCGACGCGGCATCCCATCGTCACTATGCTGATATTCATGGGGTTGATGTATGGGGCGCTGAGGTTGGGCGGTCTGATCGGCACCCAATTCACCCCAGTCGTCGACGACGGGACGATTACCGTCAAATTAACGCTCGCCAGCAGCGCCTCGATCGAGGAGACTGAAAAGAAGACCCGGATGGTGGAGGCCTTCATCGAGAGTCTTCCCGAACGTCGAGAGCACATCCGCAACGTGGTCTCGACGGTGGGGGCCTCGATGCAGAGCAGTTCCGTCAACCAATCCTCCATCGGCATTTACCTGACGGACGACCCCCACCGCCCCTCGACGCAAAGCGTGGCGGACAAAATCCGCCCGTTCCTGACGACGCTCGAAGGCGTGGAGTTCGCCATCAACGACACTCGCGCCGGATTCGGCAACCCCATCGAGATACGGATCAAAGGGGAGGACATGAACATCCTCTATTCCATCGCGGAGGAGGTGCGAGCCAAGGGCCGCTCGATTCCCGGCGTGCGAGACCTGACCATCGAGACGGAAATGGGCAAGCCGGAGCTTCAGATTTCCCCCATTCGGTGGCGGCTTTCGCCTTTGGGCCTGAATATCTCGGACCTGGCGAGCATCGTGAAGGGCTACCTGATCGGCAATGAGTCCGGAAAGTTTCGCCGCGACGGGTTCGAGTACGACATCAAGGCCCGGCTGGACCGCCAGAAGGCGGGCGACATCTACACGGTGGCGGACCTGCCGATCATGACCGCCTACGGCCTGGTGCCTCTGAAGGAAATGGCGGACGTGGTCTGGAGAGACGCCCCCACGGAGATTCGCCGCGTCGACCGCGAACGCGCGGTGGTGATTACGGGCAACGTGCGCTACATCACGGCGGGCGAGGGCAACGAGAAAATGAGGCAGCTCCTCTCCACCTTCACCCTGCCGGACGGGTACTCCTTCAGCTTCGGCGGCGATGAGGAGCGCATGGCGGAGGAATTCGAGGAGCTCTTCCGCGCCATCGTCATCGCCATTGTGATCACCTACATCGTGGTGGCGGCCATCATGGAGTCGTGGGCCTACGCCTTCATCATCCTGCTGACGGTTCCCATGGCCCTGATCGGGGTGATCCCGGCGATGCTGGTTTCGGGTACCTCCATCTCCATCTTCGCGCTGATCGGCGTGATCATGCTGATCGGAATGGT
>JAISQE010000009.1 GCA_031274425.1 Synergistaceae bacterium | reverse complement strand
TGGCTCGGCGAGGCGCGATAGCGCTTTTTGAAGGCCCTGCAGAAATTTCCGCAATCGGAATATCCCGCGTCCAGGGAGATCTCGAAAATGGATTTGCCCGTGTCCAGCAACATCATAGCGGCCCGTTCGAGGCACATGTTGCGATGGTGCGCGTAGATCGGTTCTCCGAATATTTTTTTGAACCCGCGTTTCATGGTGGTGGCGTTCAACGACAGATCGCGGGCCAATTCCGGGATCGAGGGCGGGGAGTCGAAACGCTCCATCAAGATGCCGGGGATTTTTTCGATCTGCGACCTCTCGAACTCTCCGGCGCGGGAAAACGCGTCCTCATTGGGCACTTCGTTCGCCATAATCCTCGATACGATCTCCATGAACTTGCTTTCGAAAAACAGCCTCTTGCATTTGTCCGGATAATTGCAGACCGCTATCTGCAAGAAGGCGTTGGCGACGTCCGGTGACGCGGCCGTAAAGGGGCGGAGGGCTTCTTTTTTTCGATAGCCGCCGTTCATCGCGTCGTCCCACAGTTCCCCCCACCCGAGCCCGCGGAAGAGGGCATCCGTTACGGCTTCCGCCGCGTTGAAGGAAATGGTTTTGAGCGGCCGGCCCCTATGGAAGATCTCTCTGCCGCGCGCGCTGGACAACGGCGACAGGTAAAGGGTATTGGATCGGAATACGTCGTCGCCGTGCCCTTCCGTTTGGAGGAAAAAGGAACCCTCGACCCCGTACGCTATCTCGAAATGCCCTCCCTCGAACTCGTACGGCACTTCGATGTCCAGATGGGGCAGAAGCTCGAATAAATTCAGATCCATCAAGCCGAACAATCGATATGTGGTCATTCGGGCCAAGGCGAAATCGGCGTCGCGGCAAGAAACAATTTTGTCCGTCGAAACAACCGTCTCCCCGTTTTCGAACATGGCGCTCAAAAACGCGGCGGGGTTTTTGAAACCGACCGAGGTTTTGTTTTTGTGCATCATAGCGATTCTCCTCGTTATGTTAGTGAAGACCAACAAAGTTATTATACCTTTTTCGTCGAATATTTCCTCCCGGACAAGAAAAATTTCCCGTGTGACAATTTCCCTCGCCCCCAATGCGCTACCCTAGAAAACAGAAAAGTTTGTTCTATAAAAAAAGGGAGTGTTGATCGTGCGCGGTAAAATTTGGTTGTGCAAGGGTATTCGTGTATCGATGGCGGTGTTCGTGGCGTTGAGCGCGTTGTGGTTAGTCGGCGGCGCGGAGGCGCACATGTATTTTTCGTTTCCGGCGGACAACAACCCCGGGGCGGGGGAGGTGGACGTGCACACCACGTTTGCCCTGAACCCGCCGAATGCCGACGAGTCCGGCGAAGACGCCGCGGCGTACGAGATAGAGGGGTGGGTCGTCAGCTCCCCTAACCCGCAGGCGGCTACGCCGGCGACCTTCACGTTCACGGATCACAGCAGGCGAAGCCGGATTTCCGTTCCGGGTTCCGCCACGTCCGTCTTTCTCACCAGCGCCGACTATAAAAACGACGAGCTTTACGAGGGAACCTCCTACCACCAGGAGTTCGCCTGCTACAGCAAGGCGTTCGTCAATCTCGAAAAGGGCGGATTTTCGGCGAGGACGTTCCTGCGGTCCGGGCTTGAGATCGTCCCCATCGGCGATCTCGCGGACGTTGCCCCCTCGTCGAGGATCAAGGCGCAAATCCTGAAAGACGGCCTGCCGCTGGCCGGCGTAGACGTTTACGTGACCCAAGAGGGAGCGCCCTTCACGGACTTGCACGACGAAGTCACCGCCATTCGGGCGCGGCGGACGGACGACGAGGGGATCGTCGAATTCGTTATGCCGAGCGCCGGGGGGAAGACCTACATTTACGCGATGTATCTGGATTCGCGCACGACAAGCACAGGCTTTTACGGGATGATGTCCTCGCTGTCGTTCGAGATGTCGGCCCCGTCCAGTGCCAACGCCACCGACTTGCTCGCGCGCCCCGGCGACAGGGAGACCAACATGGAATTTGTGGGGGCGGGCACGATGGCTCCCTTGAGGGACAACCTGTTCATGTTGGGGGCGCTGGACCTCGCCTCCGAACCCGCCGGGGCCATACGCGGGGTGCGCGGGAAATCCGGACAGGTGGGGGACCTGGGGGCGGCCTTTTTCATCCCGATGGACGTCACGGGGGCGAAGAACGCCGACGGCGTTTCGTTTAAGGGCGCGACGGGGACGGAACAGCGGGTCAATTTCTCAAAGGACCTTCTGGGCGAGGAGACCTTCGACAAAATGGCCGCGTTCCTGAGGGAAGTACGGGCCCAGAAGGGCGACAACCCGCAATACGAAAATACGGAGAGAGGCGAATTTTACGTCGCGCCTACGCCGAAGGAGTTTCTGGAGCGGTTCGGCATGACGGTCATGGGCAGTTTCTCGGGAGGAGAGGCCGTGGACGTCTCCGATATATTGCAACTCGGCATAGAACTCGCCGAGGCCGATTTCGAGGCGGGGAACATATACGGGCTCCTGGGAGGAATGTTCGTGGATTCCGAGCCGGTGGATGGAGTTGCCGGGTACGACGTGACGGAAATGTTTGTGGGGCCGGAGGCGCATTATCGTTTTGTCATTATATGCGACGGCGTTTACGATAACGACCTCGATTTTGCCTACTGGGTCGTCCGTGACCAACGTGACCCAAAAAGCGGGCAGGGAGGCGGCGGCTGCGACGCCGGGTTCGGGGCGGCGGCTTTGGGGCTGGCGGCCGGCGCGGCGGCTTCGCGAAAAAAGCGCGGACGCGGGTAACTCCGTCCGCGCTCCCATTTAAAACATAGACGTCACACGTCCAGATTTTTGACCTCGTGGGCGTTGGAGGTGATGAACTCCCTTCGGGGTTCGACCTTGTCGCCCATGAGGATGTCGAAATACTCGTCGGCCAGGACGTCGTCGTCGATGTCGACGCGCTTTAAAACCCGGTTCGCCGGGTCCATCGTGGTCTCCCAGAGCTGGCCGGGGTTCATTTCCCCCAGTCCCTTGTAGCGCTGCACGCCCACCTTCGCCTCCCCCACGGCGTCGACGTATCCCCTCAGCTCCTTTTCCGTGTAACAATAGTTGACCTGCTTGCCCTTCTGCACCCTGTAAAGCGGTGGCTGCGCGAGGTAGAGGTAGCCGTTCCTGATCAGCTCCGGCATGTGGCGGTAGAAGAAAGTCAGGAGCAGCGTGCTGATGTGCGCGCCGTCGACGTCGGCGTCGGTCATGATGACGATCTTGTGGTAACGCAGCTTCTGGGTGTTGAACTCGTTGCCGATGCCGCAGCCCAGGGCCTGGATGATCGTCCGTATCTCGTTGTTCCCGAGCATTTTATCGAGCCGGGCTTTTTCCACGTTCAGGATCTTGCCCCGAAGCGCCAGTATCGCCTGGAACGAGCGGTCGCGGCCCTGCTTGGCGCTGCCTCCGGCGCTGTCGCCCTCCACGATGTAGAGTTCCGTCTGCTCGGGCGACCGGGACGAGCAGTCCGCGAGCTTTCCCGGAAGGCTCATGCCCGACAGGACGCCTTTGCGGGCGATGTCCCGCGCGCGCTTGGCCGCGTCCCGCGCCTGACGGGCCAGAATGGCCTTTTCGACGATGGGCCTTATCGCCTCCGGATTGTCCTCGAACCAGGCCAGCAATCCCTCGTAGACGAAGGAGTCCACGATCCCTTTGACCTCGCTGTTGCCGAGCTTGGTCTTGGTCTGGCCCTCGAACTGCGGGTTTCCCAGCTTGACGGAGACGACGCAGGTCAGGCCCTCTTTCAGGTCGTCCCCCGACAGATTTTCGTCTTTTTCTTTCAAGATCTTGCCGCCGCGCGCGACTTCGTTGATGGCGCGCGTCATGGCCGTGCGAAGCCCCGAAACGTGGGTGCCGCCCTCGATGGTATGGATCAGGTTGGCGAAGGAAAAAATGGGCTCCAGGTAGCTGTCGTTGTACTGAAAACCCACGTCCACGGCCACTCCGTCCCTTTCTCCGGACAGGACGATCGGCGTGGGGAAGAGGGGGCTCTTGCCCCGGTCCAGGTACTCGACGAAGGCTTTGACGCCCCCCTCGAAGCAGTAGTCTTTTTTGTCGCCCGTGCGCTCGTCCTCGATGTGGATGCGAAGCCCTGGGTTCAGGAAGGCCAACTCGCGCAGCCTGCTCTTTAGAATATCGAGGGAGTGCTTCACGTCCTCGAAAACCGTCGCGTCGGGCATGTAGTGAATGCGCGTTCCGCGCCAATCCGCGGGGACCGGGGACGACAGGTCCGTCACGGGCGCTCCCCGCTCGTATCTCTGGGAGCGCGCGAACCCGTCGCGGGCTATGGTGAGTTCGAGCCATTCGGACAGGGCGTTGACCACGGAGACGCCCACGCCGTGCAACCCGCCCGATACCTTGTAGGCCCCGCCGCCGAACTTGCCCCCCGCGTGCAGGACGGTCAGGACCACCTCGCAGGTCGGCCGTCCGTTGTACGGATGGGGGTCCGTGGGAATGCCCCGTCCGTCGTCCTGGACGGAGATGCTTTCGTTGGCGTGGATGGTGACGTCGATCTGAGTGCAATATCCGCCGATCGCCTCGTCAATGGAGTTGTCCACCACCTCGTAGACGAGGTGGTGCAGTCCCCTGCTGCTGGTGTCGCCGATGTACATGCCGGGGCGTTTGCGTACGGCCTCCAGCCCCTCCAGAACCTGTATGCTGCCGGCGTTATAGCCGGTCGCGGCGTTGTCGGTCATGCTTGTTCCTCCCGTTTCTCGCGTTCGTTCGCTATGTTCGTCTCGCTGGTGAGCGATGTGGGGTTTGAACACTTACGCTTACCCTCGTATATCCATTTCGCCCAAAAGCATGTATTATTCCCTATAACCGGTTAATTATAACAGCCGGCGTTCGATGAAAGAAAGGTGTTACTCTTGAACCGCAGTATGAAGGTTAAGGAAAGATTGTGGGCGTTGCTCCGGGGGCTTCGAGGCGAATGGAAGACCCTGGTGATTATCGTTTTGGGCAACGTCGTCACCGCCTTTGCCGTGATCAATTTCACGTTGCCCTATCGTTTCCCCGACATGGGGGTGTCGGGACTCGCGGTCCTGTCGAACTACGTCTTCGGCATATCCCCAAGCTGGGTCGTCGCCATCGGCAACCTGCTCCTGCTCGTGTGGGGAAGGGGGAACCTGCAGCCGCGCTTTCTGGGGCTGACGGTCTGCTCCATCCTCGTGTTCTCTCTCTTCATGCCCGTCTTTCTCGCGTTTCCCCTGCCCCTGCCGCAGGATAGATTCATGGCCACGGTGATAACGGGCGTTTTGAAGGGGGTCGCGGCGGGGATGATCTTCAATGCAGGCGGCTCGGGGGGAGGGACGGATATCGTCGCGATGGTTTTGCGCCGCCGCTACGGCGTCGAGGTGGGGCAGTTCTCCATTTTCGTGAACCTCTTCATCCTGGCCCTGTCCCTGGGCGTCGTAGGGCTGAATTCCGTGGTTTACGGCGTCGTGGGACTCTATATCTACGGCATCACCCTGGACAACGTGATGCGCAAATTCGACCGGCGCAAGCAGGCATTCATCATCACCAACATTCCCGACGAGGTGTGCCTTTTCATCACGTCGAGGGGCAAGGGCGTCACGCGCGTCGAGGGCAAGGGGGTCTACACGGGACAACCGCGCCCCGTCCTGATCTCGCTTCTGGAGCCGAGGCACGTGGTGCAGCTCAAGAGTTTCCTTCAGGAAAAGGACCCGAAGGCCTTCGTCTCCATCTGCGACGCCACGGAGGTGCTGGGCAATGGCTTCAAGAGCTGGAAATCCCTTTAAGTCTTCGCGCAATAAACCTTCAAACAACAGATCTTCTAATAAGCCTTCAAGCCAATGTCGTTGATCGAGACGCTGGTCGAGGTCGGAGCCCACATGCTGTGGCCCGTTTCCTGTCCCGTGTGCGGGGCGGTGGGGAAGCTCTTGTGCGAACCCTGTCTGCGTTCCCTGTTCGGCAGGCCGCCGCTTCCCCGCTGCCTTTTGTGCGGCGAGGTCATTCCCTGTAAAGTGCACGGGGACAACCTATCGAGAATTCGCGCGGGCTCCGTCTACGAGGGGGACATGCGGGAGCTGATTCTGATGCTCAAGGGGAAATACGAATCCCTTGCCCCTCGGCTGGGGAGGGGCTTGGCGGGTATTTTCCCGCGCCCCGGCCTGGACGTCCTCGTCCCCGTTCCGCTACACCTGAAAAGCAAGCGCCGCTACAACCAGGCCGAGGCCATCGCCAAGGGACTGGGCGACGTGTGGGGCGTGGAGGTTCGGAACGTCGCGCGCTGGACGGCCGACGTGGCCACGCGCGCGGGCATGAACGCGGCGGAGCGCCTCTCCCTTTCCCAGGACGTCTTCGACTTCGGCGAGGACGTCGCCGGCCTTCGCCTGGGTCTTGTGGACGACGTCTGCACGACGGGCTCGACGCTTTCCCGCCTGGCCGGGGCCGCGCGGGCGAGGGGAGCGGAGGTGGTCGACGCCTTCGTGCTCGCCAGCGCGGCCGGCCGCCGTTGAAGCGCATATCCGAGCGCAAGCGTTCGCGGGTGTTGGGCTCTGATTAGCGAACGGGCAGGAAAATTCGGGTGCGGTACGCGTCTCCCTCCTGGGCGGTTTCGAAACGTCCGCCGTGGAGGTCGAGGATGCAGGCGCATATTTTGAGCCCCAATGAGGAGCTTTCCGCGCGCGGTCGTCCGGAGACCGCGTTTTCTATCTCGATTCGGACGCTCCCGTCCTCCAGGCGGACCCGAAAATGTACGGGGCGGCTGGTGTCTCCGTGTTTTTGCAGGTTCGAGAGCAGATTGTCGAACAGTCTTTCCAGCAGGCCGGCGTCGCCGCAGACGATGCGGCCGTCGATCGCGCCCTCTGGAATCCCGTCCTGGACGCGCAGCTCCGCCAGAGCCGACAGCTCTTCCCTCAACTGATTCGTCAGCACCCGGATGTCCAGGACGGTCTTGCGGACCGTCAACTGCCCCGAGGCCAGCGTCGCGAATTCCAGGAGCGCCCGGGTCCTTTCTTTAATTTGCTCGGCCTTTTTCAGCGCGAGGAGCAGATAGTCCCGACGCTCCCCCTCGCTCAGGTTTTCCCTCTCCAGGAGCAGGGTCAGGTAACCCATCCCCACGGTCAAAGGCGTGCGGATATCGTGCGAAAGGTCGCCGATGATCTCTCGATTGGCTTGGAGCGCCTTTTGTTCGGAGTCTATGCGATCCCGAATGGAACGGGCCAGGAGGTTGACGCTCGCCGCCAGGCGCGCCAGCTCGTCCGCGCCCTCCACCGGAATCTCGTGGTCGAGTTCGCCGGACTCCAGCGCGGAGAGCCCCCTTTCGATTTTCAGAACGTAGTCGAGCTTTTTCTTTAAAATGAAAAACAGCGAAAGCAAGAAGACGTCGAAGGCGAGCAGCAGGGCGACGACCCAAGAGACGAAACGCAGGGAGCGCAGAGGCAAGTGCAGAAAGCGCGTGCCGACCTCCCCGTCTCGATAGCGGATGACGGTCGAGAGGCTCAGGGCGGGGCCCTCCGGGGCGAAGCCGACCGTCAGATCGTCGGACGCGGGTTTTTCTCCGCCGGGGACGACCGCCGCGCCGCTTTCGCGGGCCCAGCGCCGGATGCTCGCCGCGTCGGAACTGTAGAGCCCCTCCTCCGAGACCCGAGACTGGAAGTCCCGCTTCATCTCGGCCAGCTTCGCTTCCGCGGCTTTTCCGTCGTAGCGGCTCAGACGAAAGGACTCCACGGCGAAGCGGAAAAAGAAGAAAGAACCGCAGGAGATCCCCAGACACACGAGAACCGACGCCAGCAGTTGGAGCTTCAGTTCCTCCCGCGTCCGAAACAGCAGGCGCTTCAGGCGGGGCCGTTCAATAGTCAATTTTGTAGCCCATTCCCCAGACCGTTTTCAGGTATTCCGGCTCCCGTGGGTTGCGCTCGATTTTTTCACGGATCTTCCGAATATGAACCATGACGGAATTGGCGGCCGAGTCCCAGCCGCGTTCGTTCCACACGGACTCGTAGATGTTTTCCGCGGAAAAGACCTTTCCCCGCGTCCGGCAGAGCAGCAGCAGGATCTCGAACTCCTTGGCGGTCAGCTTCTTTTCCCGCCCCGCCACGGTGACTCTGCAGGCGTCTTCGTCGATGCAAAGCTCGCCGATGACGAGGATTTTCTTTTCGGCGGGGAGCGCGCCGGCCCCATATTGCAGATAGCGGCGCAGAAGGGCTCCAACCCGAGCCAGCAACTCGGAGGAGGCGAAGGGTTTCACCAGATAGTCGTCGCCCCCGGCCGCGAAGCCCAGAATTTTGTCGTACTCTTGGCCTCGCGCGGTCAGGTAGAGGATGGGAACGTTGCTGAACTTCCGTATCTCCGCGCCGATCTCGAAGCCGTTCCTGCCGGGCATCGAGACGTCGAGCAGCACAAGGGAAAACGCGTCGCGGCGCAGCAGGTCCAGAGCCTCGCCGCCCTCCTCCGCCTCGGCGACGTCGTAATTGGCGTTCTCCAACAGCAGTCTCAGCAGCGTCCGAATTTCCTTGTCGTCGTCGACGACCAATATTCCGCTCATTCCCATTCGAAGGCTCCTTCCTAAATCTCTAAATCTCAAAGAGAAAATCTAAAGAGAAGGATACCCTCAAAAACTTAAGACGCCATAGGCGAATTCTTATTTTTTCCTTAAAACCTCACGTTTCGCGGAAGCCTGGAAACCGCGGCCGGTCTTTTCCCGCTTCCAATTCGTCAAACAGGGCGAAGCGCCGGGAAGCCCTGGCGAACCTCCTCGCTTCCCCTTGGGGCGAACCCCAAAGAAAGCGTTCTCTCTTTCTCTCGATATCTTTCGCGACGTGCTTGCCCTGTCGTCACATACGTCTCTCGTCTCTCGGAAAAGCAGTATAAACTATAACGTTGCGTTATGGTCAATACCCTTTAACTTAGAATATCCACGACTGACATTCGATATACACGATAGCCCAACTTTGCCGGTGTATAATTGGGCGAGTTGGGATCGCTCCAGGTCTTTGGAAAGACTGGTAAAAAGGAGGCGGATGTATTTTGTGCGGAATTATGGGATATCTGGGCCCCAAGGACGCCGTCGAGGTTGTCCTGGGAGGTTTGGAGTGCCTGGAGTACAGGGGATACGACTCGGCGGGAATAGCTTTGGCCGAGGGACGCAAGATCGGAATATCCAAGTGCGTGGGCAGCGTGGCGAACCTGAAAGCCCAGTTGGAGAAAAACCCCTTGAGCGGAAAGCTGGGCATAGGTCACACCCGTTGGGCGACCCACGGGGGCGTGACGAGAGAAAACGCCCATCCTCACGTGGACGCCGACGGCAAAGTCGTGCTGATCCATAACGGCATCATCGAAAATTTTCACGAACTGGGAGAGGAATTTTCGAAAAAAGGCGCGCGGTTTGCCTCCGAGACGGACACGGAGATCGTGGCGTTTCTGATTTCCAGTCTTTACGAAGACGATCCGCTTCTCGCCATTCGGGAGGCCTGCGCTCGTTTGAGGGGTTCCTTCGCGTTCGTCATTCTTTTCGCCAATATCTCCGACCGCTATTACTGCGTTCGCAAGGGCCCCCCGCTGGTGTTGGGGACCGCGGAGGGCGAGGCGTTTTGCGCGTCGGACGTCACGGCGCTTTTGCCCTACACCCGCAACATTCTTTTCATGGAGGACGACGAAATCGCGGAGCTCTCGGCGGAGGGCGTCGCTCTTTACGGATTCGACGGGACACCTAAGGAAACGCGCACGCAAACCGTCGACTGGGACGCTTCGATGACCTCGAAAGGAATGTATCCTCATTTCATGCTCAAAGAGATCGAGGAGCAGGGGAGCATATTGCGCCGAACCTTGACGGGGCGCGTCGGCGGCGCTGGGGAGGAAGGCATCGACCTCGGCAAGGAGTTTCCGTTTTCCGAAGAGGACGCCCGAAAGTTTCGCCGTATTCACCTCGTGGCCTGCGGGACCTCCTGCCACGCCGCGGCGGTCGCGGGGCGCTTGGCGGACAAGTTCGCCGACATGGACGTGCGCGTGGAGGCGGCCTCGGAGTATCGCTACGGCAACGTGATCTGCGACGCGCATACTCTGGCGATTTTTGTCTCTCAGTCCGGAGAAACGGCCGACACCCTGGCGGCCGCGCGGCAGGCCCGCGCGAGAGGCGCGCGTTGCCTCGCCGTCACCAACGCGGTCAACTCCTCTTTGGCGCGGGAGGTCGGCTCGGTGTTGGAACTGCGCGCCGGACCGGAGATCGGCGTCGCCGCCACGAAAACCTTCATCGGGCAATTGGCGGCCCTGACGCTCTTGGTCCTCTGGCTCGGCAAGAGGAAAGGCAATCTCGACCGCGAAAAAGAGCTGCGCTTGACCGAGGAGCTCGCGCGGTTGCCGCTGAAGCTGGAAAAAATTTTGGGTCAGGGCGAAAGCCTCAGGAAAATGGCCGAGCGCCACAAAGACGCGTTCGGGTTCCTTTTCATCGGCAGGGGCGCTTCCCACGCCATCGGCATGGAGGGCGCTCTAAAGCTCAAAGAGATCTCTTACGTCCACGCCGAGGCTCATGCCGCTGGCGAGATGAAGCACGGCCCCATCGCCATTTTGGACGTTCGGTTGCCGGTGGTGGCCGTCGTTCCGAAAGACGATCTGTACGAGAAGACCCTGTCCAACATCCAGGAGGCCCGCGCGCGCAGCGCCCCCATCATCGCGATCGCGTCGGAGGGAGACGAGGACATCCGCCGATTTTCCGACGACTGTTTCTTCATCCCCAGAACGGAAAACGAGCTGACGCCGTTTTTGACGGTCGTTCCGCTGCAGTTGTTCGCATACCACTTGGCCTCGCTCCTGGGGAAAGAAATCGACAGACCGAGGAATTTGGCCAAAAGCGTCACGGTAGAGTGACGCGGTAAGCCCTTCATGTACGACCTCGTTTTGAAAAACGGAACGCTGGTGATGCCCGACGACGTTTTTGTGGGAGACCTGGCGATCCGGGGCGAAAAAATTGCGGCGGTGGGGCAGGGATTGGACGCGGGCGAGGCCCGGGCCCTGGACGTCGCGGGGAAGATCGTGCTGCCCGGCGCGGTGGACCCTCATGTGCACATGGCCCTCCCCGTCGGAGGGACCCTTTCCTGCGACGACTTTTTGGCGGGAACGAAGGCCGCGGCCTCGGGCGGGGTCACCACGATCATCGACTTCACCGTGGGCAGCCGCGAGTCCACGATGCCCGACGACCTGGAGAATCGCTTGAAAGACGCGAAGGACTCGGTGGTGGATTACGCGTTTCACGCCGAGATGGTGGGGTGGACGCCCAGGCGGCTCAACGAGATGCGGGAGGTCGCCGAAAGAGGGGTGCGCAGCTTCAAATTTTTTACCGCCTACTCGTCCTCGGGACGCCGCACCGAAAACGGTCCCTTGCTGGAGTCTATGCGGGTTTTGGCCGAACTCGACGCCCTGGCCGTCGTCCATGCCGAGGACGAAAGCATCATTCAGGCGACCCTGGATCAAATGACCGACGAGGAAAAATCGCGCATGAGGGCCCTGGCCCTCTCGCGCCCCGACGTCTGCGAGGCGAGCGCGGTCGGCTCCGTGGCGCGGCTGGCCCGCCACGCGGGGGCGCGGGTTCATATCATGCACCTGAGCTCCCGGTTGGGACTAGAGGAACTCCTGAACGCCCGGCGAGACGAAACCCGCATCACGGCGGAGACCTGTCCTCAATATCTCTTGTTGACCGACGACGTTTACGAACGTCAGGACGCGCGCTTTTTCTCCGCGTCTCCCGCGCTGCGGACCGCCGCCGATCAGGAGGCATTGTGGGGCGCGCTTTTGGAGAACAATCTGTCTTTTCTCTCCACCGACCACTGCCCCTTCACCCGAGAGCAAAAAGCGTGGCGGGGCCGTTTCGACCGCCTTCCCTACGGCCTCCCCGGCGTGGAGCTGATGCTGCCTCTGGCGTACTCCGAGGGGGTCATGAAGGGGCGTTTTTCCTTGAGCGACCTGGCGGAGCTGACCTCCGCGGCGGCCGCGAGGCTCTACGGCCTCTATCCCCGAAAGGGAAGCCTCATGCCGGGCGCGGACGCCGACGTCGCCGTCGTCGACCCGGAAGCCGAATGGACGGTGAAGGCGTCCGAGCTTCGTTCGAACTGCGATTTTTCCCCCTACGAGGGAATGCCTTTGCGGGGAAAAGTCGTCGCTACGCTGTCGAGGGGAGAGATCGTCTGCCGGGAAGGCCGTTTTACGGGCCGGGCCGGGCGCGGGCGATTCCTGGCGCGCTAAGGTCGCGGATCGTGACCACGAATCATCACGAATTATTTCTGGATCCTCATAAATCGTGAATAAATCGATTCGCGCCGATACCCCGATGCGACGCTTCGAATCGTTAAGTATACTTGACCGTAGGGTTCGCTTTATATATTTTTGCATTATCGAGGAGGTCTGTTCATAATGAGTATATCCCCGCAAGCCGGTAAAAGTGTTCCCCCGGAGATGCTGGTCAACGTTCCTCGCCTTGTCAGCGAATATTATACGAACAGGCCCGACCCCGCCGAGGGCGCGCACAAAGTGGCGTTCGGCACATCGGGACATCGCGGTTCTTCGTCGAAACACAGCTTCAACGAAACGCACATCATCGCCATCGCGCAAGCGGTGGCCGAGCATCGTAAAAGCGCCGGCATCACGGGGCCTCTTTTTATCGGCATGGATACCCACGCGTTGTCCGAACCCGCGCTTCGCACGTGCGTCGAGGTTTTGGCGGCCCAAAACGTGGAGGTCGTCATCCAAAACGACCTCAGCTACACTCCGACGCCGGTGATCTCCCGCGCCATCCTGGTCTGGAACCGGGAGCGGACGGAGAGCGGCGCCGCCGACGGGCTGGTGATCACTCCGTCCCATAACCCTCCAAGCGATGGGGGCATCAAATACGACCCCCCCAATGGAGGCCCCGCCTCGCCGGAGATCACGGCGGCGATACAAAACCGCGCCAACGAACTTATCGCGTCCGGCGTGGATAAGGTCAAACGCCTTCCCTTCGAAAAGGCGCTGACCGTCCCGACTACGAGATTTTACGATTATATTCTGCCCTATGTTCATGACCTGCGTCACGTGGTGGATCTGGACGTCATCCGGGAGTCCGAGGTGCGTGTGGGGGTCGACCCCATGGGCGGCTCCGGGGTGGGATACTGGGAGCCCATCGCCAGCCTTTACGGACTGAAGAACCTGGAGATCGTAAACAAGCGGGTGGATTTCACCTTCGGTTTCATGACGCTGGACCATGACGGCAAGATCCGCATGGATTGCTCCTCGCCCTGGGCAATGGCGAACCTGGTGGAGATGAAGGATAAATTCGACGTGGCCTTCGGAAACGACACGGATTTCGACCGCCACGGCATCGTGACGCCCACCGGCCTGATGAACCCCAATGCTTATCTTGCCGTCGCGATACAGCATCTCTTCAAAACTCGCCTGGCCTGGAACAAGGACGCCGCGGTCGGAAAGACCGTCGTGTCGAGTTCCATCATCGACAAAGTGGCGGAGGGAATCCATCGTAAGCTCCACGAGGTTCCCGTGGGGTTCAAATGGTTTGTGGACGGGCTGCTGGACGGCACCCTGGGGTTCGGGGGCGAGGAAAGCGCCGGCGCGTCTTTCCTGCGCAAGGACGGAACGACTTGGACAACCGACAAGGACGGGATCATCATGGACCTCTTGGCCGCGGAGATCACCGCTGTAACGGAAAAAGACCCGTCTCAGCACTACGCCGAGTTGACCGAGAGATACGGAACGCCCCTCTACGAGCGTATCGACGCTCCGGCCACGCCCGAACAAAAAGCGGTTCTGAGCAAACTTTCCCCCGACATGGTGAGGGCGGATACCCTGGCCGGGGAAAAAATCACGGCCAAACTGACCGACGCCCCAGGCAACGGCGCTCCTATCGGGGGACTGAAGGTCGTCACCGAAAACGGATGGTTTGCCGCGCGCCCCTCGGGGACGGAGGACCTTTACAAGATCTACGCCGAAAGCTTCAAGGGAGAAGATCACCTGAAACGCCTGCAAGACGAAGCGCGACAGATCGTCGCCGACGCGATAGGCAAATAATATCGGGCGTCTCGGGAAGGTAAAAGAAAATGTGGAAGAGAATGGGGAGACCTCGGCGCGCGGGAGGTCTCCCCATCCTTAACGGGTTTTCCGTAACCGCCGGTATTTCCGCGCTTCGTTAAAGGGGGGCGCTTTGCCTGCCGATATTGGAATCTAGAGAAAGCGATAGAAAGGAGTGTATTCCCTTGATAGAAAAAATTACGGGTCAATATGGAATCGACGCGATCGCGAGGGCGAAGGCGAAAAAGGGCTACGAGGCGGGGAGTTCCAAGAACGGGACGGACGAGGCGAGTTTCAGTTCGTTTGCGGTGGAGCTGGCCCGCATTTCGGGAGAGCTGAAGAGCGTTCCCGAGGTCCGGCAGGACGTCGTCGACGATCTCAAGAAAAAAGTGGAGGCGGGCGAGTATCGTCCCCCTCTCGATAAAATCGCCCATAACCTCTTTCTGGCCGGGATATTGAACGGCGAGGACGCCTCGGCGTAGTTCCCCCGGCGTCCCCGATTTCGGTGTGATTTGATGTTGCGTGATTCGACCTGGAGGAGCGGCGAGTGTCCGTTCACGCGCTGATTCATGTTCTTTTGGACGAGGCCGATCTGATCGACGAACTTCGGGATGCCGTCGTGGAGCAGAGGGAAACCGTCAAAAGCGGCGACTATGTCGCGATGCAGGATTTAATGAAACATATCCAGGATATTTTTTTCCACGTTCAGACTCAGGAGGCCCAGAGAATGCGCCTCGCGGACTCCGCGGCCAAAGAATTCGGCTGCGAACCGCGTCTTTCGGCTCTTTCCCAGGTTATTCCCGAGGAGGAGCGCGCCCTTTTCAAAGGGGCGGGAGAACGGCTCGGGCATTGTATTTTCGCCCTGAAATCGGAGATGGCGATTTTGAGCAGCTTGATCGAACAGAACGAGCGCTTCGGCGCGATGCTCCTTTCCGAGTGGAGGCGTCTCGACACCGGTTTTATGCGTTCCGGCGGGCTGGATTTTAGGGGGTAATCATAATGAACAATTTTTCCGGACTGGAGATGGGCAAACGCGCCCTCAACGCCTTCCGGCAGGGGATCGAGGTGGCGGGACACAACGTCGCCAACGTCACAACGGAGGGGTACTCGCGTCAGCGGGTAAACCTTTCGACGACGGACCCGCTCTCGGCGAATCCGGGTCAGATCGGCACGGGAGTCAAGGTCGACGAGATCATCCGCATCCGCGACGAGTTCCTCGACTTCCAATACCGCTCCGAGCTTTCCACTTTGGGCTACTGGTCCAAGCTCAACAGCCTGTACGAGACCGTGCAGCTTTACATCGCCGAACCAGCGGGCGACGGGATTCGCGCGGCGTTCGATTCGTTCTGGACCTCTTTGCAGGAGCTCCAGGGAAACCCGGAAAGCGTCTCGATTCGAGAGTCCGTCGTGCAGTCCGCGAAATCCCTCGGCACGATGATCGACTCCCTCGTCAAAGGATACGACCAATACGCCTCCATGGCCAACGCGGAGGTAAAGTCCCTGGTGAGCGAGGCTAACTTGATGTTGCACGAGGTGGCGGCCTTGAATAAGGAAATCTACCAGCTCCAGGCGCTGGGGCAAAACCCCAACGACCTGCTGGACAAGCGGGACCTGATTTTGGACAAGCTGACGGAAATGCTGGGCGTCGACATTCAGGAACCCTTCAAGAACGGCGACGTCACGGGCGAGTTTTTCATCACGCTCAACGGACGCACCCTCGTGCAGGGAGACAAGGTGCGCGAGCTGGTGGCCCACGCCTTCCAGTGGAATAACCAGACCTATTACGACGTGCAGGTCCGGGACAACGAGTTCGACATCGTGGAGAACACCGACGTGGCCCTGGCCCTCGCCACCGGCCCGGAGGGCGTCCACCAGCTCAACGTTTACCGCCTCGCCAACGGCGAGGAATGGACCATCGGCGGCGAGGACGCGTTATGTCTGAACCCCAACGGGTCTCTAAAGACCATTATAAATTCGAAAGCTTTTCCCAACGGAATCGACGAAAACGGCGAATTTACCATCTCTTCGGGGGGAAAGGACGTCACGTTTACGATAACCGCGGACGGTATCAACTGGTTGATCACAAACGACGCAGGTGTGACGACAACGGCACCGTCATCGGGTACGGGAATCCTTGCGATCGGAGACTTGATTAACTACATGAACGAGGTTTTCAAAGATACGATCGTCGATCTTGCGGATGTCTCCGCAAGTTTGAACGGAGATGCCTTCACGATCACATCGAACGAAGACTCTGTGACCTTCGAGAATGCGGACGGGTTTTTTGGTTTTACAACCAGCTACGTTCGTATGCGCGTGCGGCCTATGACAACGACCGAGGCTTTGGGGCTCGCGACCTCCTTTCGCATTCAGGTGGGGAGTCAGGGTACCCTGGTGGCGTCGAAGAACTTCGCCAACGCGGGCAATCCCGATTTGAACGAGGGAGATATTCTCGGAGTGGGGCAGGACGGGGAGACCTACACGTTCAGAGTCGGGGCGAACGACTACCAAGTCGACGTCACGGTGACGTGGAACACGGTTGGTTATTGGGAGCTAAAGACTGATACCGGGAATACCGCCGATACGTCGCTTTCGACTCTCCCTTCTCATTTAAACGTATCCGATCTTTCGGCGTTTCTCTCGTCCGCGTTGCCCTCCACCGGCGACGACGCCTTCACCGTGAAGACGGGGACGAACGGCGCCGGGAGCGTCGTTCAGTTCTCCATAGGTTCCAACAATAACTACCTGATCTCGATCAGCGACGTCAGGGGGGACCTGGCGGCCAAGATGGGGATGGTCAACCCCAATCCCGTCATCACCATCGACGTGACGGAGACGGACTCCCTGGAGACCATCCGCAACAAGATCAACGAAAAATATCAGGAGGCCTACGGACTGACGAACCCGGAGCAGTGGGTTCACGCCTCGCTCTTGCAGGACTCCGACCAGTCGTGGTATCTGTCTATCGCCGCCAACGTGGCGGGGGAGGAGCAGAGGCTCACTCTTATGGGGGACGAGGACGGCAACATGCAGACGCTCCGCCGCCTGGGACTCGTGAAGCTGGAGCAGACCGGGACGACCCCTCCTTCCTACCGGGAGGTGACGGCCTACTCCAAGGTGGCCGAGGACGCGTCTTTCTCCTTCGACGGGGTGCAGTACCTCTCCGCCGACAACAAGTTCGAGAAGGCCCGCCGCGTCCCCGCCGGGACGAACCGCAACGACTACTCCGCCAAGACGCTGGAGGCGGTGAGCGAGGGAATCTGGCTCGAACTCAAGGGCGTGGGGCGCACGGCGATAACCGTTCGCCATCATGTGAAGGACGGTTCGATCAAAGCGCTGGAGGATATTCGGGACGGCTTGATCCCTCAGCTCAAGGGGGAACTGGACGAGATCGTCTGGTCGCTGGTGAACAACTTCAACGCGTACCAATATTCCGGTTACGGAATCGGCGACAACATCGGCACGACCGGCGTGGCGTTTTTCGACGCGCTCAAGTTCAAGTCAGGCTCTTCCAGCCTTTTGAGCGTCTTCGACCAACTGGCGAACGACGTGAGCCTGATCGGGGCGGCGACGGGCGAAGTGGACGGGGACGGGAAGGCCGTGTACGGCAAAAGCGCCGGCAGCGGAAGCGGAACCAACGCCTCTCGCATGGCATCCCTGCAAACCGCCAAACTCCTGAACAGCAACAGCGCGTCTTTAGGGGATTTCTACGAGGCCTACCTGGCCGAGATCGGCAGCGAAGCCGGACGCGCGTCCCTGATGTATGCGGCGCAGAAAAACCTGACGGAGCAGATCGACCAGCAGCGCCAATCCGTCATGGGCGTCAACATCGACGAGGAAATGCTGGACATCTTGATGTTCAATCAAGCGTTCAACGCCATGTCGCGCTACGTCACCACCATCGACGAGATGCTGGACCGCCTCATCAACGGATTCGGTCTGGTCGGCAGATAAGGGGGCAAAATCATGGCCAATCGCGTCACGACTTCAATGGTTTACGGTTCCCTGATGGGGTCGCTGCAGAACAACCTGCAGAATTTGTTGACTTTGGAGCGTCAGTTATCGACGCAGAACAAATACTTGAAACTCTCGGACAACCCGGCGGCCATCTCCAGGTCGCTTTCTTTGCAGTCGTCCATAACGTCCAACACGCGGTATATCCAAAACCAGGAAGACGCCATCGCGGTGCTGAAGTACTCCGAAACGGCGATGGACACCGTGCTCGACATCCTCCAGACGATTCGGACCAAGGTGATCTACGCGGGGGACGGCGCGCTGGGGCCTACGGAGGTCGACGCCATCGCGAACGAGATCGACGCCCTGAAAGATCAGCTTATGGACACGCTGAACACGAAGGTCGCGGGGAAATACATTTTCGGCGGCACGGACACGACGACCAAGCCTTTCGTGATGGACGCCTCGGGGCAAATTCGCTACGTGGGCTCGGACGAGCGCATCCGTTACCAGATCGAGGAGGGCCTCCTGAGCGACGTTTCCTTTACGGGGAAAGATATCATGGATAACGCCTACAAGTCCTATTTCGTCTGCAGCCACTACGTGCCCACCGACTGGCAGTGGACGGGGCGCGAGGAAAAAGTGCAGATCACGGTGGGGAACCGCACCCTTTCGGTGTTCATCCCCGAGGAGTGGATCGACGAGGTGGCGACCGGCAGCACGAAGCCCACGGACTACAACGAGTTCCGCGACCCCGAGGAGGTCACCGGCATCTCCCTCGACGACCTCGCGATGCTGGTCAACCGCGCGCTGAAAGAACAGGGCGCGGACATGCTGGTCACGGCCACCGTCGAGAAAAACTACGACGCCGGCCAGCAGCGTCTGGTCTTCAAAAGCAACACGGGCGAGCCGATCTCCGTGACCGACTGGCCCGACACCGACTACCTCCCCATGCCCCAGTCCATAGCGGGCCTGGAGATGAAAACCGTACCAGACTGGAACCATACGATGCTGGCGGGCAGCGCTTCTGTCGATTTTTCCGGTCTTAGTGCAAAATCGTTGCAGGTCTATGTCGGCGGCACCTCCGTGTCGGTAGATCTAACCAGTGTGATGGATATGACGGATTTGCTGTCCGAACTGAATACTAAGCTGGCCCCCCACTCCGTGACAGCGGTCGAGCAGAATGGTAAAGTCGCTCTGATCTCCTCGAATGGAGATCCCCTTCAAGTGGACGGCACGGCGGTCGAGGCGATATTCGGCGCGGTCAGCGTGAGCAAGGTTCCCGAGTACAAGGGCCTGATGGGGTCGGTCAACACCCTGGGCTGGAAGGGCGACGGGCTGGGGAAAGAAATCTCCATTACGGCGGGTGGCGTTATGGAGACCTTCAAGCTCGACGACTATAAAAACATCACCGAACTGGTGCAGGCCATCAACGCGAAAATACCCAAGGGAGCGGGCGACGCGGACTTCGCCTCGATCGTGTCGGGGCGGCTGGTGTTGCAGTCCACCCAAGGGGATATTGCCGTGCAGGACACGGGCGGAACGACTGGCGGCACGGCGCAGCTTTTCGGGCAGGGCTACGTGGGAGGCATCGAAAGCTCCTCCAGCTCCTTGACGATCCAGTTGGGCGACGCGCAGGCCATAAAGATCTACATCAACAAAGGCGATAGCCTAGCGGTCATAGCGGACCGCCTCAACGCCATCGAGGGCGTCTACGCCCGAACCTCGGCGGACGGGGACCAGATCGTCGTGGTCGCGGAGCGGACGGGCGACGCCCCGGCCGACCCTCTGGCGGTGGATTCCGCGACGGAAAAATTGCACTACCCCTCCTTCAACCTCCAAGCCGGGGGCATGGCCATGTCCCTGTTCGACTTCTCCTACACCGTGGACTCCGCCACGGGGGTCGAGACGGGCATCGCGGCTTCCAAGGAAAAGACCCGCCCGGTGGACCACAGCCACATGGACGTCTTCGACTACCTGGGCATGGAGACCACGCTGAAGAGCCGGGAGTACAAAACAGGCGAAGTGTTGAAAGTGGGAACCTACGATCCCGTGGCGGGAACCTACGGCGGCGAGCCCCTTCACTGGCGCGTCATCAGCGGCTCCCACGTGACGGACATCAAGCTGAACCCCGGCGAGTACACCATGGAGCAGTTGGCCGAGCGGCTGAAGAACGCCGGGGCCGGGTGGCTGGAGGTCACGGTGGACGTTTTCCGGGGGGAGAACACGCCCAGCACGGACGACACGGAAACGGGGCTGGGAACCAGCGCCAACAAGGAGGACGCGACCAGCCGGCTGGTCATCCGCGCCACGGACGGCTCTTCCGTGGCGATCATGGACATGAACGGAGAGCGCTACGCCGAGGAGATCGGGCTTTCCACGGCCCTGCGCTCGGACGAGAACATGGGTATGGACGAGATCGTTTTGCCGACCGCCCCCTGCGTGGACCCCAACCTGGCGGCCATGGTGCGCGTGCAGAAAACCTGCGGGATGACCCTCGACATTCGCCTGGCCCGCAAAGACATCATGAACTCCGACGGCGCCGTCGATAGGGTCAAGGTGATGGAGCAGATCGCCAAACAGGCCAACGCCCAGGCGGGGTACGAATTCCTGCGGGTCGTCATTCCTGTGGACGCGAACGGGCAGAAGCTGACCGCTTCCGCGTCCCTCGTCTCCGTGACGGGCGAGCCCTTCGAGGTGGTGGACCTGCCGTTCCTCGATCCCTCCTGGAGCGACTCTTACACGCCGGGCATCGCCGCCCAGATGGGCATCCACGGCGGCGTGACCAGCAACCTGAAATTGACCGATGGCACAGAAAACATAAAAGATGACACGAAAATGGGAATGTCCGGCACTATTCGTTTCGAGTCGCTGGGCCACAGCGTGGAGATCGACGTCACCGCGAACGACACCGTGAAGACCATCATGGACCGCCTGCGCTCTCAAGCGGGGGACTGGCTCTACGTCAACTACTTCGACGCCGCGATGGGCAACTCGGCCGGACAGGAGGGGAATTATCCCATCATCTCCATCGCCGCCAAAGACGGCTCGGCCGTGAACGTCATCGACGTGGCGGGCACGGTAGCGAAGGATAAACTTTTGCTGAACACCAGCATTCAAGGCGAGGTGAAGTTGGTCAACCCCGATGGGACTATTCCAGGGACTGCTTGGACAGCGATGCCGGGCTCGACCCCTCCTCAGACCTTCAGCATCACCGTGGGCGGTTACACCCATACGATAGATCTGACGGCCATGCGCGACATCAACGGCAACGGGGTCATGGACGCGGTTGATTTGGCGGCGACGATCAACGCCCGGATGCAGGACTACGACGTGCAGGCGGAGCTGAACAAGGATGGTTTTCTGGTGCTCTGGTCTCCGCGCGGATACATGATCGAGGTGGAAGCTCTGGAGTTGACTACCCCCGTTCCCAACAATATAACCGGTCAGTTTCTCGGCGCGGGTTCTCCCTCTACCGCCTATCGGGGTGGGTACGATCTCGAAAACCCCTCCCGTACCGCGCCGGGGATCTACACTCAGAACGTGACGACGCGGGGCGGGGCGAATCAGACGCGGCAGAGCTTCTTCGGCGTGTTGGACGACATCTCGGCGGCGGTGCGGGCGGAGAACCGCGACGGGTTGTCGGACAA
>JAISQE010000170.1 GCA_031274425.1 Synergistaceae bacterium | reverse complement strand
CACGGATGACCCTAAAATCAAAAGAGCATTATTGAGAGTCTTCCGTTACGTTGACTATCCTTACTCTGTTGATAAACTTCTGGCTATTTATAATGAAGGAAACGATGAACTGAAAGAAGTAGCTCTCGAATCGCTCGCACGATTTAAGGCCCGGCGAATTCATGATTTAGCGGTTTATAATTTGGAAAACGGATTCTATATTCCTGAGTCTCTTGGCTTGTTAGGAAAAAATTTTAGAGGGAAATACGAACTTGTCTTGAATGTATTAAAATCACATAAGGACTCCGAAGAATATGACTACCATTGTTTAGCAATGGAAATTCGGAAAATATTTAGTAACCGCAGGAATCCGAAAGCACAGGAAATATTATTGTTCGATTATTACAGAAATCGATGTTCCTTTTGCCGTAAGTACATTGTAGCAATTATGTGCAAGTCTAAATGTATTCCGGTTGACATACTGGAAGAATGTTTATATGACTGTTGTGAGGATACGCGGAAAAATGCCGGTAGATATAAAAGACTTCTAAAAATAGCCTCGACCTGATCGGGGCCAACCGAGGGTGTGCCACGAAAAGGAGTGGAAACGATAGTATAATGAACGGCGCGTTTCCGATTGGGGAGACGGCGAAAACAGAAAAATTTGCAAATATCACAGGCAGAAAAGCGGGTGCGTTTTTTGATTTGGGAAAACAGCGTCAAAATATCGGGTAAAGTTCATTTCCTGAAGGGGCAAGCCGAGGGCGAGACCGGAACGGGCAAGTACGTGCAGTTCGCCGTGCGTCAGGACGGCGAGTGGGAAGGCGGGACGAGGCGGGATTTTTTGGTGGTGCGGGTGTACGACGAAGAGCTGCGCAAAGGACTCGACTCCAAACAAGAGGGCGACGACGTCACGGTGGAGGGCGCCCTGCGCTCTTCCCGGGGCAGCGGCGTCAACTACGTTCGTTGCCAGTCGATAGCGTGACGGTGAAACGTAAAAGAGCGGGGGCGGGATTTCAATTCGAGGTATTTTTTCAGGTTTTCAGACGTTAAATTTTAACCGGAGGCTTCGGGATGCGCGACCCCCAAAGTAAATTGGCGCCGACCCAAACGAATCAGTCGTCGGATAAACTGCTGAACCTTCTGGAGATTTTGTCCGAGCAGATCGAGCCTCTGCGTTTGCGGGATATAGCGCGTTTATGCGGCATGAACGTCAGCACGACCTTGCGTTTTTTGACCGCGTTGCAACGTCGCGGCTACGTGGCGCAGGACGCGGAGACGGCTCGTTATTATCTCACGTTCAAGCTGTGCGTCCTCGCGCAAAATTTGACGACGTTTTTCGATGTGCGCGGCGTCGCGTTGCCTTTTTTGCGCGACGTGGCTCGCGCTTTCTCGGAATCCTGCCATCTCGCCATAGAGGACAACATGACGGTGGTGTACATCGAGGTCGTCAACGCCAATAAAACTTTGATGAGCACTCAGCATATCGGCAACGTAGCGCCCCTGCACTGCACGGGCGTGGGCAAAACGTTTCTGGCGGATTACTCCTCCGCGGAGCTGGAGCGGTACATCGCGGTCAAGAAACTGCCCGCCTACACGGAACATACCCTCACCGACCCGCGTGAGCTCAAATCGGAGCTGGAACGAGTGCGGTCGGCGGGGTATGCCCTCGACAACCAGGAGTGCGAGATCGGAGCCCGATGCGTCGCGGCTCCGATACGCGACTACACGGGCAAGACAAAAGCCGGCCTCAGCGTTTCCGGTCCCGCCGTGAGGATGACCGACGACCACATCTTCGCCCATCTTCCTTTTCTTTTGGAAGCGGCCGCGCGGATATCCGCCCGCATGGGCTGGACGAACTGGACAAAAACGTAATTTTATCGGGGTATGGACCCGGCCAGCTTCACCAGTTGCAGAAACTCGGCCCGGTAGGGGTCGTTGCCCCTCGCGCCGTCGGCCCAGGCTTCGATCTGGTCCCATCCCGTCTCGGCCAGGCGGCCCCTGAGCTTCTGGCCGTAGGCCGCCACCGCCGCGGAAAAGCGCAGCCCGGTTCCCGATTTCTCGAAGGATGGGGCAAGGGCGCTTTTCATCAGCGGCATCTCGGCCTTCGAGCTTGTGTCTCCGTCCGCCGCCTTCCAGCGGAATTTCAGGTAAGCCAGCTCGTCTCGCTTCATGTCGGTCGCCGTAAAGTCCTCGCTGGCCGCGGCCGGCTGGTACCTGAGGGGATCCACGCTGGGCTTGCCCCCCGCCAGCGTCAGCTCGTAAAGGATGACGACCCTGCGCCCCGCTCCCACGTCTCCGGCGTCCACGGAGTCGTCGTTGAAGTCCTCGTTTCTGAGCTGGCGTTTCTCGTAACCCAACTGGCGGTACTCGATCACGTTCGCCGGGTTGAACTCGATCTGAGCCTTGACGTCCTTCGCCACCGTCACCAGCGTGGCGGCCATCTCCTCGTCCAGGATCTTGCGGGCCTCCGACATGCTGTCCACGTAGCCGTAGTTCCCGTTGCCCACGTTCGATATTTTCGTCATCATCTCGTCGTTGTAGTTGCCCGTCCCGAAGCCTAGAACCGACAGGGTGATTCCGCTCTCCCGCTCTTTCTTCACCATGGCCTCCAGCTCGCCGGAACTCGACACGCCGACGTTGAAGTCCCCGTCCGTGCAGAGCAGTATCCTGTTGATCCCGCCCTTTATGAAGCCCTTCCGCGCCTGTTCGTAGGCGAGGGCGAGGCCCGCCGCCCCGGCGGTGCTTCCCCCGGCCCCCAGCCGGTCGATGGCGGAAAGTATTTCCCCCTTTTCCTTTCCGGGCGTCGCCTTCAGAACCACCGACGTCGAGCCGGCGTAGGTGACGAGCGATATCTTGTCCTCCGGCCGCATTTTCCCGGCGAGCGTCTTCAGCGCCGATTTGACGAGGGGCAGCCGCTCGGGAGGGGCCATGGAGCCGGACACGTCCACCAAAAAGACCAGGTTCGCGGGAGGGGCTTTTTCGTAATCGAGGCTCTGGGCCGTCAGGGAGACCCAAAGAAGCGCGTTGTTGTCGTTCCACGGGCACGGAGCCAGCTCGTACGCGACGCGAAAGGGCGAGCCGGGAAGGGGTTCGGGGGGCGTCTCCGTCGTCGCGGGGAAGTAATTGATCAGCTCTTCGATCCTGACCGCGTCCGGGTTCGGCAGCCTGCCCGCGTTCAAGAAGCGCCTGACGTTGGCGTAGCTCGTCGTGTTCACGTCCAGGCTGAACGTCGACAGAGGGTCCCGCGCTACGAGCTTCACCGGGTTGTCGTCATAGCTCGCGTAACGGGCCGTCTCGGGAGCGGAGAAATGCGCGCCCTGGCGCAGGGGGCCGGGGGAAGAATAGGAGTATACGCGGCCGTGTCTGTTGTCGTCGGCAAAGCCGGCGCTCGACAGCCCTATGCTAAGAGACGCTGCCCCGGATGATTGCGGACCGATCCCGTTCGGCCTTCTTTTGCTTTCCCGCGGCAATGATTCCGCCTCCGACAATTGCCGGTCCCGTCTATAGAGACGCGCGTAGTCGGCGCCGAGGGCGTCCAGCTCGGCCTTGAATTCGGCGACGAGTCTCCTCAATATCTCCCTGTCCCGTCCGTCGAGTTTTTCGACGTCGATTGTCGAGACGCCGCGGGCGATAACGGAAGCCAGCTCATAGCGGGTCGCGAGCCGGCCGTCTTTGAGGTTCAGGGAGGAAACGTCGATGAGCCCTTTCTCCCCGAGTCGGCTTATGGTCTCGTAGGCCCAATGGCCGGCGGGGACTTCCATAAACGGGTCGACGGCCGCCCACGCGGGCGAGACGAACGCGGCCGCCGCGATCATCGATGTGAGCAAAACAAACAGCATAAGCGGCAGCGTCTGGCGTTTTTTCATATCGTTTTCTCCTCTTTCCCAATGTCAACAACTCAAGCGAAACTGTGGGGCTCCGCCCCACGCCCCGCAGGGGACTCGTCCCCTGACCCCGTTAATTGCCTTCTTCATTTTCTTTCAGTGTCTTTCATTTTCTGGGCAGCGATCTGCTGGCCACGATATCCGATCCGCTTTCGCAGACGTTTTTTATCAGCGTCGCTCCGATCTCTATCGGGGCGTCCACCGTCAGCGCCGCGATCTCTCGCGCCGCCTCGAAAACCTTCGACAGGGGCAGAGGGGTCCTGCTGCGCACCGGGCACACCGGCAGCGAGCCTCCTCTCACCCTCACGGTGGACGTGAAAGTGCGGACCGGGTTGGCGACCTCGCTGCGGGCGTACTTTTCCCCCAGCGGGCAGCTGTTGCCCTCCACGCTCAAGACCTGGGTCCCCTCCGTCGTCACGGTCAAGGAGCAGCCCACAGGGCACGAAACGCACAAGAACTTTTTGACGTCGCTCATTTTACGGCACCTCCAGTTACAGCGCTTCTGAATTACAATATTTCTAGGCCGATCGTGACGCTTGTCACGTCGGGCGCTAGGGATTTCAGCTTGCTCGCGCTCAACTTTATCTCGTTCATCTCTCCCGGACGGGCGTAACGAAGGTTTTGGGAGAACAGTCCCGGCTCGGCGTACAGCCTGCACTTGCCCTCCACCGGGGTCCCGACTCGCAGGTAGACGGTGACGTCGTCTTCTCCCGTGAGGATCTGCGGGGATAGGATGCGGATGTTGTTTCCGGGGACGACCTTGAATTCCCGTTTCGTCTTTTCGAGACGCCCCAGGGCGTAGCGGGCGGCGTATGTTCCCGCTCGCTCTCCCTGGCGGCTCACGAAATCCACCAGGTCGTAGACCACCACCACGTTGCCGGCGGCAAAGACGCACGCCTCGCTGGTCTGCATGAATTCGTTGACGACGGGGCCTCCCGTCAGCGGCTCGATCTCGATGCCCGCCATGCGCGAAAGCTCGTTCTCGGGTATCAGGCCGACCGCGAGAAGCAGCGTGTCGCAGGCCACGAATTGCTCGCTGCCGGGGATGGGCCGCCTGTCCGGGCCCACCTCCACGACGCCGACGCCCTCCAGGCGTCCCCTGCCGCGCAGCTCGCGGACGCTGTGGTTGAGATAATAAGGAATGCCGAAATCGTCCAGGCACTGGGCTATGTTGCGGCGAAGGCCCGACACCCACGGCATGATCTCGAACACCCCGACCACGTCCGCCCCCTCCAGCAGCATACGGCGCGCCATGATCAGTCCGATGTCGCCGGTCCCCATGATAGCCACCTTCGTGCCCGGCATGAGCCCCTCCATGTTGACGAAGCGCTGCGCCGTCCCGGCGGTGTAAACTCCCGACGGGCGGCTGCCGGCGATGCCCAGGGCCCCCGCGGGACGCTCCCTGCATCCCATCGCCAGCACCAAAGATTTCGCCTCTATCCGTTCTATACCGCGTTCGGGCCGCATCGTCCAGAAAGTGACGTTTTTTTCTACTTTATTTTCATTTTCATCTTCATCATCTTTATCTCCGTCTTTCGGCGCGGGTTTGTCCAGTTGAAACACCATGGTGTTGAGGTCGAACTCGACCCCGGCCTCCCGCGCCCGCGTCACGTAGCGATGCACGTACTCGGGGCCGGTGAGCTCCTCACCGAAGGTGTGCAGGCCGAAGCCCGGATGGATGCACTGTTGAAGTATTCCGCCCGGCTCCCAGTCCCGTTCGAAAACGACGACGCTCCGGGCTCCCTCCTGACGCGCGGCCACGCCGGCGGCAAGGCCGGCCGGGCCCGCTCCCACGATCGCCACGTCCACATGTCGCGTCGCGCTCATAGCCGTTCCCTTTCTTTCGTTTCGCCTGTCAGCATGTAGGAATCCTCTCCGTGACGCGTTATTTCCAGCGGGGAAACGCCCAGCTCCCGCGCCAGTATCTCCACCACCCGCGGCGCGCAGAACCCGCCCTGGCAGCGCCCGGTTCCCGGACGCACCCACAACTTGACGCCGGATACGGTGCGCGCTCCCCGTCTTATGGCCTCGACGACCTGAGCCTCCGTGACGCTCTCGCAGCGGCAGACGATCTGCCCCCACCTCGGGTCGGTCTTCGCCAAACGTTCCCGCTCCTCCATCGGCAGCTCGGAAAACCTCGGCATGTGACGCCGCTCCGGCGTGAATTTCGGGTTGGGCTCGAATTTCACCAGGTCGCCCAGGGATTCTTTTATCATATCGACCACGTGAACCGCTATCGCCGGAGCGCTGGTAAAACCCGGCGACTTGATGCCGGCCACGTTGACGAACCCCCTCGGGCGGTCGAGCGCTTTGATGTGGAAGTCTCCGTTCTTGGAATTGGCCCTCACTCCCGCGAAATTGGTTATCGCCATGTTTCTGGGTATGTTCGGGACGAGCCGGGACGCGCCGTCGAAGACCTCTTCGAGTCCGGGCTGGGTCGTGTTCCTGTTTTCCCTGTCGTCCTGAACGACCGAGGTCGGCCCTATCAAGAGATTCTCGTCCGCCGTGCGCGCCACCGTGACGCCCTTGCCCTTCTCGGACGGGCAGGAGAAAAAGAAGGAGTCCACCATGTGCCCGACGCTCTTGTCGAAAATAAAATATTCGCCCTTGGTCGGAAGGATGGTGAAGCTGTCGTCCCCGGCCATTCGGGAAATCAGGTCCGAGTTCACGCCGGCCGCGTTGACGACCACCTTTCCGTTGAAGTCGCCCCGCTTCGTGGAGACCCCCCGCATCCGGGAACCGTCCTCGCTGAAAAGAAGCCCCGTGACCTCCGTCTCCATAAACAGGTCCACGCCGTTCGCCCGGGCGTTGTCGATAAAGGCCAGCGACGCCTCGAAGTTGTTCACGATGGCGGCCGTCGGAGACCACAGCGCCGCCGTGATTTCCAGGGAGGCGTTTGGCTCCCGGCTCCGCAAACGGTCCCCGCTCACGATCTCCACTCCGGATACCCCGTTGGCCTTGCCGTAACCCAGAAGAAGCTCCAGGTGCCGCTCCTCCTCCGGCCCAATGGCGCACACGTAGGACCCGCAGTTTCGGTATTTGAAGTCGAGTTCCTCGTGCAGCGTCCGGTACATCCTGTTTCCCTCCGGGCAAAAGCGGGCTTTCTCCGTGCCGGGCTTGTCGTCGAAACCCCCGTGGATCATCGAGCTGTTTGCCCGGCTCGCCCCATAGGGAATATCCCACGCCCGTTCGAGCACGGCGGTCCTCAAAGTATACCGGGACAGCTCTCGGGCTATGGTGCCCCCGCTTATCCCGGCTCCTATCACAATCACGTCGTAGTCGCGATCGTCGCTAACGGCAGATCGTCGCAATTCTACCCCCCCTGTAAACGGCGGACCGTGGAGAAAGAGATCCACGGTCCGCTCGATACTCGATAACGTGGCCGGCATCAAGTCAGAAGAAATGCCGTTTCTAGTCGACCCAGCCCTTGGATTTCTCGATGGCTTTCTTCCATCCCTTGTAGCCGTTGTCCCTCTTCTCGTCGGAAATGGCGGGAGCGAAGGAGACGTCCTTGGCCCAGTTGGCGCGAAGGTCGTCCACGTTCTTCCAGAACCCGACCGCGAGCCCGGCGGCGTAGGCCGCGCCCAGAGCGGTGGTCTCGTTGACGACCGGGCGAACCACCTGCGCGCCCAGGATGTCGCTCTGAAGCTGCATCAGCAGGTTGTTCTTGACCGCGCCGCCGTCCACTTTCAATTCGGCCAGGGGAACGCCGGAGTCCTTGTTCATGGCCTCCACCACGTCACGGGTCTGGTAGCAAATGCTCTCCAGCGTGGCCCGGATGATGTGCTCCTTCCGCACGTAGCGGGTGAGGCCGGCGATCACGCCCCGGGCGGACATGTCCCAGTAGGGCGCGTAGAGCCCGGAGAAGGCCGGAACGAAGTAAACGCCCCCCGAATCGTCCACCTTGTTCGCCATGTACTCGCTGTCCGGGGACTCGTCGACTATCTTGAGATTGTCGCGCAGCCACTGGACCGCCGCGCCGGTGATGGCGATGGAACCCTCCAGGGCGTAGACGCACTTGCCCTCTTCGAGGCTGTATCCGGCCGTGGTGAGAAGGCCCTCGTTCGACGGGGCCGGCGTGTCGCCGATGTTCATCAGCATGAAGCAGCCGGTGCCGTAGGTGTTTTTGGTGTCCCCTTTGCTGTAGCAGGCCTGTCCGAAAAGGGCCGCCTGCTGGTCGCCCAGGTCGCCCGACACGGGAATGACGGCTCCGAAGGGGCCGCCGGGAATCGTGTTGCCGTACACCGCGCTCGACGGCTTGATCTGCGGCAGCATGGCAAGGGGAACGTCGAGGAATTTCGCCATCTCCTCGTCCCACTTCAGGGTCTTGATGTTCATGAGAAGGGTGCGGGAGGCGTTGGAGACGTCGGTGACGTGCACGCCGCCGTTGGGTCCGCCGGTCAGGTTCCAGATGAGCCACGTGTCGATGTTGCCGAAGAGAAGCTCGCCCTTCGCGGCCCGTTCCCTCGAACCCGGAACGCTGTCCAGTATCCACTTGATCTTGGTTCCGGAGAAATAAGGGCTGATGAGAAGTCCGGTGTGATCCTTGACTTTGCCGCGCCCCTTCTCGTCCTGCTGCCATCCGGGCGTGTTCTGCCATCCGACGCAGAAATCCTGAGTCCGCATACACTGCCAGACGATCGCGTTGTATATGGGCTTGCCGGTCGCTTTATCCCAGATCACCGTGGTCTCGCGCTGATTGGTGATGCCGATGCTGGCGATCTCGTCGATGGAGATATTGCCCTTTTTCAGCGCGCCTTTAACCACATCCTGAACGCGGGCCCATATCTCCAGGGCGTCGTGCTCGACCCAACCGGGCTTCGGGAAAATCTGGGCGTGCTCCAGCTGATCGGAGACCACGGGAAGTCCACCCTTGTCGAAAAGCATACAACGCGAACTCGTCGTGCCTTGGTCGATGGCGACCACGTACTTTTTCTCGGGCATCTCAATTCCTCCTAATTTTATTTTTTATTTCTCTTTTTTGACTTCTGGGTGTTTTCGCGAAATCAGTGTTCGTTTTTCCGGAGATCTCTCGCTTTGGAGGCGCTGTCCGCGACCTGGGCGAGATCGCGGCCGACGCTGGCCTCCACGGCGGCCACCATGGCTCCCTCCAGTATCGGGGCGTCGGCTATCATGACGCTGGAAACTTGCTCCGGAGGCAGCAGTTCCACGGCGCTTCTGGACGAAAGCACCGAGCTGCCCAGGTCCGGGATGATCAACACGCTTTCCGTTTTCGTCAGCATCTCGGCGAGGGCGTCGAAGATCTTCTCCACGGAGACCCCCAGCCCCCCGGCGTCGTTGCCTCCAACCCCGGCTATCAGCGCGCCGTCTTTCGTTCCCGACATGCTCGCGGCGATGTCCCTGATGCCCCGCGCGGCGTCCTCGCTGTGAGAGACCACCAATATGCCGACTCTTTTATCCCTCATCTTATATCCCCGTCTTATTTCTCGCCCGATTCTCGGCCGTCCCGAAAAGCGTCGCGGAGGCAGGACAGGAAATAAAACGCCGAGGTCGCGCCGGGGTCTTGATGGCCGATGGACCGCTCCCCCAGGTAACTGCTGCGGCCGCGTCTGGCCAGCATGGGAATGGTCTCCTTCATCCCGTTTTCCGCCGCGGCGACGGCTCGATCCCACGCCGTTTCGTCGCCACTGGAGGCGTTTTCCCTGAGCGCGTTGATTGCGGGGTCGATGGCGTCCACCATCGTTTTGTCGCCGACCGCGGACTTCCCGAGGGACGTGATTCCCGCCAGCCCCTCCCCTATCGCGTCCGCGAATTCGCCGGCCGAGACTTCGCTTTTGCCCGAGAGCTTTTGTCCGAGCTTCATGAAGAACGTGCCGTACAGGGGACCGGCCGACCCTCCCACCGCGCTCATGACCGTCATGCCGGCGTCGCGGAATATTCCGCTGAAGTCCGCGTATTCTTTGTCCCGGATTTTGTCCATGACGCGCTTCATCCCGCGGTTCATGTTGATCCCGTGATCGGCGTCGCCTATGGCCGAGTCCAGGTCGGTCAGGTATTCTTTTTTTTCTTCCACGAGCGCGTCGAACTTTTTCAGAGCCTCACGGGCCATCTCAACGGTGAACGCCATCGTTCAAACTACCTCCCCCACCGAAGGGCCGGCGTGTTGACCGGGTAATCCCACAGCGATTTGATCTGACTGTCCAGCTTGAGCAACGTGATCGAGCAGCCCTGCATGTCGAGGCTGGTGATGTAGTTGCCCACCAGGTTGCGGGCTATGACGATTTTCTTGCCGTCCAGGAACTTCTTCAGGTCGTTGTAGATAATGAACAGCTCTATGAGCGGCGTCCCGCCCATTCCGTTGACGAAAGCCAGCACCTCGTCTCCCGCTTTGAACGGCAGGTCGTCCACGACGCTGCCCGCCATGTACTCGACGATTTCCGACGAGGTCTTCTGCTTGACGCGCTCGCGTCCGGGCTCCCCGTGGATGCCGATGCCCAGCTCGATCTCGTCGTCCGGCAGGACGAAGGTCGGTTTCCCGGCCGCCGGCGTCGTGCAGCTGGTGAGCGCCGTCCCCATGGTGCGGACGTTGGCGTTCAAGCGCTCCGTCAGCTCCTTGACCTCGGCGAGCGAGGCCCCGGCCTGGGCGTAAGCGCCGATGATCTTCTCGATCAGCACGGTTCCCCCCACGCCCCGGCGGCCGGCCGTCCACGTCGAATCCTTGACGGCGACGTCGTCGTTCACCACGACCTGCTCGACGTCGATGCCGTCGCCTTTGAGCATGTCGGCCGCCATCTGGAAGTTCATCACGTCTCCCGTGTAGTTTTTGACGAGGAAGAGAACTCCCTTGCCGCCGTTGGTCGCCTTTGCGGCCTCGTACATCTGGTCTGGGGTCGGGGACGTGAAAACCTCGCCCGCGCAAGCCGCGTCAAGCATGCCGTACCCGACGAAGCCGCCGTGCATCGGTTCGTGCCCGCTGCCGCCGCCGGATATGACGGCCACCTTGGGCTGGGGCGCGTTGGCGCGCACCAGCGTTTTGTATTCCGGGAGCAGCCGCAGGTCAGAATAGGCCGCCTGCATCCCCGCAAGGGACTCGGTCACCACGTCGTCGACTTTATTGATGAGCTTTTTCAAGGCAAATCACCTCCAATGTTTTGCCTCCAGCAAGTTCGTTTTAACTAAAAACAGCGGTGGCACTGATCGCGGCGAGAACCGCGCCGACGATGGGGGCGACGACCGGAATCCAGGAATAGCTCCAATCCGGGTCCCGTTTGTTGGGGATGGGCAGGATCGCGTGGGCGACGCGGGGGCTGAAGTCACGGGCGGGGTTCATGGCGTAACCGGTCGTGCCGCCGAGGCTGACGCCGCAGGAGAGGATGATGGCCCCAACGCCGAAGGTGCCAAGGGCGGCGGCGTCTCCGACCGAGGTTTGGGAAATCCCCAGGATCGTGAACACCAGCACGAAGGTGGCGATAACCTCGCTGACAAAGTTGTTGCCGTAGTTGCGGATGGCCGGGCCTGTGCAGAATACGGCCAGTTTCGTGTCGCCGTCTTCGGTAGCCGCGAAGTGATCCTTGTACATCACCCAGACCAAAATAGCGCCAACGAAACCGCCCAGCATCTCGGCCACGATGTAGCCGGGCACAACCGCCCAGCTCACCTTGCCGATGGCCGCCAGGCCAAGGGTGAGGGCGGGGTTGAACACGGCGCCCGAGGCGGTGAACATGAGGGCCGGGATGAGAACGGCGCAGGCCCAGCCGGAAGCGATCACGAGAAAGCCGGATCCGTTGGTTTTCGTTTTGTTCAAAAGCACTCCGGCGCAAACCCCGTCACCCAATAAAACCAAGAAGGCAGTCCCTAAAAACTCGTATAAATAATTTTGCACGATATTTTCCTCCTTCTAACCGAGCTTCTATCTTGTCTTGCGCAATGCTTCGCACGCAATCTCTTTTAGTAGCGGGCGGCCCATGCCGGGGCCTTGGACGATGCCTTGCCCCCCATCACATCGTGGTAATAGTCGCTGGTCATGGGCTTGCCGGGGTCCAGGGTGCGGGTGGAGACCACGTTCGCGAGGTAAATGGTGCTGTTGGGGCAGTCCACCTGCCCGGTCACCTTGCACTCGAGCAGGGCGACGCCGTGCTGCACCACGGTGGGGAAGCCGCCTATTTCCTTGGTTTCCAGGCCGGCCAGCTTGTCGGTGTCGCGCCCGCTGGAGAAGCCCAGCTTCCGCAAAAACTCTATGTCCGCCTTTTCACCCAGTACGGTGATGTTGAACTTTCCCGCGGCGGCAATCTGGTCGTGGGTCAGGTTCTCTTTGCCGATGCACACGCTCACCATCAGCGGCTCGCTGGACACCTGCGTCACCAGGTTGGCCAGCATGGCGTTGCCGCCGCCTTTGTCGTTGGGCGCGCCCACTAAATACACGCCATACGTCAGTTTGGAAAGACCTTCGTAGTTCATTCCCAATACCTCCATCGATCGATTTATGTTGCGATACTTGTTGCGATGCTCTGAAAAATCGGCGCTTCCCCAAAATCAAGGATATATATTGAAGATCCCTCCAAGAAAAAATTTTTGGGTGCTTGTACGGCTGAAAATGCTCTTTCGCGATGGGCGACTTCGTGTAAAACGACACCTCCTTTATGTTTATTGCCTAGCGCGAGAGCATTGGGTCACGAAACCCGTCGATGCCACTTCACGCGCCCGCGAGGGACGCCGGACAGTAAACTTCGAAGTATTCTTTTACTTACAGTCTTTTTGAACTTGTGGTAGCCTATTGTTGTTCTTTGTAGTGCTTATACCTGTTTTAACGAACGCATGTCGTTAACAAACTAGCGTTATTATATCGCAGTTCTTTAAAATGGGGAAGTAATAAAAAAATGAGTCTCGGAAGTTTTGATTGACGGTTTGGGAGGAGTGCGTCATGGGTTTTTTCGAGGATGTGGTGAACGCCGTGCGCGAGCGCGAAAATTCTTTGGTGACCCGACTGATTCTGGGGTGGCACGCGAGCCTTGTGGTCGCGTCCGACGGCCGGTGGGGCATCGGCTGCGTTCCCAATCCCCTGAAGGAAGCGCATACGGCCCGGGAGGCGCACACGAACCTGCTGCTGGAGGGGTCGATGAGGCAGTTGGCGGAGCTGATCGTCTCGCCCTTCCCCCAGGAATTCGCGGCGGCGACGGCGGCCTGCGCGGCGCTTCTGCCCTTTCCCGCGAAGGGTTTTCGCATGGACGCCGTCATGCCCTGCGCGCGGGGGGATAAAGTGGCCGTGCTGGGGTACGATCGGGAATTGACCTCCATCATGCGCGACTGGGGCTGGAACCTGGCCGTATTCGACGACAATCGCCAGGGGCCGGACTGTTTTCCCCAAAAGGACTTCGCCGAGGGGGCGGCGCGGGCGGATTGGGTGTGGCTCTCCCCCGAGGCGATACGCGACCGCTGGCTGATCTCCACCGCGGACGTCCTGAAAGGGAAAAAGGGATGCTTTCTCCAGGGCCCCGGACTCCCCTGGCTGCCCGAGGGCTTCGCGTCCGCGGGCGTGACCCACCTGGTCGCCCCTATGGCCACGGGCGACGCCGAGACCATACGCGCGCGCATCTCCGCCGGGGGCGATCCCTGGCTCTGCCCCGGACTGGAATGGCGGGTCCATTTCACCCCGGCGTCGGAAAGACGATAGCCGGGAAACAATAGACTGACAATTCACCCTATGGCCGCAAAATTGTCTTTAATATTTTTTCAGATGGACTCTTGCGTTTTTTTCGTTTTTAGGGTCGTCCACATCGTCCACTTATCCACAATAGTCCTAAAAATGGGCGATTTCTTTCCCGCTTCCACGACTTATGCACAAGTTTATCCACTTATCCACTATGGAGGAAAACTTTCGAATGACTTTCGCGAGTCCCGCGAGCCCTGTATAATCGAGATGTTTGTCGTAAATATATTAAAAAGCGCTCCACACAAGAGCCAATGAATCGAGGTCGTATTTCTTGAGATTCCTGACGAGAATTTTGCCCCGAATTTGCGCCGTCCTCGCGACGGTTTTTCTGATTATCGCCGGCTGCGCCCTTTGGGGGCCGATAGGCCCCACCGTCGTCGAGCCCCTTTTGCGTCGATACGGAGAAAGCGCCGTGCCCGCCTTGAAAGTCGACAGCGTGGGAGGCTCCCTCTACTCCGGCATCACTTTGAACGGGGTGGAGCTGGCCTCGGAGGACTCCGTTCTTTTGAGGGCGGAGCGCGTCATGATCCGCCCCTCGTGGGATCATTTGCTGCGGGGGACGCTCTGGCTCTCGGACCTGGAAATCGACGGGGTGCGGGCGGACGCGGAGGACCTGTCGACTCTGGCCGCGCGCTACGGAGGCAAGGAAAGCGAGAGTTCGGCGTCGATAGAGCCCATCCGGGTGACGCTGCGCGACATCACGCTGGATACGCCGCTTTACTCCGTCGAGGTCGAGGAGGGGTTTTTGACGCAGGACGGGGCCGTCATGCTCTCCGCCGACCTGGGAGGTCTTCCCGTGCGCGTCGACGGCATTCTGTCGCTGGACCCCCTTCAAGCGCTTTCCGTCGACGTCTTCCTGGGGACCGGGCGGGCCTTTTTCGGCGGCAAGCTGACGGCCCCCTTCGACGTGAAAGGCGTGCTGCACTCCGTGAAGCTCGACGAGCTGCTGGCGGTTTTCTCCGACCTGGAGGGCGGCGGCGAAATCGACGGGCACTTCAACGTCATGGGCGCCGGCGAAAACCTGGGGGCCTGGGGTTCCCTGCGGCTGAGCCGGGGCCGGGTCGCGGGCATACCGGTGGAGGCCTCCGTGCCGTGGAGGTACAAAAATGGCGACTTCTCCGTCACCCAGGCCAAGGTGGAGAGCCTGTCGGCCGATATCGAGCTGAAGGTCTCCGCCGACCTGCGGCCGGTTCCCCTTGCGGACCGCCTGCTGGCCCGGGGTTCCGTTCGCAACGTCTCCATGAATAACCTGGATCGCGCCCTGTCGTTGGGCGCGGATCTGGAGGGCGACAACGGGATGGTGGACTTCTGGGTCTCCGCCGACCAGGGGGGGGCCGTGGCCGGAAAAGTCTTCGTGCGCCTGCCCAATCTAAAGGCGAAGGGCATGGAAATCGTCAAGGGGCTGCGCGCCAGCGTGATTTTATCCCCGAATCGAGAACTGGCGATGGACTGCACCGGCGAGGTCTTCGGGGGCAAGGTCCTGGGAACGGGGGAGGTGCGGCAGGCCGCTGCTTTGTGGCGCTCGACGATGCGCTTCTCCGCCGACGGGATCGACGCGGCCCTGGTCGCCGCGGCGTTTCCCGGCCTGGCTCCCCTGGCTCCCGCCGGGGTTCTGAACCTGAGCGCCGGAGTCGAGAACCGCGGCGGCCGTTTCGTGGTGGAGGGGCAGACGCGCTCCCAGGCCCTGACCCTCGGCGGGGTGCGGCTCGGCTCTCTTCTGGCCTCCGTCCGCTGGGAGGAGGACTCCCTGGTGCTGGAGGAGCTGCGGGCTCAGATCGGCAAAGCGCCTCTGGCCCTCTCGGGGAGAGTGAACCTGGCCACCTCCGAACTGCGTTTCGCGGGAGACCTCAAGAGGTTCGACCCCAGGTCCGTCCCGGCCCTGGAGCAGCTCGAAGGCCTGTGCGACGTGACCGTGAGCGTCGAGGGGACCACGAAGTCGCCGAGGGTCACGGCGGCGGCGGCGGGAAGCGAGAACAGCGTCGCGGGCGTCCCGATCCGGCGCATGAGGCTGTCGGGGACCTACGAAAACGACAAGATCACCGTCCCGGAGACGGTGTGGCCGGTGCCGGGGGGCTCCTTGTCCTTTCGGGGCGAGATCGGGCTGCCCAAGGGAGGGGAGCCCGTCTTGAACCTGTCGGGCGGCCTGGCGAACCTGGACCTCAAGACCCTTTCCCAGTCCTGGGACACCGACGTGACGGGACGCCTGGAGGCCAGCCTGAAGGTCTCGGGTTCCGCCAGCAACGCCGCTCTGTCGGCCGTCGTCAAGTCCGGCGCGATTGCGGTGGCCTCCACCGACGTGCGCGACCTGTTCCTGGACTTCTCGGGGACCACGAAGAGGGTGGAGGTCCGCAGCGTGAGGGCGAAAATCAACAACGGAACCCTGGAGGGAAAGGGCTACCTTGCCTTCAGCCGGCGCGAGCAAATGAAGGTCGACATGCGGGTGAAGGGGATCGAAATCCGCTCTCTGCTGGCCCAGTTCGGGGTGGACGGCGGGGTCGGAGGGCGTCTCGACGGGACCCTGTCCCTGGGGGGTTCCCCCGCGCGGCCGGAGCTTTCCGTCAAGATCACGTCTCCCCTGACCGTCAAGGAGACGCTGCTGGACCGTCTGACGGCCACGATCGTGTCTCCCGCCAGGGGCAAGTTCGACATGAACGCGACCGGGCATCTGGGGGACCTGGTTCTCACCCTCAAGGGGCACATGGCGCGGAACGAGAAGGGCTGGGGCTACGCCGTGGAGAGCGGGTTGCTGGATCTGGACCAGTTGGTGACGGCCAAGATGCCCTCCATGAAGGGGCAGTTTTCGGGGAACGTCAAGGCCCGCGTCACGGGCCTCCTGAACGGGGGACGCCGGAGGCGGGGCGAAAAACCGAGCCCGAGCGGGGAGCCGTCTCCCGTCAACGTCCTGATATCGCTTCCGACCTTCGGAATGGGGGGGATACGGCTGCGGGACGTCTCCCTGCCGATACGCGTACAGGGGGACAACGCGACGATACGGGACGGCACGGGCCTCGCCTATGACGGAAAAATCAGCGTCGACGCCGACGTCAGCATGCCGGACCACAGGTGGGCCGCGACGGCCAAGATCGCGGGGCTGGAGATCGGGCAGGCGGTCGAGCCCTTCATGAAGGAGGGCGCCGTCGTGGGCAGCGCCGACGTCAACATCCACTTAAAAGGAAACTACGGCGCTCTGATGATGGTCTTCGCCAACGGCGATTTTCGATCCAGCGAGGGCTATCTTCATCAGTTGGACGTGCTCAAGAACATCGCCAAGGACGGGCGCATCTCGTTCAAGGAAATACGGGGATCTTTCTTCTGGGACGGCAAGGACCTGTGGCTGAACCCAGGAACCCAGGCGACGGCCAAAGAGGGGGATCCGCTCTATAAGCATTTCGCGGTCAACGGCCCTCTGGGCGTTCTGGGCAAGGGGTTGGCGCTGAACTGCAAGGGCCGCCTCGACGTCCACGCCCTGGACGTGGTGCTGGGGGCTGTGAAGGGGGCCCTGCAACTGATGACGGGGAGCCTCTCGGGGGGCGGCCAGTTCCTGCGCCAGGCGGTGAGCAAGCTGGTGGGCTTCACCGAGCACGATTTTCAGGACGTGACGTTTCAATTGAAGGGGAGCTGGCAGGAGCTGCAACTGCTGGACCTCAAGATCGACAAGTCCCTGGAGAGCTATCTTCCATTAAGCAACCAGAACGAAACGAAGCAGAACAAGGAGAGCGAAAAGAAAATCCAGTTCAACATCAAGATCCCCACCGGCTCTGGCGGCAACAACGGCGAGGACACCCAAAACCAGTTCAAGAAGCAGTTGCTCGACAACATTTTCAATCAGGTGGGGTTTTGACCCGAAGGAGGGGCTAAAGCAGTGTTCGACCGTAGGAAACTCCGTTTCGCGGCGCTGTTGTGTTGTTTGCTGTTCGCGTCGTTCGCCCGGCTCGCCGAGGGAGCGTGGAACGAGGAAAACCTGGCGCGCATCCCCCGTGACCGTGAGGCGTTTTCGTTTGTGGTGGTGGGCGACACCCAGGGGCCGAACTCCAAGTTTCCCCGCGTCCTGCCCTCGATATTGAACGAGGAGGGGCTGCTCTTCGCCTTCGACCTGGGGGACCTGGTGAACTACGCCACGAACGAGGAGTACGAGAGCACCTTTTTCCGCCACGTTCGCGGGCTGGACCTGCCTTTTCTCACCTGTGCCAGCAACCACGATCACTTCAAGTCGAAGAACGCGGCCAACTACTCGCGGCTCTTCGGCTCCCCCCACTACTATTCCTTCTCGATCGGGAACACCGCTTTCATCGTGCTGGACAACGGGCTGGACGCCTCCCTGACCGAAGCGCAGTTCTCGTGGTTGGAGGAGACCCTGGGAAACGCGCGGGGCATCAAAAGGCGTTTTCTGATGATGCACCGCCCCCTGCGCGACCCCCGCCCCAACCGGAAGAAGCCCCACGACATGAGCGGAAGGCCCGAGAACGTGGCGCGCTTGGAAGCGCTTTTCGACCGATACGGCGTCACGATGGTCTTCACGGGCCACATCCACTCGTTCTACACCGGCAAATGGGGCAAGACCCCCTACATCATCACGGGGGGCGGGGGCGGCGGCCTTTACGACAAAGGAACGCCCGCGTCGTTCCACCATTACATCCGCGTGGACATAACGCCGGACGGCAAGGTCGCCTACAGGGCGATGAAGGTGAACGTCACGAACAAAAAGTGAGGAGGGGTTCTTTGATGGTTGGCACATTTTTCCATACCCTCCGGTGAATTTCTGTCTGCTTTCTTTGGCGGACGCCATGAAGCGTATTCATGAGGCCAGTTGGATGCCGTTTATTGTGTTTTCAAGGTTTAGGAACGATATTCAGATCTGCGAAGTTTTTGAGTGAACGAAACGTATGTCGAAAGCGAAAGAGAGGTGTCCTATACTTTGGAACTGAACAAAGTCGAAATGATTAAGATAGTTAGCGCTTACTTGGAAAATACCGTTTCAAACCTGGAAATAGCAGGATGGGCGGATGAAGTTTATAGACAGCTTCGAATAAAGGCGCAATTGCTTGATTTAGATAAAATCCCATATGTTCGTTTTGTGAAAACTCTAGGACGGTTGAAAGATGATGAAAGATGGCGAGAGGTACAACGGGATGATATTCTTCATATATTGGACGTATTATCGGGCAAGGTTAATGCAAGCCTTACAATGAAATTTCAAATGCCGTTTGCCTTACAATACGAGACGCTTAATAATTTAAGGTCAGATGCAGTGTGTATGGAATCAATAAAAAAAATTTTGGAATCCAAACTAAAAAATAATAAACTGACAGATGACGATGTATCTATGTTACAGAAGTTTAATGTCAATGAGCCTATTGTCACCATTTTAGATATCAATAAGCCCATTGTCACCATTTTAGATTTAATTTCAAGTCAAATTAAAAGTGAAATAAATTCGCTTGACATTTGGGATAATCGCGTTCTTCCCGGTCAGATCCTTTTACTGTTTCCTACTGACCTCATGAGAGATGAAAAATTGCTTATTAGCCGACTTATCCGGTTAATAGATTATTATTTGGGATACGATTACTTTAATATTTTCTGCCTTTTTAAGTCGGGGATTCCGTATATTTCACTCCTTCCTTGAACAAAAACCGGATGGCTCACTTGTTTCAGGGGTTTTGCCATGTCGAGTTCTCCGTCGGGTTCGGCGTGGACGTGGCGAAACGGTATGCCGGTCAGCGGAGCAGCCTTACCAGGCCCATACTGACGCTTGGGAAGAAGGTGAAAAGCAAGAGGCACAGGAGCATCACGCCCACGATCGGGACGATGCGCCTGGATATCCCGTCTATCGGAACGCCCGATATGGCCGAGGCGACGAAAAGATTGGCTCCGTAAGGCGGGGTGACGAAGCCGATGGCCAGCGCGGCCGTCATCACGAGCCCGAAGTGAATCGGATCGACCCCGAAGCCCTTCACGACCGGAAGGAGTATGGGCGTCAGGATGATCATGGAGGATATGTTGTCCACAAAACACCCCACCACAAGCAGCATGGCGTTGATCAGCAGCAGGACGACCACCGGCTCGCTCGACACGCTGACGATGTACGAACCCACCTTCATCGGAACCTGCTCCATGGTAAGGTACGAGGCGAACGCCATCGAAAGCCCGACCATGAACGTCGTGGCCCCGTTCACCAAGACGGCCTCCCGGAAGGCGTCGATCGTGGTCTTCAAGTCGAGCTCCCTGTACACGAACTTGCCGATCAGAAGCGCGTAAACCACGGCCACCACCGCCGCCTCCGTGGGAGTGAAGACCCCGCCGTATATCCCGCCCAGGATGATGACGGGGACCATCAGCGCCCAGGATGCGTCGTAGACGGACCTCAGGAGCCCGGCGTCGCTTTTCTCCCTGCGCTCGGACTTGGGGTAACCCCGCTTTTTGGCCACAAACCAGGACAAGAGCATGAGGGACGCTCCGATGATGATCCCTGGAACCACGCCCGCGATGAAAAGCTCGCCGACCGAGGCCCCCGAGACGACGCAGTAGATCACGAACGGTATCGAGGGGGGGATGATGACGCCGATGGAGCCCGCCGCCGCCGTGAGGGCGGCGGCAAAGTCGTCGTCGTACTTCTTTTCCTTCATGGCGGGGATCATGAACGAGCCTATGGCCGACACCGTCGCCGGCCCGGACCCGGATATGGCCGCGAAAAACATGCAAGCCACCGTGGTCACCATCGCCAGCCCGCCCGTCACCTGCCCCACCAGCGTCTCCGCCAGGATCACCAGCCTCCGGGATATGCCCCCGTAGCTCATCAGGGACCCGGCCAGCATGAAAAACGGTATGGCCAGGAGCGGAAAGGAGTCCAGGGCCGCGAAGGAGGTCTGGGCGATCATGATGAGCGGAATGTTGCTCGTCAAAGCCAGCGTCAGGGCCGTGGAGAGGCCCAGAGCGATACCTATCGGTATCGACAGCGCCAGCAAAACCGCCATCGATCCGAACAGCACGAGAAGATTCACGTTTTTGCCGCCTCCCCGTTTCGATATTCTCCCACCCGATATTCCTCCACCGTCCGGCGCATTCGCTGAACGAGCCGCAGCGCCATCAGCGCCGCGCCCGCCGGAACCGAGGCGTAGGCGTAGCCCATAGGAATTCGCATTGCCGGGGAGACCTGCATCCGGGTGAAGAGCATCTTCGTCAGCATCGTTCCCTGGTACGCCAGAAAGACGCAGAACCCGAACCACACCGCCGTGGAGCCCAGCTCGAAGGCGATTCGCCCCCGCCCCCTCAGGAAGCCCTTCACGATCTCGATCCGCAGGTGCTTTCCTTCCTTGGCGGCGTAGCTCGCGCCGAGCCATATCTGCCACAAAAACACGTACCTCGCCAGCTCCTCGCTCCAGAAGAACGAGTTCAAAAAAACATATCGCATGACCACCTGCAGAAAGACGATCCCGACGGAAAACATCAGGCTCGCGATCAACAGGTACTCCTCGAAATGTTCCGTCAAACGTTTCATTCCGCGGCCCTCGGGGAGCCCGCCCGCGCTATTGGCTGGCCTTTCTCGCGAGTTCGATCAGGTCCTCGCCCACCACGTCTTTGAACTCGTCGTAGACCGGCAGGGTCATTTCCCGGAACAGGTTTCTGTCCTCCTGCGAGATTTCGTTGACGACGAGACCGGCGTCCTTGAGCAGGCCGAGCATCTCGTTCTCCTGCTCCTGCGATATTCTGCGCTGCTCCGTGCGGTACAGCTCGGCGGCCTCTTGGACGATATCTTGAAGGTCCTTCGGCAGGGACTGGAAGAAGGGTTCGTTGATCAGGACCACGGTCGCCGCGTAAAAGAGGTCGGTGAGACTATAGTACTTCTGGACCTCGTAGAACTTGGAGGTGTAGAAGAGCGGCGTCGAACTCTCCATGGCGTCCACGGTCTTCTGCTGGAGCGCGGTGTAGAGCTCCCCGAAATTCATCGGGGTGGGGCTCGCCCCGAGGGCCCTGAAGGCGGCCACCTGCACGGGGCTCTCGATCGTGCGGATCTTGAGGCCCTTGAGGTCTTCGGGCTTGTTGATGGGGCTTCTGTTGTTCGCCAGATGGCGGAAGCCGTTCTCGGCGAAGACCAGGTTGCGGAGTCCGAGGGGGAGCAGCAGGCTGTTCAGCTTGTCGCCCAGTTCTCCGTCCAGGGCCTTGTAAACGCTTGCCTTGTCCTTAAAAAGGAAGGGGAAGTCGAGAAGTTGAAACTTGGGCTCGAAACCGGACAGAACGCCCGCCAGCGGTATCGTCATCTGGACGGTGCCGAGCTGCACGGCCTCGATGACCTGCCTGTCGCCGCCCAAAACCCCGTTGGGATAAAGCTCGACCACGACGCGCCCCCCCGACTTCTCCTCGACGGTCTTTTTGAAAAAGTCACGGGCCGCCACGTGGGTCGATTGCGTCTCGGCCACCAGGTACGCCAGCTTGATCGTGTGCTCGGCGGAAAACGCGGGGGACGCGGACAGCGCCGCCAGCAAAAACGTCAGAAAAACCGCGAAAATCTTCTTTACCATAATACCCTCCACCTGACATAAAATAAATTTTTTGTCCCCGCCGGACGCGCCGGCGCCCCAACACGCCGGTCGGGCGGAACCTGCCCTAAATTTTACCTCAAATTTCATTTTAGGGCGCGTCGTTAAAATTTATTTTAAAAAAAATAACGCCCCGATGGGTTCGCCGGATAACGCCCCCAGTCCTTTGCCCTCTCGCTCAAAAAAACATCCAATCAGCGATTCCCTACCCGCGCTTCCTGTTCGCTCCCGCGCCGGTCAGCCCCGCCATTGCCAATCCAGCCAGTCCGAAGAATCCAGCCGCTCCGGTCGAGCAACCGCCGCCGCCGGCAGGCTTGTCCGGGTAGCCGGCGTCGTCGGGATCGTCGGGGTTATCGGGGGCGTCAGGGTCATCGGCATCATCAGGGTCGTCAGGATCATCGGCATCGTCAGGATCGTCGGGAAGCACCGGGGTTTTCGGCGTCTCGTCGGTGAGGGCAATTTCAGAGAACTCAAGCGGGGTCGAATACGTCTGCACGTACTCTGTCGCGTCGTTTTTCAGCCAGTATTCGACCTTCTCCAGCGCGCCCTTTTTCACCGCGTCGAGGCTCGGGGTCGTGAAGGAGATTTGCAGGTACGGGGCCGGCACGGAGGCGCTCTTCGTGCTTCGCGCGTCTATCGGGATCACTTTGCCCGAGGCGTCCACGTAGCTGTAGGACACGTTCGAGGGCGTCGCGCCCGAGCCCGTCACCCCGGTTATCGTGGCCTTCATCGCCTCGATCAGCGCCGGGTCGGAGCCCGCGAGAAAGGGGATTCGCAGGCAAACCGAGATTGTGCCGTCCTCGTTTGCCACATACGCGACCTCGCAAACGGAGGAAACGTCCGAGAAGTACGGCTTATCCGTCGGCGATGGGGATTCGACGCGCACGGCGACGACGATCCGCTCCTTCGTCGTTCCGTTCGCCGCCGTTATCGTGTAGGTCACGGGGCCGCCGGAGAAATTTTGCGCGCTTCCGTTCGCGGGGCTGATCGTCGCGCCGGACGGCAGGGCGAAGGTGATTGCCAGGGCCGTTATGTCCGTTCCGGTTGGGGCGACGATAAGATACGTCCCGTCCGTCTGCTTCTCGGCGGCGAGCTTCGAGCCGCTCAATGTGACGCTGATCTCCGTCGGAGTCGTGCTGTTGGACGGGGGAGGCGTGGGGTCGGGGTCGGGCGAAGGCGTGGGGCCGGGGGGAGGTGTGCCGCCGCCGCTTGTCGCGGGGAATACCGCCATGATGACGCCGGTGTTCTCCTCGTTGCTGACGCTCGCTGCCCCGGCGACTGTGAAAGAGTTCGCCGCCACGCCGGCCAGCGTGCGATCGGGTTTCGGAATAAGCGTTATTGTCGCCGTGTAAACCGTGCCAGCGGCGAATTTATTAGTAACTTGCGGACTCCACGCGACCGTGCCGGTATACTGACCTGTTTCCGTGATGGCCGTCACTGGCGTCTCGCCAGTAACTGGCGCGGTCACGCCGGGTATGGCCTTGATGTCGATGGTGTACACGATTGGATTGCCGGTTATGCCTTCGTTGCCATCCAGCGTTCCGCCGGTTTTGACTGTGATAGTGCCGCTGTTGACGATAGCCCCGCCGGTTTCGACCCTGAGCGTCGTGCCGCTCGGCACTGTGAGCGAAGCGCCGTCAGGGATCGTAAGCGTCTCGCCGGATTTGATAGTGAGATCGCGCGGCAAGGTGACATCGCCATACGCCGTGCCGGCCGCGCCCACGAACACGATCCCCTTCGTAGGGGTGGTCGGAGGGTTGATCGGGTATCCTGCTCCCATGTATATCAGCGCGTCGCCGTCGACGGT
>JAISQE010000015.1 GCA_031274425.1 Synergistaceae bacterium | reverse complement strand
CAAGCTACTTCAGGAAACTTGGACTGGTGTCTTTGGAAATGAAGCTGAAAGAGTATCAAAACTGAACACGAACCGCCGTATACGGAACCGTACGTACGGTGGTGTGGGAGGACGGCCGCCCAACTAATGAGCGGTCTCCTACCCAATAATGTCCACAACTTGAGCGAAACCGCGGGGCTCCGCCCCACACCCCGCAGGGGATTTTTCTCAGTCCCTTGACCCCGATAATTTTCTTCTTTTAAAAAACTATTTTTAGCTACCCTAACTTTAGGCTTTTTACTTCAATTCACTTCGCCCCAGGCGACGATGAGAGTGCTGACGGACCCGACGGACAGAAGAAGGAGCGGGGCGATGCACTCCTGCGGCGTCAGAGGCACGGCGGGGGCGATGGCCGTGGCTTTGCCCAATAGGCCGAAGGCCGCCCAGGCCCCTACGCGGCCCACCATCTCCCCAAGCAACGCCCCGACGAGGAGCGTGATCGTCCCCTCCAGCCAGGAAATAAAAACCAGCGTTTTCCGAGAAACGCCCAAGACGTGGAGCAGCTCGCGCTCCCGGCCCCTGGCCGCCCCCGACCAGTAGAGGACCAGAAGCGTCGTCAGAAGGGCGCAGCCTCCGACGGCGTAAACAATGATGGAGAGAAAAGCCTCCCCCCGCCCCACCAGCGCAAAAAGGCGGATGGCGGTTTGAGCGGGAAAGACCAATTGTTTGTCGGCGCTTCTCTGAAAAGAAGCGGCCAAGCTGTAGGCGTCCGTGTAGGAAACCGGATGCACGAGAACCGCCGTCGCCTCTTTCTCGTGTTCTTCATCTTCTTCGTGTTCGGAGAGGCGAAGCGGGCCGCGCTCGTGGGGGCTATGGGCATGTACCTCCCAAAGGGTTTCGAGGGGCACGAAGATCGCTCGATCGTAGGGACCCTGGACCGTCTCGGCGATTCCCACGACGCGGTATTCCTCGTGGTGTTCGTCTGACGCGACAATCCCATGCGACGTCCGAAAGGAGTCTCCCACCCGGAGCCCCGACCCGGCGGCCGCCTGAGCCCCCAACACGGCCTCGAACCCGCCCTCGTCAAAGAACCGGCCCTCCCCGATCCTCAGCCAGGGCGGATTTGAAGCGCGCGTTCGAATGTCCGAAATGCCGGACGTGGTCCCGACGACGGGGTATCCGCCGTAGGAGTCGCCGAAGCCGAGGGGCACGGCGAAACCCACGCGAGCGTCGTCGGAGAGCTCCAGGCAGTCCTTCCAGGAGATGTTGCCGATGGGAACGTCCTGAAGAAAAACCGTGTTCAGCACCAGTTGGTATGGGCTGCCCTTCGCGCCGACGATCAGATCGAAGGGCTCCACCGCCCGGATCAACCCCAGCCGCAGCCCCTGGGCCAGCAAGAACAACGCCACCGCCAACCCCACGGAGAAGGCGACCACCGACACTACCGAAAAAGTCTGAAACGCCTTCGAACGCAAATGCCTCAGCGCGATGCGCAGCTTGGTTCCCGATCTCACGATGTCATTCCTCCTTTTTGCAGCTCCACGACGCGGGAGAAGCGTTTCTTTACCGTCTCGTCGTGGGTTGCGACCAGGAGAAGGCTCCGCGACTCCGCGCCGAGTTCCAGGAGCAGGTCCATGACGACCTCGGCGTTTGTCGCGTCGAGGCTCGCGGTGGGCTCGTCCGCCAGAACGAGCGGCGGGGAGTGGAGGACGGCGCGGGCCACGGCGGCCCTCTGCTGCTCGCCGAGGCTCAGCTCCGCGGGGCGGCGGTGCGAAAGACCGTAGAGCCCCAGACGCCGCAGAAGAGCCCAAGATCGGTCGAGGGCGCGGCGGCGGGGAACGTCCGAGATCTCCGCCGCGATCGTCAGGTTCTCCAGCAGGCTGAAGTCTGGAAGCAGATTCATGTTTTGAAAGACGTACCCCACGGACAGGGCGCGCCAGCGAGCCGCCGACGCCCCCAAAGAGCCCAGGTCCCGCCCGTCGAAGCGGATAATCCCCCGAGTGGGGCGGATGAGCGCGGCCAGCAGGTGCAGCAGCGTCGTCTTGCCCGAGCCGCTCGGACCCGTGACGGCGACGGCCTCTCCCCTTTGCGCCTCCAGGAAATCCAGGCTCAAAGCCCGCACGGGAACGCCGGGCTGCGTGTATTCCTTGCGCAGCTCGCGGATCTCCAGCAGTGGAAAGCCGCTCATATCCCCGCCTCGCTGAGACGCGTGGCGTAGATGCGGACCAGGCTGACGAAGCCCGTCTCCGGGTCCGTCTTCGTGCCGAGCTCCAAGCGCCCTTCCACGCGGATGGGGCGGTCGAAGGGCAAGGCCATGACCGGTTCCCTCAAATAGACGACCACGATATCGTAGGGCCAGTCCGCGTCGGAGGAGCAGAAGGGGCAAATCGACATGGGAACGCGGGTCAGCACGAAAAACTCCAGCGTCGGCTTCAACGGCGGCGCCATGAACCCCTCCATGACCACGGCCTTGCCCGAGAGCGATTTCAGTTTCTCGGACAAGTCGATCCCCAGCGGCGAGACCTTCCCGTACATTTCGCCAAACCCCAGGGGTACGGGCCCGTTGGCCATAGGCCCGCTAGCCGCGGCGATCGAGGATAGACTCGAGACGAGCAGGGCCAGGGCCCAAAAGGCCCTGGCTATTTTGAAGCTCGGATAGGCGGAGTCCCTGCTTTTCATCTTTTATTGCTTTTTATCGCTTCTTCGTGGGGTCGAGCCCCAGGGCCCGGACGATGCCGAAGAAGACCTCGGTGTTGTCCATGATCCCCTTGAAGTAGTCGGCTCCGGGGCCCGCCGCGGACAGGGGCACGTCGTCGGCCGCGTGGACCTCGGACGACTCGTCCAGGGGGATGTTGCCGGGATAGAATACTCCCTCCGGAGCCCGCTTGACGTTCGCGACGGCGACGTCGCCCGACATGATGGCGGGAGACGTGGGTTTATCGTGGAACTTGAAGTTCTCGTAGTAGTCGGGGTGGTTGGCGTACTGCACCGCCAAGGTCACGTCCGGGGCGGGGTTGTCGGGGAAGCCGTCCCCGTCGGCGTCCGCGAACGTCGGGAAGACGGCGTTGGCGTAGGTGCGCACGCCGTGACGGCCCGTTTTCCCGTCTCTCTCGTGGTACGTGCCGGTGACGCTGACGCCGTGAGAGTGGTCCGCCGTGGCCATGATCAGGGTGGAACCGTCCTTGGCGGCGAACTCCCGCGCGATCCCGATGGCCTTGTCGAACTCGATGGTGTCGTAGGCGGAGCGCTCCCAGTCCATCGCGTGGAGCTGTTTGTCGATGCAGGCCCCCTCCACCATGAGGAAGAACCCGTTTTCGTTGCGGCTCAAAATATCGATGGCTTTTTTCGTCATTTCCATCAGGTTGGGCTGATCGACGAAGTCCTTGAGGACGTCGGGGTGCTTCAAAATTTCTCTATCCAGGTACACGTTCATGTTGTCGAGGTTGAAGAGCCCCAGGATCTTGTCGCCCTTCGCCGCGGCCAGCTCGGCGCGATTTCCCGCGAAAGCGTAACCCTTGGCCTTGAACTCCTCGACCAGGTTGCGGTCGTCCTTGCGCCGGGAACCGGGAGTGCTCTGGGGAAGGAACTGCTGCGATCCGCCGCCCAGAACCACGTCCGCTTTCAGCATCTCGCCGGCGATGAAGTTCAGCTCGGCGCGGCGGCGGGTATGGGCCACCATAGCCGCGGGGGTGGCGTCGGTGATGTTGGACGTCGTCACCAGGCCGACCGACATGCCCCCCGCGCGTTTCACGAGCTCGGCGATGTTCTCCACTTTGGGATGGACCAGGGGATCGGGGGCGGAGTTCTCGTAGACCCCCATCGCGTTGACCACAGACTTGTGGCCGGTGGCGTAGGCCGACGCGGCGTTGGCGGAGTCCGTCACCAGGGAGTCGTAGCCGGACGTGGTGAGGAGGGCCAGACCGTCGTTCAGAAGCTCCATCTCCAGGAGCCCGTTGTATTTGCCCTGGGTGATTCCCTTGGAGAGAATGCGCGCGATCTGCCGGCTGGCGAGCCCCATGCCGTCGCCGATGAAGAGAATGACGTTTTTGGCGCGCTTCTTCTCGGGAGCCGCCACCGTGTAGCCCACGCTTTTCCTGAATGTTTTGCCTCCCGCCTTCGCCTCGACCTCCACCTTGACCGCGCCGGGTTGCGTCAGGGCGACGCCGTCGACCCGATAGCTGCTCAAGGCGTCTTCTTTCTTCACCACCGGAGTCGCGCCGAAGAACCCGGCGGCGTCCTTGCCGTCGAGGAGCACTTTGATCTCCTCGGCCTTGGCCCCGCGAAGCTCGACCTCCATATCGAACTTCTGCCCCGCCAAAAATTTGGCCCGGTCGATCGGGAGCACCACCAGCTCCGGTTCGGCCAGGGCCGAGGACGCGCTCAAGAACAACACCCCTGCCGCCAACAACACTTTCTCCCATAATACTTTCTTCCGCATCGTCATAAAAGCACCTCCATTGGTTTGGTGACGTGAGGTTATCAGGAGAGCGTGTCGGGAACCTTTCGACAGTGTTACAGTTCCGTAAAACGCCTCCGTAAAACGCGACGCGGCCGAAGCGTTTTTCCGTCGGAGGGAGTCGGTGTTTTTACCTTGACGAACCCCGGGGCGTATAAGATAGTTACTTCTAACAATCAGATTCAATTTACCCTGAAAGAAGAATACGTGAGAGTCTTTTGTCTTTGCGGTTCGCCCCGCGAGGGCGAAAGCGCCGAAGGGGCAACCGCCGCGTCAGCCGAGACTGCGGTGTGGAAACTCTCAGGCACAAGGAGCGTATTCGGACAGGTTTCTGAAGCGGATTTTTTTTGCGCGCGACGCGGATTTTGCGGCGCGGCGAAAACCGTGACAGAAGGAATTATGTCCTGAGGGGGAATAGCGCGGTGCGCAACTATCCAGAAAGTTCCTATCGACTTATCCTTTACGTATGTAGTAATTCTCGCCCGTATCGATAGCTCCGTCGTTTTCGTTTCTTGAGTTCCTGCCTCAAATGGGATTCTCAAGGGCCTAGGCCCTTGTGTGGGGTTTGGGGCGACGCCCCAAATATTTTGCCAAATATTTTGAATGTACGAGGAGGAATCGAAGTTTGCTTAAAAAAACGGCGTTAAACGCGGTGCATAAGGCTTTGGGAGGAGAACTGACGGATTTCGGCGGGTGGGAGATGCCGCTCTGGTATCCTACCGGCAGCGTTAAGGAACACCTCTCCGTTATCGAGAAAAGCGGTGTTTTCGACATCGGGCACATGGATCTTCTGCGCCTCGGGGGAAAAGACGCGCTCAACCTGTTGCAGCGCTGCCTCACCCGGGACGTGGCGAAGCTGAACCCCGGCGCGTGCGGCTACAGCATGATTCTGAACGAACAGGGGCACGTGGTCGACGACACCATCGCCTACAACTTAGGAAGAGACGACTGGATCCTGATCGTCAACGCCGGCATGGGGGCGGTGGTTCGGGAGCATTTGACGCGGCATAACGCGTTCGGGGACGCGTCTGTCACCGACGAGGCCGGCAAATTCAGCAAGATCGACCTTCAGGGCCCCGCTTCGGTGGGGATCGTGAGGAAACTTCTGGAAAAGGGCCGGGGGGTGATAGAGGGGCTCGGGTACTTCCACTTTCGCGGAGATTATGCTGACGCCGGTTCCGAGATCGCCTTCGCCGGGAACATCCCCGTTCTTCTCTCCCGGACCGGGTACACGGGCGAGGTGGGGTTCGAGATCGTCATGCCCTACGACAAGGCCCTGGACGTCTGGAACATGATCCTCGACGCGGGAAAAAGCGACGTGACGCCCTGCGGACTCGCCGCGCGAGACTCCCTGCGGACGGGGGCCGTCCTGCCCCTATCCCACCAGGACATCGGGAGCTGGCCCTTCGTTCACACCCCGTGGGATTTCGCCCTGCCGCGGGACAAGGAGGGGAAGCTCACGAAGACCTTCATCGGCTCCGCGCTCTACGACGCGCCCCCCTCCCTCTACACGTACCCCTTCCGCGGTTTCGACCCCCGCAAAGTCGAAACCCACGGCGCTTCGGTCCTGTTGAACGGCGCGTCCATCGGGGTCGTCTCCACCTGCGCCATCGATATGGCCATCGGGCGGGTCGAGGGAAAGGTCTACAGCGTCGCCAGCTTCGACAAGCCGGCCTCGTTCACCCCCAAGGGCCTGGTCTGCGGCTTTATCCGCGTGGACCGCCCCTTGGAGTACGGGACGAAAGTCTCACTGAAAGACGCCCGCCGCTCCATCGAGGTGGAGGTCGTCTCCGACGTTCGGCCCCACCGGACGGCGCGCGTGAAGTTTTGAGCGTCGAGCCCCATATTTTTAGTTATTCTTTCTAAATTATTCTAATCAGGAGGTACATGTGATGAAAACATTCGAAGAACTGGATATCAGAAAAGACCTGTCCTACGCGAAAACCCACGAGTGGGCGAAGATGACCGGCAACCTAGTGCGCGTCGGCGTGGACGACTACGCTCAAAGCGCGCTGGGAGACATCGTCTACGTGGAGCTTCCCTCCGTGGGGACCGCCGCCAACGCGGGGGCGGCCTTCGGGTCGTTGGAGTCCACCAAGGCCGTCAGCGACCTCAACTCTCCCGTGACGGGGAAAATCGTGGCCGTCAACGACGCCCTTTCCGACAGCCCCGAGCTGGTCAACGCCTCGCCCTATGAAGACGGTTGGCTGGTGGACATCGAGGTCCCGGATTCGAAGGAGTTCGACGCTTTGCTGAAAAGCGACGCCTACTCCGAATTCGTGAAAACCCTCGACGACGAACATTCATAGAGCGGCCATGCGTTATCTGTCGCATACCCCGGACGACCTCCGGGAGATGATGGAGGTCATCGGCATCGAGCGCGTCGAGGAGCTTTTCGACTCCATACCGAAAAACGCCAGGCGGGACTCGGAGATCGCCATCGAGCCCAGGAGCGAATGGCGTCTGCTGCGCGAGTTCGAGGAGATGGCGCAAGCCAACCGCACGGGAACGGCCTTTATCGGGGCGGGTTCCTATTCTCATCACGTGCCGGCGCACATCCCCTACCTGGCTTCCCGGTCCGAGTTCATCACGTCTTACACTCCTTACCAGCCGGAGGTCAGCCAGGGCACGCTCCAGGCGATTTTCGAGTTTCAGACTTTGACCGGCAGCCTGCTGGGCATGGAGATCGCCAACGCGTCTATGTACGACGGCGCCAGCGCCCTGGCGGAGGCCGCCCTCATGGCGATCCGCGTCAAGAAAAAGCCCAAAATCGCCCTCTCCCGCCTCAACCACCCCCATTACATTCAGGTGCTGAACACTTATTTCAAACCGACCGACTTCGAGACGGCCGAGCTGGGCGCTCTGCCCGACGGCAGGACGGACTACGGCAAAATCCCCGAGGACGTCTCCGCCGTGATCGTTCAGTCGCCGAACTTCATGGGCGTCGTCGAGGACCTGGCCGCCGCCGCGGAGGCCGCGCACGCCAAAGGCGCGCTTCTCGTCGTCTCCTTCACGGAGGCCATGGCCTGGGGACTCCTCAAGAATCCGGGCAGTCAAGGCGCGGACATCGTCTGCGGCGAGGGGAAAAGTTTCGGCATCCCCCAAAACTTCGGAGGCCCCGGCGTGGGGATGCTGGCCTGCAAAAAGGACTTCGTGCGCACCATTCCCGGACGTCTCGTCGGCCAGACCGTCGACAAAAACGGCGAGCGTTCCTTCGTCCTGACCCTGGCGGCGCGGGAGCAGCATATCCGCCGCGAAAAAGCCGTTTCGAACATCTGCACGAACTCTGGACACAACGCCCTGACCGCGGCCATGTACATGGCGACGGCGGGCAAAGAAGGGCTGAGGGAGATCGCGCAGATCAACCACGACAAGGCCGCCTATCTGAAAGCCGGGCTGGAGCGGGCGGGGTTCAAGCCGCTTTTCGACGCTCCGTTCTTCAACGAGTTCGCTCTGACCGCCCCCGCCGAGTTCGAAAAACGCCGCGGGGAACTGGCCGAGAAGGGGTTCGCCGCGGGGCTGAAACTGGACGCCTTCCCCGAGTACAAGGAATACAAGGACGCCTACCTTTTCTGCGCGACGGAGGTCCACACCCGCGACGTGCTGGACGCTTTTCTCGAATCTCTCAAGTTTCTCAAGGAGGTGGCTTGATCATGTCCCAGTATCCGGGCGCCAGAGGTTTGGCTTTCAAAGAGGCCCTGCTGTGGGAAAGGGGCCGAAAGGGCCGCGTCGGCATCAGCCTACCCGAGCGGGATGTCCCCCGGTCCGAGCTGGACGCCGGGCTCGTCGGCGACAAGCCCGAGCTGCCGGAGCTCTCCGAGGTCGACGTCGTTCGCCACTATACCCGGCTTTCCACGTGGAATTTCGGCGTGGACACGGGAACCTACCCGCTGGGCTCCTGCACCATGAAGTACAATCCCAAGGTCAACGAGCGGACGGCCGGGCTTCCGGGCTTCGCGAACTTGCACCCCATGATGCCGGAGGACTGCGTCCAGGGCGCGCTGAAGCTGATGTACGAGCTGGAGCGGGACCTTCTGGAGATCACGGGGATGCACGCCGCGTCGCTCCAACCCTCCGCCGGAGCGCAGGGAGAGCTGGCGGGAATGCTGATGATCCACGCCTATCACGCCCACAAAGGCAAGCAGCGGCATAAGATCCTCATGCCCAGCACCGCGCACGGCACCAACCCGGCGTCCGCGGCGCTTTGCGGTTACGTTCCCGTGCCCGTTCAGCTTTCGCCGGACGGCGTCGTCACCCCCGAGGCCATCCGTCAGGTCATGGACGAGGAGACCGCGGGCATCATGATCACCAACCCAAACACGCTCGGCATCTTCGAGCGCCACATCGCGGAGATCGCGGAGATCATCCATGAAAAAGGCGGCCTGGTCTACGGCGACGGAGCCAACCTGAACGCCCTCATGGGATACGCCGACGTGGAGAAGATGGGCATCGACGTGATGCACGTCAACGTCCACAAGACTCTTTCCACGCCTCACGGCGGAGGCGGCCCCGGCGCGGGCCCCGTGGTGGCGCGCGACGTGCTGGAGCCCTTCCTCCCCGTGCCTCGCGTGAAAAAAGACGGAGACCGGTACAGCCTCTCTTCGGACGCGCCCCTTTCGATCGGGCGTCTGCATTCGTTCTTCGGCAGCTTCGCGGTGCTCGTCCGAGCGCTGGCCTACACCCGGACGCTCGGCAAACGCTTGAAGGACGTTACGGAAATGGCCGTACTGAACGCCAACTACGTCAAGGCGGAATTGAAGGACGCCTACAACCTCCCCTTCCCGCAACCGAGCATGCACGAGTGCGTTTTCAACGACGCGCTGCAGCACAAGCAGGGAGTGACCACGTTGGACATCGCCAAACGCTTGATCGACTTCGGTTACCACCCGCCTACAGTCTACTTCCCGTTGGTCGTCGACGGAGCCCTGATGATCGAGCCGACGGAGACCGAGTCGAAAGCCGATTTGGACGGATTCGTCGAGGCGCTCAAAACGATCGCCGAGGAGGCGGGAACGAACCCGGAGGCGGTGACGAATACCCCGCAAAACACGGCCGTGATCCGGCCGGACGAGGTTCTGGCCGCTCGAAAGCTGATCCTGCGCGGGGAGATGCCGCGATGACGGAGGCGGCACGATGATCAAGAGAATCGTCGTTATCGGAGCGGGGCCGGGCGGCTACGTGGCGGCCGTGCGCGCCGCCCACCTGGGCCGGATGTCGGGGCGCGAGACGGCCGTGACGCTGATCGAGAAAAAGGCCATCGGCGGCACGTGCCTCAACGTCGGCTGCATCCCCACAAAAGTGCTGCTCCACTCCGCGGAACTCCTGACCTCCGTCAAATCGGAGGCCAAACGGATCGGCGTCCTCGTCGACAATCCGCGCCTCGACTGGAACGCCGTCATGAAGCGCAAGGCGATGACCGTTTCGCGCCTCGCGACGGGCACCCTCGACCTGGTCAAAAGCAACGGAATCGAATACGTCGAAGGCGAGGCCGTTCTGAGGAGCGCCTCGTCCGTCCAGGTCGGCGGGCGGACGATCGAAGCCGACGCCGTCGTCGTCGCGACGGGTTCGGAACCCGACATTCCCGATATCCCCGGCCTCGATACCGAAGGGGTCGTCACCAGCGACGAGGCCCTATCCTTCGGCGCTCTGCCCGCGTCCATCGCCATCTCCGGGGGCGGCGTCATCGGCATGGAATTCGCGGCCGCCTTCGCGTCGTTCGGCGTCAAGGTCACGGTGATCGTCACCTCCCCCGAGATCCTCCGCAGCATGGATCCGGAATCCGCCGTCATCCTGCGCAAGGCATTGGAGAAAAAAGGCGTCTCCTTCCTCCGGGGATGCAGCGTCGCAGGCGTGACGAAAGCGGATAACGGCCTGAAGATCGCGCTCGACTCCGAGGCGGGACCCAAGGAAATCCTGGCCGAAAAACTTTTGGTCGCCAAGGGGCGGCGGCCCTACACCCTCGGGCTCGGCCTGGAGGCGCTGGGCGTCACAATGGAACGGGGGCGCATCCTGACCGACAGGCACATGGAGACGAACGTCAGGGGCGTCTACGCGATAGGGGACTGCGTCAATTCTTATATGCTGGCCCACGTGGCCTCCCGGGAGGGAGAGGTGGCCGTCGAAAACATCTTCGCCCCCGACCGGGGCGGGCGCGATGTCGAAATGGACTACACGACCACGCCGGGCTGCGTTTACACGTCGCCCGAGCTGGCCAGCGTCGGGCTGACCGAGAGGGAGGCCGAGAAAAAGGGCCATAGGATCCGCGTCGGCAGGTTCCCTCTCATCACCAACGGCAAGAGCGCGATCACGGGCGACAACGGCGGCATGATGAAGGTCGTCGCGGACGAGGACACGAAAAAAATCCTGGGCGTTCACATGGCCGGCGGGCCCGCGACGGAGATGATCTCCGAGGCCGCCCTGGCCCTCCACTTCGGCGCGACGCCGGAGGACCTGGTCCAGACCATCCACGCCCATCCCACGGTCTACGAGTCCCTAGCCGAGGCTGCGGCAAACGTCTTCGGCACGGCGATCCACACGGCAATCTAAACGTTCAAGCTCAGGGGGGGGCAGAACTCGCTGCTCCCCTGCTATTGTCCTAAAAGGCTCAAGCATGTTAAACTCCGGTATCGGTATGAGATAAGTATAAGATAAGTATGATATCAGGAGGTTTGAACCCGGTGCATAGCCCCATGCAGAAATTGGAGTGGATTTTCGTTTGTTTTTCGTTGCTGAGTTTTGCGCCCCTGTGGACGGCGCGCGCGTTCGGAGCCGTGCCGCCCGATTCCCAGATTGCCCAAACGCGACTTGCGGTTCAGGGCGCGGAAAAGCCTATCGAGCTGCGTGAACTCCACATTCGAAGCGACGTTTTCGGCCATTTGGCGTGGACGACGGTAGAGATGGCGTTTTACAACCCCAACGGTCGCGTGCTGGAGGGCGAGCTTCAGTTTCCGTTGCTCGGAGGCCAAACGGTTACCGGTTTTGCGCTGGAGATGGAAGGGGAGGACGGTAAAAATCCCGAAATGCGGGACGCCGTACCCGTGGAAAAGGCCAAGGGGCGACAGACCTTCGAGGAAGTCATCCGGCAGAACATCGACCCGGCGCTTCTGGAGGTCACGCAGGGCGACAACTTCAAAACGCGGGTCTACCCGCTGAACCCCGGCCGATCTCGCCGAGTGCGCGTGACCTACAGCGAACGGCTGTCCGAGGAGATAGGCGAGCCCGATTCCTGGGGCGCGCGCCCGGTTACCATGACCTACCGGCTGCCCCTTTCCTACGCGGACAAAGTGGACAAGTTCAGCCTCTCGGTGCGGATCGCCCACGCGGGCAAAGCGCCGGCAATCAAAGGAGATCTTCTAAAGGGAGAGCTTCCTCGGCTTTTCAAAAGCGAAAACGGTTTGCATGTGGTCACGGCCGAGCGGGAAAACGTTCGGCTCGAGGGGGCTTTGGAACTGTCAATGCCCTTGTCCCGAAACGAGGCCGTGTATCTGGGCGAGCGCGACGGCAAAACCTATTTCTATGCCGAGGTGTTGACGGGGTTGTCCCCCATGATGGAAAGCAGTCGCGTGAACCCCCGAATTCTTTCCGTTCTGTGGGACGCATCCGCCTCGGGCCGTAAACGCGATCACGCGAGGGAGTTCGCGTTTCTCGACGCTTTTTTCGCCGAGACGGCGGAGGTCACCGTGATTCTGCAGAAAATAAGGGACGCGGCGGCCCCAGTCGAGACCTTCGCCGTGAAAAACGGCAACTGGATCGCGCTTCGGAAGGCCCTAGACTCCACGGTGTACGACGGGGCGACGAACCTGAGCGCGTTCGATGCCAGCGTTCAATCCGACATGTTTTTTCTGTTCTCCGATGGGCTGGACAACTACAGCGAGACCCCGATGGCTCCGCCCTCAGCGCCGCTCTTCGCCTTCGTCTCCTCGTCGGGGACGGACACGTCGCGCCTGAGAGGACTCGCCTCCCGCAGCGGAGGAGCGCTGGTCGACTTGACGCTTCTCGATCCTGGAACCGCGCTGGCCGGGATGATGAAGGTCTCGGCGCGGGTGCTTTCCGTGGAAGGAAGCGGGGTTTCGGACGTGGTCTGGAGCGCTCCGACCCTTTCGAACTCGACCCTGGCGATCGCGGGGATCGTGACCGACCCATCCCGCCCGCTTCGCCTCGTTCTCTCTGGAGCGGGAAAACGGTTCGAGAGCGATGTCGTTTCCAGATTCGAGGAGTTTCTCGTCGACGGCGAGAAGCCCTATTCCGACCATGTTCCCCTGGTTTGGGCCTCGATGAAGCTGGAACGCCTGGAAGAGGAATACGACCTGAACAAGGGCGCGATCCGGCGTCTGGGAAAATCCTTCGGCATAGCGACCCGCGAGACGTCCCTTATCGTGCTGGATCGTCTGGAGGATTACGTCCGTTACGACATCGAGCCGCCGGCAAAACTGAAAAAAGAATACGACCGTCTGCGCGCCCAAATGACGCCCCGCGCCGCGGACCCGAACAAGCTCCAGCGCGTGCTGGCCGAGTGGAAAGAACGCGAGGAGTGGTGGAAAAAAGATTTCCCGAAGGGGCAAAGAAAGACGCCGGTCATCGAAACAAAAGTGTTGGACGCGCTCGGAGCTTCGGCGCCGGGAGGGGATGTCGCCTTGGACACCATGGAAACGGAAACTTTAGAAAGCGTTCCAAGCTACGCCCCACATCCTACCGACGCACGGGCTTTCGCAGCGCCTCCAAGCCCGTCGCCCTCAGCCCTCAGCGAAAGCCCAAGGGCTCGCGACTCGGGCGCTTCCGAACAGAAACCCGGCGACGCGCAAGTTTCCGTCGCGCTGCGCCCCTGGACGCCTGACGCCCCATATATCCGGCGCATGAAGGAAGCCGGAGACGAGGAACTCTACCGCGTCTACCTGGACGAGCGCCCCGATTACGAAAACAGCGTCGCGTTCTACCTGGACGTCGCCTACCAACTGGGAGCCCGTGGACAGGAAACCCTTTCTTTGCGCGTTCTGTCCAACCTGGCGGAAATGGACTTGGAAAATCGCCAGGTGCTGCGTGTGCTGGGTTATCGTCTGCTGGAGGCCGGAAAGCCGGGGCATGCCGTCGTCGTTTTCCGAAAAGCACTGGAGCTGGGCGAGGAAGAACCCCAGTCGTACCGCGATCTGGGACTGGCGTACGCGGCTGCGGGCGATCGACAGAAAGCGATCGATAACCTTTATGATGTCGTCGAAAAGAGCTTCACGCGTAACTTCCCCGGCATTGAGGTCATCGCTCTGACGGAGCTGAACGCCATTATAGCAGCCATGCCTGTAGCGGACGCGGGGAAACTCGACACGCGCCGGATTGATCCGCGTTTCCTATCGGATCGCCCGCTGGATTTGCGCGTGGTGCTGACCTGGGATGCGGACAATACGGACATCGACCTTCACGTAATCGACCCGAACGAAGAAGAAACGTACTACCAACATCCTTTGAGTTATCAGGGCGGGCGGGTGTCGCCCGACAACAGGGAAGGGTGGGGCCCCGAGGAGTACGCCCTGAAAATCGCCAAGCCCGGCAGATATCGCGTCGAGGTGAATTTCTTCGGACACCGTCAACAGATTTTATCGGACGCGACGACGATACAGCTCGACTTCTTCACGCACTACGGAACCCCCAAACAGCGGAAACAATCCGTGACAATGCGTCTGAAGGAAGCGAACGACCGTATTGTGGTGGGCGAGTTCGAGGTAAAATGAAACGACGACGCCCTCAATGAACCGGCAACGGTGCAGGACAAACGCATCGGGAAGATAGATAAGGGTTGCATTTTAGATTCCTACGGAAATAGATTCTCCTCCTATTTCCATTGTTTGTTGTGATCGGCGATCATGGCTAGTTAGGATGGAGTAAAAAAAGGCTAAAATCCATAATCGATAAGGAGTAGCCTTGATGGAATCCCAATTGACAAGCATCCAAAATATTTTGGCCAAATGACAGAGCCGAGATCTAATTTTCGTGTTCACCACTCTTTGGTCGCGATTTTGACCATCACTCTGTGTGCTCTGATCTGCGGAGCTGACGGTTTCGGCGATATTGCATTCTTTGGCAGGAGTAAAAAGGACTGGTTTGATACATTCCTGGATTTGCCTTAT
>JAISQE010000012.1 GCA_031274425.1 Synergistaceae bacterium | reverse complement strand
GGATGAATCGGTTGCGATTGTCTCCCCAGAAGTCGCGTTCCACCTTCACCACTTCCGCAAAAATCGGGTCTTTCTCCGCCACGTTCGCCATCATATCCACCCCCACATTGGTCATATATCCGCCCCACACCACAAGGCGCGTCGTCGAATCCAATACGTCCATCTCCCCCCGCTTCGCCTTCCTTCGGAGGTCGGACACGATGCTTTCCAGTTTCTTCATTTCCACGAAAATGATCAACAGGTCTTTTGTCAGGATTTTTCCGGTTTTGACGTTGGTCAGCACGAAATCCCAATACCACCCGTCCCAGTCGAAGAGCGTAAAGTCCAACAGTCCGACGAAAATCGTCTGGCACAGTTCGTCGAAGTCCTTGCCGCTGGTGAGCTGTCTGTTGATGAGCGTACCGGAACAGTACAGGGCTCGTTTGATGAACTCGCTGCCCCCGTACTTCTGGAACTCCAGATTGATGACTTTCCCCGCGGATGTCCTGCCGAAATAATCCAGCCTCAACCCGCGACCGCCTTTGATGATCGGCGACAGCTCCCTGTCCATAGGCTCGATGTCCGCAAGGGGCTCGTAGCCCATGAGCCGCAGGATCGTGTTGATGAGGTCCAGCAAGAGCGACTTGCGCTCCGGAGCCGCCAAAAGAAACTTTAAAAAATGATCACTGAAGCGGTTGATCTCCTTGGGCAGTGTACCTTGCCGCTCGGCCTCGCGGAATTCCTGCTCCTCTTGCGGCGAAAAGGACGTGAGGTTTGAGTCCATTGCGAAAAGCCTCGCTTTCCTGTTTTTCTATACATTATAGCGCTTGCTGAGTGCGTGGGTTGGATGAGGCTTGAGGCTTGAACGAATACGAAGAAGGCATTGAGGAGGGCAAGTTCAAGGTTGCGCGTTCCATGCTTGCCGCCGGGCTTCCGCCTGACGCGATTAAGAAATACACCGGATTGGACGAAAGCGCCATACTTTTGCTGAGGTGATTGATGAAAAGTAAATCAAACCCCCGGCTCTGCCGGGGGCGTGTGGGTATACGACTTCGTTAAGGAGCGGAGGTCAATACGTCCGTGAAGCCGAGAAGCATGGCGATGGGGATCGTCAGGACGATGGACAGAACCACCCTCTCGAACCAGATGATCAGGATGTCGCGCAGTTTGATCGGAATGTCCGTTCCCATCAGGCAGGGAATGCTCGCCGAGAAAAAGAGAATCTCGGAGATGCTCGTCACCGCGATGACGAAACCCAAAAGCGGCGTGGCCTGTTTCGCGATCAGCAGGGCAGGCAAAAACATCTCAGGAAGGCTCATCGCCGCGGCCTTTCCGGCGAGCGCGGGCTGGGACAGCCCAAACACCGCGAAGAAGGGATAGAATACATACCCGAACCAGTCGAAAAGAGGCGTGTATTCGGCCAGCACGAGCCCCAAAAGCCCCACGGAGGTTATCGAGGGTATCACGGCGAAGGCCATGTTGAGCCCCGCTCTCAGGTTGGTCCACGTCATCCTGACCAGCGGGTCCGTGTTCTCCGCGACCTGAATGCCGGTCTTCCAAGCGTGGACCCACCTGCTTCCCTGATGAGGGGCGTCGATGTTCGGTTTGCCCTCGAAATACGTGTCTGGATACGAACTGAGCGGCCAGATATACGCGGTGACGGCCGTCACGACAAACGTAACCCCCAGGCTGACCCAGAAATAAAGGGTCCAGTGCTCCATGAGGTTCAGCGTCCTCGCGACGATGAGCAAAAACGTGGCGGAGACGGTCGAGAATCCCGTCGCGATGATCGCGGCCTCCCGCGTCGAGTACTTCCCCTGACGGTACATGTTGTTGGTGATGATCAGCGCGATGGAGTAGCTTCCGACGAAGGAGGCCACCGCGTCGATCGCGGATCTCCCCGGCGTGCGGAAGACCGGGCGCATGATCGGCGTCATGAGCACTCCCGTGAACTCCATCAGCCCGAAGTTGGCGAGGAACGCCAGAAAGACCGAGCCTATCGGAATGACGAGGCCGACCGGCATCGCCAGCCTGTCGAAGAGAAAGGGCCCGAAGTCAGGTCGCCACAACCATTCGAGGCCGGGCAAAAGCTTGAAATACAGGATCGTGCCGATGACGGCGCCGCAGACTTTGGCTATGGAAAAAAAGACGGTCATCGTGTCCTTGCCCCAGGTTTTCCGAATGAAGGGGAGCGCCGCCCCGCAGTACATGACGAGCAAAATGTAAATTTTCGCCCCCTCCAGCCAATTGGCGGTGATGAAAGAGATGATGTGGTCCACGGGGATGGTCGAACGGCCGCCGATAGTAATGGGACAAAAAAACATGAAGACGCCGAACAGGCTGTAACCCAAAAACTTGACCAGTCCCGTATTGCTTTGCGCTACGGTGTTGCCGGACATAGCTAAAACCTCCTTTATTTAGATCTATTCGGATCGGACCAATCTTTCGAGAACTTCTTCGTCGGCGATGAACGGCAGCGTGATATGGCCGTCGTCGCGGTTTTTGTTGAACGCCTCTATGGTTTCGATCGCGTGCTCGTTCCGGGCCCATGCGCGCCGCGCCACGCCGCTGATGACGTCCCAACTCATGGAGGAGCGAATGATTTCGTCGACGCGCCGGCTTCCGTCGAGAACGAGGCCGAACCCGCAGTCGACGGCTTTTCCGGTGCCCACGCCGCCGCCGTTGTGAAGCGCCACCAGGCTCATCCCTCTCGCGCAATCCCCAGCGAAACACTGAATCGCCATCTCCGCCATAATATTGCTTCCGTCTTTGATGTTGGCCGTTTCGCGGTATGGAGAGTCCGTACCGGACACGTCGTGGTGATCCCGTCCCAGCATAACCGGGCCGATCGCTCCGTTTCTCACCATCTCGTTGAATTTGAGGGCGATGCGCATGCGCCCTTCCTCATCCTGATAGAGAATTCGGGCCTGCGTCCCAACGACGAGCTTATTCTTATCCGCGTCGCGAATCCATGCCCAGTTGTCGTGATCCTGAAAACGTCTGCCCGGATCGATGCAATCCATCGCCACTTTGTCGGTCTTACGAAGATCTTCGGGGTCGCGGCTCAAACAAACCCAGCGGAACGGACCGTAGCCGTAATCGAAAAGCAAGGGCCCCATGATGTCCTCCACATAGGAAGGAAAGATAAAGCCTTCGTAAGTGTCCGCGCCATTCTTCGCTATTTCTTTCACGCCCGCGTCGAACACGGCTCTCATAAACGAGTTGCCGTAATCGAAGAAATAGACGCCTTTAGCCACAAGCGCTTTTATCAGCGCGTAGTGTTTTTTGAGGCTGACGTCCACCAATTTGCGAAATTGAGCGGGGTCTTCTTTCAACATATTTGTCCGTGCCTCGAACGTCAGCCCCTGAGGGCAATAGCCCCCTTCGTAAACGGCGTGGCAGGATGTCTGGTCCGAGAGGAAGTCCACATTTTTGTCGTTGTCCAGCGCGTACTGGAGAAGATCGACGACGTTGCCGTGATAGGCGACGGAAAGGGGCTCGCCTTCCGCCATAGCTCCCTCGACCCACTGGAACGCCTCGGCCAGATCGGAGGTTTTTTTGCTCACCCAGCCCTGGGCGTGTCTCGTCTCGATTCTCGACAGGTCCACATCGGCAATGATGGAAGCGGCTCCCGCGATGTCGGCGGCCTTGGGTTGAGCGCCGCTCATGCCTCCAAGCCCGGAGGATATGAAAAGACGCCCCGCCAACCCCTTGCCCTGCGGAAGGTTGAATTTTTTCCTGCCGGCGTTGAGCAGCGTGTTGTAGGTTCCGTGCACAATGCCTTGGGGGCCGATATACATCCACCCTCCCGCCGTCATTTGCCCGTAATTCGCCACGCCTAGCGCCGCGGCGCGGGCGAAACTTTCAGGATTGTCGAAAAGACCGACCATGAGCCCGTTCGTGAGAATGACGCGCGGCGCGTTGGGGTTCGAGCGAAAGAGGCCCAGCGGATGTCCTGACTGCAAAACCAGCGTCTGATCCTGAGTCATGATCTCCAAATATTTTTTTATCAGCAGGTACTGCATCCAATTTTGGCAGACTTGCCCCGTCTCGCCGTAGGTGACGAGTTCATAGGGGTAAAGCGCCACGTCGAAATCCAGGTTGTTGTCGATCATCACCTGAAAAGCTTTGGCTTCGACGCACTTGCCTTTGTATTCATCGATGGGTTTGCCGAGAAGCCGGCCTTGGGGGCGGAAACGATAACCATAAATCCTCCCTCGTTCCCTGTACTCCGCCAGAAACTCGGAGGCCAGCTCTTTGTGGAACGTTTCCGGGATGTAACGCAGCGCGTTTTTGAGCGCGAGGACAATTTCTTTGTCGCCGAGCACTTGCCCTCGGTTGGGGGCCCTCCTGATCCCCGGTTCGAATTCCGCTTGGGGCGGCAGCCCGTTCGGAAAATCCAGCCGAATCTCCAGCGCTTTGCCTGTCGCGTCGAACATAATTAGGTAAGCTCCTTTCCAAATTTAATTTAATAATTTGATTTAATTTTAAGCTAATTTCCTCAAATCCCGCGTTATGTAAGCAAAAGATGTCGTGTTAAAATTCCTCGTTATCTGCTTGATGTAGGTTAGAATTAAAGGTTGCATGAGTTACGACTCTATACCATGCCTAAATTATCACTCCTTGCGTCAAGAGAACATCAAAACGATTGTGAAACTTGACGCCCTTTCGAATGGGCAGCGTTGGGCCGTATAATTTTTTGATGATTTTTTGACGTATTTTTGACAGTTGACAAAGAGGTGTCGGATGGAGGTGCCGGATGGCCGTCAAGCTGTGTTTTTTCGGTGAGCCGCTTATCGAAAAGGATGGAGTTCGTCTCCCAATCCCTTTTAAGAAAGTCGAAGCCGCGCTGTTTTATTTGGCTTTAGAGGGGCGCGCGTCGAGAGAAACGCTCAAGTTCCTCTTGTGGGGAGACAAAGACGAAGCCCAGGCCGCAAACAACACGAGAAACGCGATATATCTTTTACGCAAAATTTTGCCTGAAAATCTGATAACAGACCATAAATACGTGGCTCTCGAAAACGTGGAACGAGACGTGGACGCTATCGCTTTGCTGGCGGATCCGGACGCGCCCGTGCCCTCGTTTTTCTTGACGGAGCCCCTCAGCGGCTTCGACAGGCTCGGCGTCGCAGAGTTCGACGAGTGGCTTTTGCTGACCAGAGACTCCATCCGAAAAAAGATCGCCGAACAGATGAGAGCCAGAATCACGAGCTGTTACGAACAGGGGTCGTGGGACGAACTCGCCGACTCTCTCTCGACGCTGTTGATTTTCGACCCCTTTGACGAGAGCTCCGTGTTGGAACTCATGGAAACCTATTGCAGGATAGGGCGCGCCGCGGAAGCCGTCGCGCGGTACAACGCCTATCGCGCCAAAGTGGAGTCGGAGTTGGGAATATCTCCGGACGGAAGGCTCAAAGACCTTCTAAAGAAAATCGTCGCGTCGACGGACGCGCGAAAAAGCCTCAGAGAAAGCGTAAAAAGAAGCGTCAATCGTCCGGAAGAATTTTTCTGTTGCCGGGAAGCCGAGGTAGAAAAAATTCTGGACGCCGTATCGGGAAACATCGACAATACGTTGCTGGTCTTGATTCACGGGGAAGCGGGCGTCGGGAAAAGCGCGCTCGTAAGGCACATTGCCCACTCGCCCCTATTCGCGGACGCGAGCGTCTTTACCGCTCAGCCTTTGTCGATAGAAGGGAAATATGCCTACTCGGCGTGGGACGGCATCGTCTCTCAAATAGAAAATGGGCTCAAAGAACGCGGAATCGCCGTCAAACCGATAACGGCCTCCATACTGTCCGGCGTCTTCTACGAATTCATGAAAAACGAAAGCGCGCCTCACGCCGTGGATATATTGCTGAACACGGAGCGGAATCCGGTGACGATAGGCAAGATACTAGCCGATTTGACGACGAGCTTATCAAGAAACTCGAAGAACTCTCAAAACTCAAAAAATCGCCCGGTTTTCGTCCTCGAAGATCTGCACCTGTTTGATCCGCAGTCATTGCAGCTACTTGGGGTTTTTCTCTCTAAAATCAAAATTCCCCTGACAATGTTCATGACGACTCGCCCGGAGAGCCTTTCCCCCGTCACGGAACTGCTGTATAACGTCAAATCCGGCGTCCCGCGCGAGTTGATCCACATTCCTCTCGCGCCGTTCGAGAGCGGCGGGGGGATTCAAATATTCGCGCAAAGCTTGTTTATGGAAGGGATTTAAAATGCTTCAATTCTACGGAGTACGCTTTCGAGCACACACGCGTAATTTTTAGGTGAGATTCGCATCAAGTTCAAAAGGAGAACCGAACTATCGTTCGTTTCCATTCTTACGTACCTCTCGCGTCGATATCGGCCTTCCAGAGCGCGGTGAGCAGCATTCCGAAAGGGAACTCGAACCCGAGTCCACAACCCGAACTCGAACCCGGAACAAAAAGACGCCACTCTCCACGGCGAGAAACTATCGCCCGCGATGGTCTTCACACTGAGCCAGCAGAGCGCGTGGATTAAGAATTGCGCGCAGATGTTCACGGCCTTTATGTGTTTCGGCGCGGGGAAAATGTCCGAACCGGGAGCGGGAAAAATGTCCGCATATGGCGTAAAGTAGGAGAAAAAAGAAAGGAAATTCCCCGAAGTACCATTCCTTCCAGTCCGAGAGAAGGGCAATCGGGGAATTCAGTGAAAGATCCTGAAAAACTACGAGTCGAGTCCATTATACAACTTCTTTCAGAAGGAGTCGAAGAGTTGTCCTCAATGTGGCGGCAAACTTCATAAACATGGCTCCCGTCGGCGTCACGTCATAATCCGG
>JAISQE010000112.1 GCA_031274425.1 Synergistaceae bacterium | reverse complement strand
CTTTTCCTCTCCCAAAAAGGCGGACTCCTGACGCGCTGGCAGGCGCGAAGAATCCTGAGCGCGGCGGGCGAAGCCGTGGGGTTGGCGAAGATAAGCGCTCATTCGTTGCGCAAGACTTTTGGGTATCACGTCTACAAGAAAACAAAAGGCGACCTCGGCATGGTGCAGAAACTGTTGAACCGTTCCGCCGCCGAAAACACGCTGAAATATATCGGCATCGACGAGAAAAAAATAAACAAGACCTATATGGATTTGAATTTATAGCGAAAAATACGGAGGAATAATTAAGAGCCCCTCTTTGGAGGGGCTGGTTGTTTTGTTTGTTCTTCACTCTAACTAGCCATGATCGGCGGTCATGGTCAGTTAGGTTACGTACGTCGAAATAATCTCCAAGCATACCGGGCTCAAATTTGACGAGATTTCGGCGCTTGAGGGAAGGGCGTCTCGCGCTTTATTGGGGGTAGGTTCATGCAGGCTATAGGAGTGGATTTAGGAGGTCACAAAGTCGTTGCGGGGTTGGTCCAGGGCGACTCCATCGAAAAGAAGATAGAGGAACGCACGGAACCCACGAGGAAACCGCAGCCGGTGATCGATCAGATTGCCCGGATAACGCGCGAACTGGGCGCGGGCGAAGACATTCCTGTGGGGGTTTGCATTCCCGGCGGAATCGACGCGGCCCGGGAATATGCCGTGATGGTCACGAACTTTGTGGGGTGGAACGGCCTTCCCATACGTCGGATGTTGGAGAACGCGGTGGGCGGGCGCACCGCCATAGAGAACGACGCCAACGCCTACGCGTTGGGGGAGGGCTTTGCCGGCGCGGCCAAAGGGATGACCGATTACGTCGTGCTCACCTTGGGAACGGGGATCGGCGGCGGGATCGTCGCGGGAGGGCGCTTGTTGACGGGCGCCCACGGCATAGCGGGGGAACTGGGGCACATGGTATTGGGGTACGAGGAACTCTGCGGGCCAGGCTGCCGCGGGTTCGGCCATTTCGAGGCCATGTGCGGCGCGGACGCCCTCGAACGTAAAGCCAAGGAGATGGGGCTCGGAGAGGCCCCCGTTCTCAAGGACCTTTGGCTGATGCGGGAAGAGCCCGCCGTCGCGCCCCTTTGGGATTTTGCCCTGAACAACATCGCTCGGGGCATCGCCTCTCTGATGCATATTTTCGATCCCCAGTTGGTGATCGTGGGAGGCGGTTTGCGCAAGGGTCCCGAGTTCATGGAACTGCTGGAGACCCGCATCCCTCGCTATCTGGGAGAACCGTTCAAACGAACCATGAACCTATGTTCGTCGGTTTTGGACACGGACGCGCCGATTTTTGGCGCGGCGGCTTCCGCCTTGGCCCGCAAAAACCCTGCTCCCCTATGATGCAGACTTCTCCGTTTCTTTATCCCTACACCGTAAAACGCAGCCCCCGCGCGCGCCATGTGCGTTTGACCGTTTCGGCGGAGGGACTGACCGTAGTCGTTCCGCAGAGATTTTGCGTATCCCGCGACCTCCCTTCGATTTTGGAGGAAAAAAAGGACTGGATCGCGAGGGCGCTGGAAAAAGTGGCGGCACGCGCGCGATTGAAGCGAGAAACCAAAGGAATGCCTGAAACGATCGCACTGCGCGCCATCGGAGAACAGTGGCGCGTCGCGTTCGCTCCCTTGACGCGGGATCGGCTGTTCGCCAAAGACGGAACGATCACCCTAACGGCGGACTTCAACGAAGACGAGGCGCTTGCCGCGCTGAAGCGATGGATACATCTGAAAGGCCGCGAACACCTGCCGCTTTTGCTGGACGAGGTTGCTCGGCGGCATCGTTTCGCCTACGTCAACGTCGCGATCAAAGAACAAAAAAGCCGATGGGGAAGCTGCTCCTCCAAAGGCAACGTCAATCTAAACAGCCGTCTTTTATTTTTGCCCCCCCGCCTGGTGAATCACATCCTGATCCACGAGCTCTGCCACCTGAAAGAGATGAACCATTCGAGGGCCTTCCACGAGCTTCTCGCCCGCCTCGACCCGAACGCAAAAGAAAACGCGGCCGAACTCAAACAGGCGTGGCGCTTCGTCCCGAATTGGGCGCTTTAGAGGCCGACGCTTCGGTATGCCTCCCACAAGCCGGCCAGGTACATGGCCCCTAGGGCGCGGTCATAGAGCCCGTAGCCGGGGCGTCCCGTCTCGCCCCATATCATGCGCCCGTGGTCGGGGCGCATCACTCCCTCGAAGCCGGTCTCCACGTAGGCGCGGACGATGGAGGCGATGTCGAGCGATCCGCATTCGGTGGGGTGCGCCGTTTCGTTGAAGCTGTGGGGCCCGCTGATTTTCACGTTGCGGACGTGGGCGAAATGGATGCGGCCAAGCCCCGAGTACTTGCGCACCATTCCGGGGATATCGTTCTCCGGCAAGACGCCCAACGACCCCGTGCAGAGGCTCAGCCCGTTGTTGGGGACGTCCGCGATCTTCAAAAATCGATCGAGCGACGCCTCGTCGCGGATGATCCGCGGCAAACCGAAAATCGGCCAAGGGGGATCGTCCGGGTGGATACCCATCTTGACGTCGGCTTCCTGCGCTACGGGGACGACTTTTTTCAGAAAATGCTCGAGATTGCTCCACAGCCCCTCGGAGCTCAGGTCCCGATACGCGTCCAACAACCATTTGAGCTGGTCGGCGTCGTACCCCGCGCTCCAGCCCGGCAAGCCTTTCGTTCCCCTGGAGAGGTCCATGCCGCCGATCTCCGCGTCGCTGCAGGAAAGGCAATTGGAACCATCGGGCAGCTCCATGGCAAGGGAACTGCGCGTCCAGTCGAACACCGGCATGAAATTGTAGCAGAGCACGGGAATTCCTGCCTTGCCCATATTGCGAACGCTCTGGCAGTAATTGTCCGTCAGCTTGCCGCTGTCCTGAAGCCCGAGCTTGATGTGCTCGTGCACCGGGATGCTTTCGATGGCGGAAAGCGTGAACCCCTTGGTTTCCACCGCGCTTTTGAGCGCCTGAAGTTTTTCGAGAGGCCAGACCTCCCCGACGGGAACATCGTAAAGCGCGCTGACGATCCCCTTCACCACGGGAATCTGACGAATCGCGTCCAAGGAGACGGGGTCGTCGTGCCCGTACCATCGAAACGACAAAATCATATCAAAACCCTCCAGTATGCAGATCGCTATAAGTTTACCGAAGCTCTATTTTATCACCGGCGCGTCGGGGCGAGCGGAGGACATGCCCGGGGTTTCCACCAGATGTTTCCAATATTTTTTGGGCATGTGCCCGCGCTGCGTTTTGTAATTCAGGCGCTGGAGCGTCGTCGTGCTCCGGTAGAACTCGCGCCAGAGCGCTTGGAATTCCCGTTCCCGTTCCGTGGACGGCGGGGCCTGAGGGAGGTCCATATCCGCGACGACCCATTTTGTCGTGTCGTACACCGCCGCTTTTTTGCGGCGCAGATCGTGGAGCACCCAACCCTGGTCGGGCAGGCGCGCGCTGAAATGATCGGCCAAAAGCGTCAACACGTCGCAGTCCGGCTCCAGTTCCGCGTAGAAGAGCCCCCCTACGTCCTTGAAGCGCACCAACCCCAGGTATTTGTTGTATTCTCCTCCCGTGCGCAGGGCGGCTTTGCGCACGGCGGAGGCGTACCCGTCGGCCAGGTCCGCCTCCGCCCTTTTCCCTAGAGTCCACACGCGCTCCAGGGTATGCCAAAGCGCCATGTCCACGTTCCCGTCGCAGGAGAGCAGCGCGAACCACACGTCGGACAACAATCGACTCGAAACCCGCTTTTTCAGGGCCGCCGCCGTCGCCTCCGCCACCTGGGCGTCGTTGTCGATCTTTGTGGTCTCGAACAGGAGCTCCTGACGGACGCCTCCCCCGCGGTCGGAACGCAAAATTTCATCAGGAACGCTCTTATCCCGCGCCGTTCGGTAGACGAGACACATCAAACCCTCCCAGGTACCGTCGTAAATGTAAATCACATCGGATCGAAGGGCAGCAACAACTGCCGCGACGCAAGCTCGCCTGACACGGACTTACCCGACGCGGGACCGCCCGACAGGAAACGCCGCAGTCGGTCCGGGGAGGAGATCATCCCCTCCGCGTGTCCGTCGCAGGTCAGAAAATGGGCGGCGCGCTTCATCACGACGCCCTGGCGCTTCAGGTCCTCGTGTCTCAGGCGGCGGGCCCGGCGCGCCACAAGGATGCGTTTCGCGGACTTGACCCCAATGCCGGGGATGCGCAGGATCTGCTCGTAGCTTGCTTTGTTCACGTCCACGGGGAAAAAATTCATGTTGCGCAGCGCCCACGACGTCTTCGGATCCAGGGCCTCGTCGAGGGAGGACGTGCGCTCGTCCACGATCTCGCCGGTGGTGAACCCGTAGTAACGCAGAAGCCAGTCCGCTTGGTAAAGCCGATGCTCCCGGAGGAGCGGCGGAACCGTCGCCAGCGCGGGAAGGTCCCGCCCTTCGTTCACCGGCATATAGGCGGAGTAGTACACGCGCTTCAGGCCGAATTTGCCGTAAAGCCCCTCGGAGAGACGCAGAATGCTGAGGTCCGTATCGGGCGTCGCGCCGATGATCAGCTGCGTGGTCTGACCCGCCGGGACAAACCGCGGCGCGCGCGGGGTCAGGCGTTTTCCCTCGGATTGTTCTTCTATCCGGCCTCTGATGAAGTTCATCGGCGTGAAGATCGCCTTTTTCGTCTTCTGCGGGGCGAGCAGGCTCAAGCTCCGTTCCGTGGGAAGCTCGATATTGACGCTCATCCGATCGACCAGCCGGCCGAGCTCCTCGATCAACTCCGAAGACGCGCCGGGAATGGCCTTGGCGTGAATATAACCGTTGAAACGATACTCTTTGCGCAGAATGGAAAGGGCTTGGATCAGGTCCTCCATGGTGTCGTCGGGGCTGCGTCGAATTCCGGAGCTCAGGAACAACCCCTCGATGTAATTGCGGCGGTAAAAATTAATGGTGAGATCGGCCGCCTCCCGGGGAGCGAACGTGGCCCGCGGCCTGTGGTTGCTGCGCCGATTGACGCAGTAGGCGCAGTCGTAGACGCAGTCGTTGGACAGCAGCATCTTCAAGAGCGACACGCAGCGCCCGTCGTCCGTCCACGTGTGACAGATGCCCGCGGAGTAGGCATTTCCGACTCCTCCAGGCTGGTTGCCGCGCGTCGACCCGCTCGAAGAACAAGAGACATCGTATTTCGCCGCGTCCGCCAATATCGACAACTTGCTCATCACGTCCACGGATGCTCCCCCCCTTTCGCCTTTTTGGCTACTTGCCTGCCGATCGTAGAATAACTACGCAATGCGTAGCATTATTATACAAGACGGAAAATGCGGAATCAAATATATATTGCACGTTTACAGAGGGGCCTTCGCATGAGTGCTGTATAATCTGCGTGTCGTGTTTTGTAGAAAATTCGGAGTTCGAGGTGTGTGCCATGATATGTGCAATGAAAAGAAAATGGGGAGTAGGGATTGCGGCGTCGGTTTTGCTTCTTCTGAGTTCGGCTGCGTTCGCCAGCGTGAGAGGCATTCAGCCCGAAAACGAAGCGCCAGCCGCGGCGTGGAATGACGACGTGAGCAAGATATTTTTCACGACGGCGGAGGAGGGAACGCCCCTGCAAATGCGGGACCTTTTGAAGAACGGCGCCAAGGTGGACGAAAAAGACAGCGAAGGGAACACGGCGCTGATCTTGGCGGCGTCGGCAAACCCTAACCCCGAGATGATTCAGGTCTTGATCGAGGCGAAAGCCGACGTGAACGCCCGAAACAAGAACGAGTTGAATCCGATGATGGCGGCCGCGGAAAGGAACACGAACCCCGCGATCGTCGCCGAATTGGCGAAAGCCGGGGCCAGCCTGGACGAAAGAGGGACGAGCCAGACGACGCCCCTGCTCTCCTCTATTTTTGTCAACCCCAACCCCGCGGTGGTCGTGGAGTTGATTCGCCTGGGCGCGGACGTCAACCTTGCCAATAAGGACGGCACGACGCCTTTAATGGCGGCGTGTTTCGAAAATCGAGGCCCGACGCTCATCGAGACCCTACTGAAAGCGGGGGCAAAAGCCGACGCGAGGAGCGCCAGCGGAAACACGGCCTTGACGTTTGCCGTCGGAATGTCGGACGACCCCAAGGCTGTCGACCTTCTGATCGCCGCGGGAGCGGATGTCAACGCGTCCAACAACCGGGGGCAGACGGTGCTCCACTACGCGGTCGCGGCGGAGAACAGATCGGAAGCCGTGGCCTTGCTCATCAAGGCCGGGGCCGACGTCAACGCTCGTTACAACGCTGGAGACACGCCGCTTTTGCTCGCGTCCGGGAAAAAGAGCGGATCGTCCGTCGTGAAATTGCTCTTGGAGGCCGGGGCCGACGTCAACGCCTCGAACGAGAGCGGGACGACTCCTTTGATGGCGGCGGCCCGCGGGGGAGCCGAGCCGGAGACGGTCAAGCTTTTGCGCGAAGCCGGCGCGAACCTGGACGCGCGGGATCGAGAGGGCCTGACGGCTCTCGATATCGCGAAGCGGTCGAAAGGCGCGGCGTCTTTGTACGAGTGAACTTGTACGAGTGAATAAGTTCGCGAATCCGTATATAATGTGCACAGGCGATTTGCCGGGTAGACGTTATTTTTAAGGAGGAGTTTCAGTGGAAAAAGAATGGTCGGTAATAACGCATTTTGTTTTAAATACGGGACTGGGGGGCGCGCCAGACGGCGGGAAGTTCCAACGTTCGCCCCTGAAAAAGTTCGTTTTGCCGCTTTTGGCGATCGTCGTCCTCTTCGCCCTTTCGGCCGGAGCGGCAAACGCGTCGCAGGCTCCGGACATGCCGGGCGAATTTCCGAAATTTTCGTCCCGCGGCCTCAACGACGATATCGTCACTCACGCCATTTTTGCCGACAAAAAGCTCACGGTGCTCAACATCTGGACGACGTGGTGCCCTCCCTGTCTCGAAGAAATGCCGGACCTGGGGCGTCTGGGACGCTCCATGCCCGAGGGAAGCCAACTGGCGGGGATCATCCTCGACGCCGAGGATTCCGAAACGGCGGACCAGGCCAAAAACATCCTAGCCAAAGCCCAGGCCGATTTCCTGCAGATCCTTCCGGTGGAGGACATGTCGCCTGTTCTGGGCAAGGTCCTCGCGATCCCCACGACGATCTTCGTGAACTCCCAGGGAAAAATTATCGGGACTCCCTTGGTCGGGTCGCGATCGGAAGAAGACTACCGCGCGGAGATCGAGAAAATTCTCAAATCGATGCCGTAGAGCGTAGTTGCGCCAAAGAAAAACGAACAGACTAGATCAAATCGAAAAACAGGGAAATAGCCTTTCTCGCCATGATGGTCAGCTCTTCTGACCATCATGGTCATTTAGGTGAGGAGTTTATTGCGCAAACCTTCGATCCGTTTGGCGCTTCCTTTTTAATGGTGGCGGGTGGCGACACAACCGCTCGTTTTACTCCAAATTCGGTAAAAAACAGCGGCCCCCTCAGGGGGCCGCTGTCGTCTTTACTGCTTGTGGATTTGTTGACTTGGGTTAGTCCTTCTTGCGGATGAACAACGGGGCCGCGAGAAGCAGGGCCAATCCGGCGAAGCCGGCGTCACATCCGCCGCTGCTGGACTTCTTGGCGGGCGTTGGCTCGGGCTCTGGCTCCGTCGCGAGCGCGATGGACGTGTCGGGCGACTTGTAGACCGCGCCGCTCTCCGTCTCCGTCGCCGTGAAGTGGAAGGTCACGCTGGAGTTCGGCATGACGCCCGTCACGGCGACCGTTTCCTCATCGACGATCGCCACGTCCCAATTCACGCCGACCAAGGCCAGCGTCGAAACATTGTATTTGGGATCGATCGTCACCGTAAACTCCACCGGATCGCCGGCCGCCAGGGAGGTGGGCAGGGGATCGGCGAAGGAGGCCAGGGTGGGATCGTCCGAGGGTTCCGTGGGCGTCGGGGGTTCCGGTTCCGGCTCCGGATCCGGTTCCCATTCCTCCACCACGACCCTCACGGTATCCGTCAAGCCGTTTCTCGTCTCGATGGTGACGACCGTCGTACCGGCGGCGACCGCCCGCACCAGGCCCTGGTCGTCCACCGTGGCGATATTCGGGTAGCTGGACGTCAGCGTGACGCCCCTCACCGTGGTGGCGAAAGGCTTGAAGGTCCACCTCAACTGCCCGGTCTCGCCCACCTTCAGGTTCAGCTCTTCCACGTTGAAATCGACCCCCGTAGGCTCCACGTACTGATCGACGTCTTCGTCCTCGTCATTATCTTCGTCATCGGGAGTATCCGACATCCCCAGCTTCGTCACAGTGGTGCTAGCCACAGTGATGTAGCTGGAACCATTATCCACTACCGCTATTACACCATACGTGATCGGATCGAATGTGTTATTGGCCGGAATAGGCACGAAAATGGTCCATGTGCCCGACGTGGACACCGCTGTCAGTTTACCGTAGGGGGCAGAATTTGTGTCTATCGTGTTCAAGAAGATGCCGATCTCATACCCAGGAGAGATGCCCGTAAGCGCGATCGTCGCGGTCAGCACCGTATCCGCGTTCTGGAGTTCCTCGGGGTCCACCGTCAATGACGCGGTTAGCGGAGGATTAGAGGAAAATACACTCGCAAAGC
>JAISQE010000110.1 GCA_031274425.1 Synergistaceae bacterium | reverse complement strand
TCCATTACGCAGAGCCGCGATGACAACGTTCGTATCTAGCAAATATCCCTTCTAAAGAATTCATCCAGTTCCGGACGTTCCTGCAAAGTGATATGTTCATCGATCGCAGCTTGCATTTCATCAAGGGCCTCGCTGTTGGAGTGGCGCGACAGTATCCTCAGCCATTGCCAATCCTCACTCGCCCCACGCACCCGCGCCCTCCGCTTCACGGCACAATTCTTCGGCGAGATATTCGTCGCTCCGGCAATGCATATCGGAAACGCCCTCGCGCATTTCATGATACAGCCGCGATTGATAGAATACGTCCAAAGCCGCCCTGATCGGCAGCTTTGCGCGTTTCGCAAAAGCTGTGATGACATGTACATATTTGCGCTGAAGCAAAATTTTATTCGCATTCATTTTATAACGCCTCGCTTGACGCAAACTGTAAATATTCGTCGATGACGCGCTGGTTGCGGAAGCAGTATTGCAAGTTGGGTTCTTCGTATTTCAGGCGTTTCAGCGCTTCACCTTTGTCGATAAGTTCGTCAAGAAACAATTGGATCGTATTGAACACTTTATCGTTGGCCACGCCTCCGATAATCACGTCATAATTGCCGGAGACTTCGCCGCCTCTGCAGGCAATGATGAAATCCAGCCACTCGTCGGAGTAGTATTCAAATTCCCAAATTGACGCTTTCGTTTTTGCCGCAACGTCATCAAACGCGTATCGCGATACAACGCCTTGCCCGTTCCTGCGTTTGAACCGTTCCGACCATTTAACGGCTTGTTCTTTTATCGGGGTTGTATAAAATCCTTTGCCGAAATCCGTATTGTCGCGCGAGTACGAGATATCAGGCTTCCTCACCGCCAAATACGAACCGTGGTACAGCATCAGCATATCAGCCCTTCCTCTCGCATGAAGCCGGTAATGTCCTCGACGATATATTCCTTGCCCTGCGTGTGGAGCGCTTCATAATAGGCAATGACGTATTCGTCAAGCAGTTTGCTGTCTCGCGTTAAAAGTTTGTACACTTCGGCGCCGTTCAACGCCAATCGCTCCGCGATGCTCTCGATGCAAAATACCGCAAACTCAAGTTCGTCTTCGTCAATCATCGCAATGCCTTTCCGTCGCCTTCTCTCCGGCGAGCTTCATAATCCTTACCGAGATATATCATACTCATCAGGCGAGGGCAAGAAGAGACTTAAAATTACCGGAGAGGCTTTTGCGCGGATGCCCGACAACTCCCGAGGGATTGAATTGAGGATTCATACGGCTCCGTTCCTCTGCCCCCCAAATCCTTGTATAATACCCCCAAGATGGGGGAGAGGATCATGACGTTCAGCGACGAGACATATAAGATCATCAACGTGGGGAAAAACAGAATCAATAGACTCAACGACCGGTTTGTCAAGTATCTCCTCACCGGTCCCAGAAGCAAGCCGATCCTTATCGACTTCATCAACAACGTCCTTCGTTTCGAAGGAGACGAGAGGATCGTCGATCTGGAGATTATCTCCGGCGAGCTTGTCCAAGACGCCGCAAAGATGAAACTCTCCATCCTCGACGTCTCCGCAAAACTCGCGGATGGGAGCACCGTCGATGTGGAGGTGCAAGTCATCAACCATCATGATTTTCGTAAACGCGCGCCCTTTTATTGGGGCATGAGGCATGTGAAAAAACTCACGGTAAACATGACCTATACGCAGATTCGCCCCATGATAACGATATGCCTGCTGGCGTTCGATCTGCTGGAAGAGGAAGAAGCTTACCGCAATGCCTACAGTATCCGCAACGACAGGAGCGGCAATCGCCTGTGCGAGGATTTGCGGATTATCTATCTGGAGCTTCCGAAGTTCCTGAGGTGCCTGGGCAGCGAGTACCCCCGGACGGGGCTTGAACGGTGGCTTCTGTATTTTTGCAATGAGGAGGGAGAGCGAATGGAAAAGGCAATGGTGGAGGATTCCGTCCTTACGTTGGCCAAGGAACTGGAGTCGTCCTTTTGGGCCGACGCACAGGAAAGGGAGCTTTATTTTGCGCACCAACGCCTCCTGCTGGACGCCTACAGCGACGAGCACACCTGGAAGGTCTTGCTGGAGCAAGAAAAAGAAAAATCCCTGAAAAGAGAACATGAAGTGACCCGCAATCTTTTGAAAATGGGAGTGAGCGCGGATACGATAGCCCAGGCAAGCGGACTTTCCGTGGAAGAGATACAAAGACTACAGGATTAATACGGATTCAGCTAATTTGCGTTTTGAGGTGGAGTGTGTACAATTATTGCTATTTCTATAAATTAAAATGGAGGGATTTTTTATTATGAAAGAATTCAAGTTGCTTTGCGTATGTCTGTGCGTGTTGTTGGGGCTGTCTTTTTTCGGCGGGTTCGCGGGGGCGTCGTTCGCCGCCGAGGCCGAGTACACCATCCGCGTCGGGCATGTGCTGGCCCCCACCCATCCTTATCAACTGGGGCTCGAACACTTCAAGGAGCTTATGGCGAAAAAGACCGACGGCAAAGTGAACGTGGAGGTGTTCCACAGTTCGCAATTGGGCAACGAGCGGGACCTGGTGGAGGGCCTGCAGCTCGGCACCCTGGAGATGACGTTGATCTCCACGGCCCCCTTGGCCGGCTTCACCTCGGACTTTCTGGTGTTCGACCTGCCTTTCATTTTTTCCGACGTAAAAACGGCCAGGGCTTGCGTGGACAGCGAAATTGGGCAGAAGATGCTCGATCAACTGAGCTCTCAGGGCATCGTGGGGTTGTGTTTCTTCGAGAACGGTTTCCGCAGCGTCACCAACTCGAAAAAGCCCATCGTCACCCCCGAGGACCTGAGCGGAATGAAAATCCGCACCATGGAGAACCCCATCCACATGGACAGCTTCCGCGCCATGAAGGCCGACCCGACGCCTATGGCCTTCGGGGAGTTGTTCACCGCCCTCCAGCAGAAGACGATCGACGCCCAGGAAAACCCTCTGGCCATCGTGGAGACCTCCGCGTTTTACGAAGTGCAAAAGTATCTGTCCCTGACCGAGCACTTCTATGCCCCATCCCCGGTGCTGATGGCTAAAGCCTATTACGACTCCCTCCCCGCCGACATACAGACGGCCCTCAAGGAGTGCCTGCTGGAGACCCGGGCCTACGAGCGCCAATTGCTGGACGACATGAACCTGCGCCTGCTCACGGACCTGGGGGCGAAGGGCATGGAGATCAACACCGTGGACAAAGCGCCTTTCATCGAGGCGGTGCAGGTCGTTTATCAAGACTACACCGGCGTCGGCTCGGGGAAAATCCCCGCGGAGTTGATTCAGCGGGTCAAGGAATTTAAGGAATGAACTTTGTCAAACACGCGTTCGGTCGTTTGGAAGAATATCTGCTGGCGGTCTTTATGGCCGCCATTACGATCGTCGTGTTCGTCCAGGTGGTCTTTCGGCAGTTGGGCCGGTCTTTGCCCTGGTCGGAGGAGCTTACCCGTTACCTTTTGGTGTGGATCACCCTGATCGGGGCCAGCCAGGGGGTTAAAAAAGCATCTCACGTTGGGGTGGAAGCATTCGCGCTGCTTCTTCCCATGAAGCCGAGAAAGATAATCCATATCGCGGTATTGCTGATCTGCGTCTTCTTTTTCGCGATCATCGAGGTGTATTCCCTGTCCATCATCCGGCTCCAGATCGCCAATCATCAGCTCTCCCCGGCCATGCGGATTCCCATGTGGACCGCCTACGCCGCTCTGCCAGCGGGGGCGGCGCTGATGATCGTCCGCTACCTCCAGGTGCTCGTCCGGTCCGTGAGGGAGTTCGGCAAAGATCACATCGCCGTGGGGCTGGAGGACTGATAGGATGGGACTTTTACTGGGGGCAAGTTTTTTGGTCCTGGCGGTGATCGGCACGCCCATCGCCATGGTGCTGGGGGTTTCCTCCCTGACGGCCATCTGCTTCGGCAGCCGGCTGCCGTTGACGATCATCCCTCAGCGGATGTTCGCCGCGGCGGACTCCTTTCCGCTGCTGGCCATTCCGCTTTTCATGATCGCCGGCTCTCTCATGGACTCCGGGGGGATATCCAAGCGCCTGATCAACCTGGCCAACAAGCTGGTGGGCAGTTTTACCGGCGGGCTGGCTTTGGTGGGCATCCTCACCTGCATGTTCTTCGCCGCCATCTCCGGCTCCGGCCCCGCCACCGTGGCGGCCATCGGCGGAATCATGATCCCTCACATGGTGAAATCGGATTACGACCGGGGTTTCGCCTCGGCGGTCATGTCGGTGGCGGGCTCCATTGGCATCATCATCCCGCCCAGCATCCCCATGGTCACCTACGCCACCATAGCCGGCGTTTCGGTGAAGACCTTGTTCACCGCGGGCTTCGGGCCTGGCATTCTGGTGGGGGTGAGCCTGATGATCACCGCCTGGTGGATCTCCAAGCAAAAGGGGTACGGCGGCGAAAAACAGGAGTTTTCTTTGAGGGCGCTTTTGAAGGCCCTGGGGGAATCCTCTTGGGCGCTGTTGATGCCGGTCATCATTCTGGGGGGCATCTACGGGAGCATCTTCACCCCCACCGAGGCCTCGGGCGTGGCCGTGATCTACGGACTCATCGTGGGCCTGTTCGTGTACCGGGAGCTGAACCTGCGCAAGGTCTACAGGATCCTGGTGGAGGCGGCGACCACTACCGCCATGATCATGCTGATCATCTGCACGGCCCAAGTGTTCGGCTGGCTCATGACCAGCGCGCGCATCCCCGACGCCATCGCCAAGTCGGTTCTCTCCGTCACCGAGAGCAAGTTTTTCGTCCTGCTGCTGATCAACGTCATTCTGTTGTTCGCCGGCTGCGTGATGGAGACCAACGCCTCCCTGATCATCCTGACCCCCATCCTGCTGCCCATCACCGCCAAGCTGGGCGTTCACCCCGCGCACCTGGGGATCATCATGATCACCAACCTGGCTATCGGCATGAGCACGCCGCCCTTGGGGGTCAACCTCTTCGTCGCCTGCGGCATCAACCAGCGCATAGGGGAAAAACTGAGTTTGGAACGCGTTTCCAGGGCCGCGCTTCCCTTCATCGCCTCCAACGTGGTCGCCCTGTTGCTCGTCACCTACACGGAGTCCGTCGCGCTGCTGCTGCCCAGGCTCGCGGGACAGTTGTGACGACAAAAAAATTTACGCTGCGAATCGCTTGAATTCGAGGAGTTATCTTGACCGAATATATTAGCATCAAAGGCGCCAGAGAACACAATCTCAAAGACGTTAGCGTGGATATTCCCCGAGGGAAACTGGTGGTCGTCACCGGGCCGTCGGGGTCGGGAAAGTCGTCGCTGGCCTTCGACACCCTTTACGCCGAGGGGCAGCGACGCTATGTGGAGTCCCTTTCCGCCTACGCGCGGCAGTTTCTTGGAATCCAAAAGAAGCCCGACGTGGACGACATTTCAGGGCTCTCGCCGGCCATCTCCATCGAACAAAAGGGGACGGGGCACAACCCGCGCTCCATCGTGGGGACGGTGACGGAGATCTACGACTACCTGCGCCTGCTTTACGGGCGCATCGGAATACCCTACTGCCCCCAGTGCGGCAAGCCCGTCATCCGGCACTCCATCGACGAGATCGTGACCTTGATCTTCCAGAACGACTCGGGCAAACGGGTGGAGATCTTGTCTCCCCTGGTTCGGGGCAAAAAGGGAGAGTTCAAGAACCTCTTCGCCCAAACGCGGGAGAAGGGGTACACCCGCGTCCGCGTCGACGGGGCCGTCCTGTGGCTGGAGGAGGACATCGAGTTGGACAAGAAAAAACGGCACAGCGTCGAGGTCGTGGTCGATCGTTTGAAAGTCGCCGAGGAGCGCCGGAGCCGTATCGCGGAGTCCATCGAGGCGGCGCTGAGGCTTTCGGGCGGCTACGTCCTGATCGCGCCCGAGGGCGAGAAAGAACGGATGCTGACGGAGAACTACGCCTGCGCGGACTGCGACGTCACCATGCCGGAGATCGAACCGCGCCTGTTTTCCTTCAACAACCCCTTCGGCGCGTGCCCCGATTGCTCCGGGCTGGGCAGCCACGAGCATTTTTCGGAGGAGCTCTCCATCGACCCGGACCGCACCCTAGAGGAGGGCGCGATCCTGCCGTGGAAGACGAAGCCCTACTTTCTGACGAAAATCGCCCTTTTCGCGAAAAAGTACCGGTGGGACCTCTCCCCCAAGTACGGAGACCTGCCCCGGAACGTGAAGGACTTCATCCTCCACGGCAACGACGACCGGGTCCCGATGATCTTCACGGAACACGGCGTGGACCGCCCGTACATGGGACGCTACGAGGGGCTGATCGACTGGCTGGAGGCCCGATGGGCCGAGACCGACTCCGAGGCCGTGAGCGAGGAGCTTGCCCGTTACCGCGTGGAGGACGTCTGCACGTCCTGCAACGGGCTGCGGCTGAGGCCCGAGGCGCTGACGGTCAAGGTCGGCCGCGACGAGCGGCACAGCTACGGAATCGGCGAACTGCTGACGATGCCCATCGACGACCTGGCCAAGACGGTGAGGAGTCTCGAACTGGGCACGACCCACGCGCACATCGTGGAGCAGGTGATGCTGGAAATCCAAAAACGCCTGGACTTCCTGGTGGACGTGGGGGTGGGGTACCTCTCCCTCTTGAGGCGCGCGGACACCCTTTCCGGGGGCGAAAGCCAGAGGATAAGGCTGGCGACGCAGATCGGATCGAAACTCAGCGGCGTGCTCTACGTCCTGGACGAGCCCACCATCGGCCTGCACTCACGGGACACGGAGCGCTTGGTGAAGACGCTGGAGTCGATCCGCGACCTGGGCAACACGGTGGTGGTGGTCGAGCACGACCGCGACACGATGAAGGCCGCCGACGCCCTGATCGAGATGGGGCCCGCCGCGGGCGAGCTGGGCGGGCGGATCACCTATAACGGAACCTACGAGGACGTCCTGACCACCGACGGGCTGACGGGACCTTACCTGCGGGGAGAGGCGACGGGAATCGTGACGACCTCCGACAACCCGGCGAAGACGCCCAAGCGAAAGCCGGAGACCGGGACCCGCCGCGAGCCCGCGGGGTGGTTCACCGTACAAGAGGCCGAGCACCACAACCTGAAAAAAATCGACGTCAGACTCCCCAAGGGCGTTTTCACCTGCATCTGCGGCGTATCGGGCTCGGGCAAGAGCAGCTTCGTCTACGACGTGCTCTACAAGGGCATGAAGCGCCTGCTGGATCGGGATTTCCGGGAGCGCCCCGGCCGGCACAAGGGGATTGTGGGAGGCGAGGACTTCGAAAACGTCGTCCTGGTGGACCAGAGCCCCATCGGACGCACGCCGCGCTCCAACCCCGCCACCTACACCGGCGTGTTCTCGCTGATCCGCGACTTCTTCGCCGAGCTGACCGAGGCCAAAATCCGGGGCTACAAGCCGGGGCGCTTCAGCTTCAACGTCAAGGGAGGCCGCTGCGAGGCCTGCGGCGGTGCGGGATCGGTGAAGGTGTCGATGCTTTTTCTGCCGGACATCTACGTGGACTGCGAGGTCTGCGGAGGAACGCGCTACAACCACGAGACGCTGGAGGTCCGCTTCAAGGGCAAGTCCATCGCGGACGTGCTGGCCATGACGGTCGACGACGCCGTGGAGTTCTTCGCGGACATCCCCAGGATCGCGCCGAAACTGCGCCTGATTCAGGACGCCGGGCTGGGGTACATCCGTCTCGGCCAGTCGGCCCTGACCCTGTCGGGGGGCGAGGCGCAGCGAGTGAAGCTCTCGAAGGAGCTGGCGAAGCGCTTCGGGGGCAAGACCCTCTACCTTCTGGACGAGCCCACCACGGGCCTTTTTTACACGGACGTGCGCAAGTTGCTGGAGATCGTCCACCGCATCGTCGACCAGGGCAACACGGCGGTGGTCATCGAGCACAACCTGGACGTGCTCCTGTCCGCCGACTACATCGTGGACCTGGGGCCCGAGGGCGGGGAGGGCGGCGGCAGAATCGTGGCCGAGGGCACTCCGGAGAAGGTCGCGGGCTCGAAAAAGGGCTATACTTCAAGGTATCTGAAGGCGTACATGAAAGAGCTGACGAATCATCGCCGGAAAAATGGGTAAGTCGTTATAAAAATCGAGGGATGAGGGCGAGAAACGATGCAGGACCGATTCAAGAACAAATTCGACGGCAAGAACCGTCCGGGAAAAGGGACGAGGCAAGAGACGAGAAAAGAGACGGGAAAAGGCTCTTTCGGCGGGGGCCGGGCCGGAGAGAAAAGCGGGGCGAGGGAGAAAAGCGCGGCGGGCGCGAAACGGCCGACCGCGCCGTGGCAAAAGAACGCTCCGCAACGGGAGCCCGCGGACGACGTCTGCTGGGGACGCCAGCCCGTCCTGGACCTGGTGAAAACCGCTCCCGGCCGCTGCACGAAGCTCGTGATCGCCAACAACGTGCGCCCTCCCTTTCTGGACGAGCTGGTGGACGCCGCGCGCGCCGGCAAGGTCGTCTATCAGATGACGGCCCCCGAGGCGCTGGATTCTCTGTGCCCCGGCGCGCGCCACCAAGGGGTAGCCTGCCGCGTCACCGAGGTGAAGCTGCTGGAGCTGGAGCCCTTCCTCAAAAACCTGCCGCGGGACAAACCCGCTCTGATTGCCGTGCTGGACCATATCGAGGACCCGCACAACCTGGGGGCCATCGTGCGCTCGGCCGAGGCCGCCGGAGCCGCGGCTGTGGTGTTTCCCAAGCGACGCTCCGCCCTGCCGGGGGGCACGGTGATGAAGGTCAGCGCCGGAGCCGCCTTGCGCGTCCCGATGATCTCGGTCGTCAACATCGCGCGCAGCGTGGAGCAGTTGAAGGAGGCCGGCTTCTGGACGGTGGGGCTGGACAACGGCGCGGAGCCCTCCCTATGGAAGGAGTCCAGCGGCATTCAAGCGCGAACGGCCTTAGTGATCGGCGCGGAGGGGGAAGGGCTTTCTCACCTGGTCGGAAAAAGCTGCGACCAGCTTCTCCGCGTCCCCATCCAGGGCGGAGTCGGCTCCCTGAACGCCAGCGTCGCCGCGGCGCTGGGAATGTTCGAGTGGAGCAAAATACACGTGGCGTGAGCGACGTTTCGGGGGGCGAGCCGCTTAGAGCGGGCTCTGTCCCCCCTGAGCTTGAATAGTTCTATATTTGTATAAAGGGGGGTTTTTCTTGAGTGGCGTATACGCCCGCAACAAGCTGTTTGACGTCTACTGCCGGACTGGGGCGGAGGACCTTCCCTATCTGGAGAACGACGTCTGCACCGACGACGCCGTGCGGACGTCCGTGATCGAAAACTACGAGACCTCCCTCGAAGACGGGTGGCCGGAGTTCATCGAAGATTTTTGCATATAACGCATAAGCGGAGGGATTTTAAATGAGAAAAAAAGACGCCGCGCCTTTGTCGTGTATTCTGCTATCGATGTGTATTTTTCTTACGTGCGTTTTCTTGTGGACCGGAACCGGGTTCGCCGCCGACGTCGCCATAACCTCCGTGGGGCAGAGCCCCGACGGGATGATGGTGAAGGTGCTCATGCGGAAGCTGGGCATCGAACCCGACTACGACGCCATGATGAAAAGCGACGCTCTGAAAGACCAGAAGGTCTTGATCGCCGTGGTGGGCGGAAGCTCGAAGGGGCTGGGCGCGGCGGGGATCGATAAGGAGGAGGAGCGGAAGCGCGCCGTGACCCTTATCGGCGACGCGAAGGAGAAAAACATCAAGGTGCTCGTCATGCACGTCGGCGGCGAGGGCAGGAGAGGCGAGTTGTCCGACCTTTTCGCGCGCGCCGTCGCGCCGCTGGGGGAGCGCGTGATCGTCGTGAAGTCGGGGAACGCCGACAACCTCTTCGGCGCGACGAAAGCGCAAGACGCCGACCTGATAGAGGTCGAGAACATCCAAGCAGCCGTGACCCCGCTCGAGGCGACTCTCAAAGAGTGGGGAATCGTCCAATAGAGATCCTCATGGACTGGTTTTGGCCGGAGGGATTTTACGCGCTCGCCATGCTGGCCGCGTTCGCCCTGGGGGTTTTCGCGCTCTCGCTTCCGGTGGCGATCGCCATGTGCGGCTCGGCCGTGATCGGCGCGGCGCTGGCCGGGTTCGGCTTGCCTCTGCGGCACCTGGTGGAGGGGATGTTCGGGTACATCGACACGATACTCATCATCGCGACCGCCATGATTTTCATGAACGCCGTCCAGTCTATAGGGCTCATGGACGCGGTGGCAGCCTGGATCATAAGGCGTTTCCGCAGATCGCCGTTTCCGCTGGCGTGCGGGGTCATGTTTCTGATCATGCTGCCCGGCATGTTGACGGGATCGTCGACGGCCTGTTGCCTCACCACCGGGGCGCTGGTGGCCCCCGTGCTGATGAAGCTCGGCGTGCCCTCCGAGAAGACCGCGGCGTTCATCGCCCTGGGCGCCGTGCTGGGCATGGTCGCCCCCCCGATCAACATCCCGGTGATGATCATCGGAGGCGGCATCGACATGCCCTACGTGGGGTTCGCCGTGCCGCTGCTGATCGCCACGGTCCCCGTGGCCCTTCTGGTCATCGCGATCCTGGCGCTTCCCCACCTGAGGAGAAACAGCGCGGCGGATCCGGAACTGGAGCGCGAGCTCGAGCGGGAACTCGCGCGTATGGAGGAAGTTCCCTTGACCGCCAGGCTCTTTCTGCCCTTCGTCGTCCTCATCGTTCTGATGCTCGGCGAGCAGACCCTGCCCGGCGTTTTTCCGTCCCTGGGGATGCCGTTGCAGTTTCTTCTGGCGTCGGCGTCCGCCTTCCTCGCCGGCAGGCGATGGAATGCGCTCGAGTCGGCGACGGACGCGGTCCGAGACGCGATCCCGGTCCTGGGGATCCTGATGGGGGTCGGCATGTTCGTCCAGATCATGACGCTCACCGGGGTGCGGGGGTTTGTCGTGGTCTCGGCCCTCGCGATACCCTCTTGGCTGCTCTACGTGAGCATAGCGACGACGATTCCCGCGTTCGGGGCCATATCCTCCTTCGGCGCGGCCTCCGTGTTGGGCGTCCCGTTCATCCTGGCGCTCCTGAGCCGCGACCAGATCTTGGTGGCCACGGGCCTGGCCTTGATCTCCGGGCTGGGGGACCTGGTGCCCCCCACCGCGCTGGCGGGCATATTCGCCGCTCAGGTGACCGGAGTGAAGAACTACTTCGCGGTCCTCAAGCACTGCCTGATCCCCTCGCTGGCCATCGCCCTGTGGGGCATCGCCGTCATCCTGCTGGCGAACCCCCTAGCCGCCCTCCTGCGCTAACCCAGTCCCCCTGAGCTTTCAATAAGGGGTTTCAGGGGGGCCAGCGAGAACCCCGCAGGGGTGGAGCAAGCTCTGCCCCCCTGAGTTTTCAATTTCGGAGGTATCTAGATATCATGGGTGTCATCACTTTGGTTTACAGAGGAATTCTGGCGCTGGTTCTGCTTCTGACCGTCCGTTGCTGTTACGAGGAGAAGAACTTCTGGAAACAGGCGACCGCGGCGTTGGTGGTCGTTCCGCTTCTGCTCAGGCTTTTCATGATCAAATAAAGGGCAAGGGGTTCGAGATGAATTTCGACTTCAAGGGCAACAAGATCACGGCCACGGCGCTTCTGGCCCTGGCCCTGGGGGTTTGCGTCGTCGCCGGGCGCGAGTTTGCGGGCAACGCCGAGATGGACGCCGTCTTCCCGGCGGAAGGGTTCCAGAAGAAGATGCTCTCCGACTACTTCGGCGGGCTGAAAGGTCATCCAATGGACACGCCGGTCTTCGTGCAGGAGGGGCCCGAGCCTGGGGGCAGCGTCCTGATACTCGGGGGCACCCATCCGAACGAGCCGTCTGGATACGTCTCGGCGGCGCTCTTTCTGGAAAACGCGCGCGTCGCGAGAGGGCGGCTCTTCGTCATCCCCTTCGCCAACGCCAGCGGGTTCGCCAACACCTTGGCGCAGGAGGCGTCCCCGAATCGGATCCGTTTCGCCGTCCTCGACGGGTCCGTACGTACGTTCCGCTACGGCTCACGGGACACGAGCCCCGTCGTCATGTGGCCCACGCCGGATATCTACATCCACAAGTCCTCGGGGCAGGAGCTGGCCGGAAACGAGAGCAAGAACCTGAACCGCGCGTACCCCGGAGACCCGGAGGGCACGCCCGTGGAGCGGCTCGCCTACGGCATCATGGAGCTGCTGCGCGGGGAGAGGATCACTCTCGCCTTCGACCTGCACGAGGCGTCCCCGGAGTACCCGGTGGTGGAGGCGATCGTCGCTCACGAGCGAAGCCTGGAGCTGGCCGCGGCCGCCACGATGGAGCTGATAGGGCAGGGAATAGACATGCGCCTCGAACCGTCGCCCAAAAACCTTCACGGCCTGAGCCACAGGGAGTGGGGGGACTTCACCGAGACGATGCCCATTCTGATGGAAAGCGCCAACCCCAGTCAAGGCCGTCTGCGCGGACGGACGGACGAGGCGCTCGCCCTGAGCGGGCGCGACAAAGCCTACCTCAAGGCGGCCGGGCTCGGCCGGCTGTTCGTGCCTTACGATGAAAACGGAAAGCCGCTGGAGCAGAGGGTGGCACGGCACGTGACCGCGATCAACGTTTTTCTGGAGACGCTGTCGCTGTTTGACGAACCGAACGGCGTATCCGTCGAGAACATGCCCGGCTACGGCGAGATCGTCGAGAAAGGAGTGGGCGCGTATCTCCGAAAACCCAACCGAGAATCGAACGGGAAACCCAACTGAAAACCGAACGTTTACCCCAAAAGAGCCGACGGCTCTAAAGTCGCGGCTCTAAAATCAAGGAGGAATCGAGCGATGAAATTGATGGCGGTTGTTGTGATGTTGTCCCTTGGAATGGGCATGGGCGTTTCCGCGCCTTACGCCCTGGCGGCGAACGCCCCTATAGTGTTCGAGGACGTGGTCGCCGAGAACGGCATGGTCGCCGCGGCGAATCGGCTGGCCTCGGAGGCGGGGGTCGCTATTCTGAAAAAGGGCGGAAACGCCGTGGACGCGGCGGTGGCTACGGCACTGGCCCTGAACGTGGTGGAGCCGAACGCGTCCGGCATCGGCGGAGGCGGGTTCGCCACCGTCCGGCTGAAAAATGGGGAGATCTATTGTTGGGACTTCCGCGAGGTCGCCCCGGCCTCGGCGACGAAGGACCTTTTCTCCTCCGAACAGTCCCAAAAGGAGAAATGGTCCGTGGAGGGCGGGAAGTCCATCGGCGTCCCCGGCTCCGTGGCGGGGCTTTTCACCATGCTGGAAAAATACGGCACGATGACCTTCGCCGAGGTCGCGGCCCCCGCCATCGAGCTGGCGGAGAAGGGCTTTCCGGCGGACGCGCTCCTGGTCTCCATGGTGAAAGACAACTTCGAGAAGATCAGCGCCTACAATCCCGACGGGACCTCCTACACGCCGGACGGGCTGCCCCTGGAGGAAGGGAAATTGCTGCAGCAGCCCAAACTTGGGGCGACCTTCCGGCTGTTGGCGGAAAAAGGGCCCGCCGAGTTTTACAAGGGCCCCATCGGCGAGGCGGTCGTCGCCGCCGTCGTCAAAGCTGGGGGCAAGATGACGATGGAGGACCTGGCGAACTACAAGATCGAGCAGCGCACCCCCGTCAAGGGAACCTACCGGGGATACCAGGTCGTCGCGCCTCCTCCCGCGTCCAGCGCCGGAACCCACATCGTCCAGATTTTGAACGTCATGGAGAACTTCCCCGTCCAAGACTGGGGGCATAACAGCGAGAACTTCCTGCATCACCTGGCGGAGACCAGCAAGATGATGTTCGCGGACCGCTCCCGGTACATGGCGGACACGGCTTTCGCCAACGTTCCCCTGCAGGGCCTGACCTCCAAGGAGTACGCGAAAACCCTGGCCGACGGCATCGGGGAGAAAGCGAAGACCGAGATTTCCTACGGCGATCCCTTCGCCTTCCAGAGCGGGGAGAAACAGTCCTACGCTCCCGCCGGAGAGCACAACGCGCACCAGTCCACGACGCACTTCTCCGTTCTGGACAAGGAGGGCAACATGGTGGGCTGGACCTGGACCATCAACTATTTCTTCGGCAGCGGGGTCTTCGTCCCCGAGTACGGTTTCATGCTGAACGACGAGATGGACGACTTCTCCACCGACCCGGCGAGCGTGAACGCGCCCGAGCCCGGCAAGCGCCCCCTTTCCTCGATGACCCCCACGCTGGTGCTGGACCCGGAGGGGAAACCCTTCATGGCCTTGGGCTCCCCCGGAGCGACCCGCATTATCCTAGCCGTGGCGCAGATCATCATGAACGCGGTGGACTTCGGCATGAGCATGGACGAGGCCATAGAGGCCCCGCGCCTCTTCAACAGCGTCAGCGGCGGCAAGGCCGGGAAGCTGATGATCGAGGCAGGGGTCGACGAAGCCGCGCTGGACGTCCTGAAGCTGCGCGGACACGACCTGGACCCGCGCCCGAAGGACCTGTATTTCGGAGGGGCCCAGGGCATCATGCTGAAAAACGGCAAGATCATCGGCGGCGCGGACTCCCGGCGCAACGGAGCGGCTGTGGGGTATTGAGATAAGATAAAAATTGAAACAAAAATAAAAACGCGACAAAGCCCACCCTTCGATCTTTGGGTGGGCTTTGTCGCGTTTAGAGGCGCTTGGCCTTTTGTTTTAGGTCAATAATCAATAAGCGCAACCGCCGCCGCAGCTTGCGCAGCCGCCGCCGCACGCGCCGTTTTTCCAGGCGTTGACCACGGGAACGAAAACCTCCATGATGTCGGGAATGCTTTCCGCGCCTTTGTCCTCGTTTTCGATGCCCAGAAGCTCCATGACCGTGTCGGGGGTCTCCGCCCCGTCCATGATGCCCTGCACGATATCGCGCAACGTCGTGCCCTTTTCCTCGCAAACCACCGTCGACGCCGCCGCTCTAGCCCAATCCATGAAAATACCTCCTCGCGCTTCGCTTAAAATTTAAGGACTTCGCGCCCTTTGTCTCGCGTAAAAATTACCGCCGAATTCATCGCGTAATTTTACATCGTCGCGGCGTCGCTTGTCCAGGATATTCGACGTAATTGATCCAGATTGAAAACTCAGGGGGCAGAGCCCGCTCTAAGCGACTCAACCCACTTCGTTCATCGGTTCGCTGCTTATCGCTGGCCCCCCGAGCCCCCCGAAGCTCTACTTTAAGTCCGGGGTTTGGACGTAGATGCCCAGGACCTTGCCGCCGTAGCGGTGAGCAGGTCGGACGCCTTGGCGTGGCAGGGCAAGGATATCGCAGGCGGCGTCCTCGCCGAACGCTTTCAGAAGGATAGCGTCGATTCGGTACCGTCTGATGATGCCGCCCAAGACAATTGACGGGCCAGTAAAAACCGCCCTCGCTGTCCTGACGGCGGCAGGGCCGTCAGATGGTTCCGGCCCTGTCATGCCCAGCGTGAGTACTCCATTTCCGTACTTTGCGACTGCTGCGGCTATGACCAGCCTGTCACGACCATTTCAACGCTCAC
>JAISQE010000101.1 GCA_031274425.1 Synergistaceae bacterium | reverse complement strand
TCGCTGAGAAGCGCTCTTGGATCTCGAAATGCCCCTTCCACCATGACGCCGAAGTGAACGTGCGAGGTCGTGGCGCGTCCCGTGCTTCCCGCGTAGGCGATAACCTGCCCCTGGTCCACGTGCTCGCCCTGTTTCACCGCCAAGTCGGAGCAATGAGCGTAAAGGGTTTGGGTGCCGTTGCCGTGGTCCAGAATGATGGTCTGTCCATACCCGTTGAACTCCTGGGCCTTCGCGACGACGCCCGCCGACGCGGCTTGTACCGGCGTCCCTTCCGGGACGGGAATATCGATCCCCTTGTGCATCCGCTTACGGAGCCCCGTGCCGCGTAGGCCGTAACCGGAGGATACTTTGCCGCGTACCGGCCACGCCAAAGCGCCGTATTTATCGGGGTCCACAGGGATCGCTTTGGGGACGGCGGGGGCGCTTTTCCGCCAAAACGTCATGTCGGGCATGACGCCGACGATGTCTTGGTCGATTTTGGGCGGGCTGGGGGTTCCGAAAACTTGTAGGGACGGCAGGGGAGGGATTGAAGCCAAGTCGGGGGGTTGAGGCGCTTCTTCGGCAAAGGCGTTGGAAAAAAGACAGAAAACAAAAACCGCGCTCCATACGCTGTAGGTTCTCAAACGTAAAACCAAAAAACACACTCTCCTTTCGGCTGTGCGGGCGCTTCGTCCAAATGGTTTTAATAAAATAATTAGGACGACAACACGAGCCCGAGAAGCAAAAACAGGCAGGCCGGAAGCGGATTCCCTATGAGCAAATTATAACCGAAACAGATTTTACTTAATTATATACCCTAAATTTACGTAGGCAATAATAGCCCTCTTCAAAAGAAAATTCCATAAAGTTATGCACATCTTATGCACAATGGGCCGCGGAGTTTTGCCCCTCCCGTAATAAGGTATAATTGTACCCGTTCAAGCCTCACTTGCCCCACGTGCCCAAAGCAGAGCATCGGGGGCCGGCGATCAGCAGCGAACCAGCGACGAAGGAGCTGTGCGAGTCGCTTAGTTTCTTCATCAGGATCCCGAAGGGGCCGAGTGGGCCCTGCCCCCCTGGACTTAAATAGAATTGGAGGTTGTCAGTCAATTGATATCATATAAAAAGTTGCGGAAGCAGGGCAAGATATTGACCTCTCGGGTGAATGAAGGGGTGATTTTTCTGCGCCGCTTTGTCGGCGCTCCCCGTCAGGTGGGCAGCGTCATGCCCAGCTCTCCTTATCTGACGAGGGCGATGATGGACAAAATCGAATGGAACGACGTACGGTGCATGGCGGAACTGGGCGCGGGAACGGGAGTGTTTACGCGGGCCATCGTCTCCAAATTGGGGCGGGGAGAAAATTTATTGGTTTTCGAGATCGACCCGGCTCTGAAAGCCCTGATCGAGGCCGAACATCTGGGCGTCGCGGTGTACGGCGACGCTCAAGAACTGCCGCAAATCATGCGCGACCGGAATATCCGGCAGTTGGACTGCGTGGTGTCCAGCCTGCCGTTTGCCGTTTTGCCGCCGCGCGTGACGGCCGCCATTCTGGATGTTCTCGACAAAACGCTGAAGCCCGGCGGGAAATTGATCGCCTATCAATACTCCACACACATGAAGCCTTATTTCGAAAAACGTTTCGCGAACGTAAAAATATCCTTCGTTTTACGCAACGTCCCCCCCGCGTTCGTTTACGAGTGTACAAAAGCAAGGGAGTCTTAAAAATGCATGATAGCGTTAAATGCGATATCGCGTCGCACGTGGAGCACGACATCGAGTTCGACATTTGTTGTCCTTCCGATCTCATTCCCGACCACCGCCCCCGTTCGGAGTTGAAATTCGCTCCGCTTTCGATGGACCGCAGAGAGGAGTACTCCGCGCTTTTTTCGCTTTGCGGCGAAAAAGCCTCGGATTACTCCTTCATCAATATATGGGGATGGTCGGAAGAGCGGCGGTACGAGTGGGCGTTCGACGAGAACCTCTGTTGGCTGCGCCTGACCGGCGGGCCCCAGTCCGTCCGTTGGGCGCCCGTGGGAAACTGGAACCGCTCCGACTGGGCGAAGGTCCTGGATAAGGCCGCCGCCCCCGGCACGGTGTTCGAGCGCACCCCTCAGGCTCTGACGGATATATGGCAAGAACAGCTCCAAGGGCGCGTTCTGGTGGAGGAGCAGCGTTCCGAGTGGGAATACCTCTACGATTACAAAAAATTGGTCTCGTTGTCGGGCAACAAGATGCACAAGAAAAAAAACCTGCTGACCCAGTTTCAGAAACTTTACGACTACGCCTACGCCCCGATCTGCGAAAAACGGCTCGACGTCATACGCGACATGCAACAGGAGTGGTGCGAGTGGCGCGGCTGCGAAGAATCTCCGGGCCTGATCGCCGAGAACATCGCCATCGCCCGAGTGCTGGACCAGTGGAAGAACCTGCCGGGCATTTTGGGCGGCTCGCTTTCCGTGGAGGGCAAAACGATCGCCTACACCGTCGCCGAGGACCTGGGCGACGGCACGGTGGTCATCCATTTCGAAAAGGGCTTGGACAGCTACAAGGGAGTGTATCAGGCCATCAACCAGATGTTCTTGGCCAACACGCCCGGCTTCGACGTCGTGAACCGCGAGCAGGATATGGGCTCCGCCGGGATACGACAGGCTAAAGAGTCCTACAACCCCGTGGGTTTTCTAAAAAAATACAAAGTCCGCTGGCTGGGTTGAAACCCTAAGCCCTTATCGGGGGCTCGGGGCCAGCTCAAACGCTCTGCCCCCGTGAGTTTCGGGGGGTCTCGGGGGGGCCAGCTCGAACCCGAAGGGTCTAGCGAGCTCCGCCCCCCTGAGCTTCAATCCAAGCTTTAATCCAATTCCGGTTTCGGTTCGCGAAAAAACAGCTTCTCCAGAGTCTGCTCGATGGAGGCTCCCTCGTAGAGGACCGCGTGAACGCCCTCGGCCAGGGGCAGTTCGATGCCGGCCTTTCGCGCGTAACCCACCAGCGCCTTGACGGTGTGAGCGCCCTCGACGACCTGGCCGATCTCCGAGGTCGCCTCCTCCACGCTGAGTCCTCGCCCTATCGCGAGCCCGAAGCGGAGGTTGCGGGAGTGGTGGCTGTAACAGGTGACCATCAGGTCGCCCGTCCCGGCCAAACCCGCCAAGGTCAAGGGCGCGATCCCTAGGGTCGCGCCCAGCTTCGCGATTTCCGCCAGCCCGCGCGTGGCGAGCGCCGCCTTCGCGTTGTCCCCAAAGTTCAGGGATTGGGAGATCCCCACCGCGATGGCGATGACGTTTTTGACGGCGCCGCCCAGCTCGACGCCCACCAGGTCGTCGCTGGTGTAGATGCGGAAATGAGAGCTGTTCAAAGCCTTCTGCCATTCTTGCGCGGTCTGGTGGGATCGGGAAGCGATCACGACCGCGGTGGGCAGGTCCCGGACGACTTCCTCGGAGTGGCTGGGCCCCGAAAGCGCGCTATAGGAAACTCCCGGCAGCAGCGCCTCCGCGATTTGATGCGGCAATTTCCCGGAGGCGATCTCGATCCCTTTGGCGAGGCTCAAAATTTTTTTGCCGGCCGGCTGCGAATTTAAATCCGAATTGCAATTCAAAGCCGTCAAGCGCTCCAGGACGTCCCGCAGGCTCTGAGTCGGCACCGCTAGGATGATCTTTTCTCCAAAGGCGACGGCCCTTTCCAGGTTCGCCTCGGCCCGGACCTTCTCGTGCAGCTCGCAGCCCTTCAAGTAGCGGGGGTTTATCCGTTTCGAGTTGATCGCCTCCGCCTGCGCCGCGCCGCGGCACCACAGCCGGACTTCGTGCCCGAGCCTCGCCGCGTGGTTCGACATGGCGGTCCCGAAGCTGCCCGCTCCGAGTATCGTCAGGTTCATGGTTTCTTGGGGCCTACGACCAGAGTGATGCCTTCCGCGGCGACCACCGCGGCGGGTTCCCCTTTTCGCAGGGGCTCCGCGCTGGTTCTCGCCCTCCAGACCTCGCCGTGACACTTGACCATTCCCTCGGGATCCAGGTCCTCCGTGACGTCGACGTCTAGGCCGATAAGCCCTTCCCAGCCGGTGGCGACCTTGGCGCGCAAACTCTTGGTGACCATAAGGGCGAAGAGCGCGAAACAGAGCCCTAGGCCGGCCGCCATTCCTGAAATCATGCCCACCGAGACGCTCAGGAGTTCGCCGCCCGGCGCTTGAAACAGAAACACCCCCCCCGCGGCCAGCACGGCGATGCCCAAAAGGCTCAAGATCCCGCCCCCGCCCACCAGAAGGTCGATCCCCATCACGATGACGCCCGCGCCGACCAGCGCGATTCCCGCCCAGTTGAAGGGCAGCATTTTGAGGCCGATCCCGCCCAGAAGCAGCATGATCGCGCCCGTCGTTCCCAAAACGAACCCGCCGGGGGTCACGATCTCGTAAAAGATGGCGAGCAGGCCCCCGGTCAGCAAAAGGTAGGCGATGTCGGGGCTGGACAGAAATTGGACCAGTTGTTCCTGCATATTCATCTCTATGGTCTCGACCACGTCCGAAACGGACACCGTCGCCCTCTGCCCGTCGTCCATGACGGAACGGCCGCGGGCGGCCGCGATCAGCGAGTACAAATCGTCGACGACGATATCGATGACGTGCTCCTCGAGGGCCTCGTGAGCGGTCAAAGAAAGGCTCTCCAAGACCATCTGTTGAGCGACCTCCTGGTTGCGCCCGCGTTTTTGCGCCAGGGCGCGCATCTGCGTCGTCAGGTCGTTGAGGACTTTTTTCTTCATGTCGCCCTCGGGGACGTCCCCGCCGGAGGCCACGACGGGGTGCGCCGCCCCCAGGTTCGAGCCGGAGGCCATCGCGGCGATGTGCGCGGCTTGCATCATGAAGGCCCCCGCCGAGGCGGCGCGCGCTCCCGGCGGAACCCATATCGCCACGGGAACCTCGGAGGCCAGAATGGACTGGGTGATGCCGCGCGTGGCCTCGACCAAACCGCCCGGAGTGTCCAGTTTGAAAACGATCAAACCGGCCTTCTCGTCCTTCGCCCGTTGGACGACCTTCGCGACGAACTGCTCCATCTGGACGCCGACCGTGCCGGACAGGGGCGCTACGATTGTCTTGCCCGGAGCCTCGGCGTGCGCCGCACCGCAAAATAACAACAACGCCAGAAACAGTGTTCCGATTGCCGTATCGACGCGTCTCATTTCGATTCCTCCTCGAAAGCCTACAAGCCGGGTTTATAGACGTAAGAGCTATTGCCGGTCTTTTCCACCCGTCCGACGCCGGGGAAGGGCAGGTGCATCCCCGCTATGGGAAGGTTCTCCGCGGCGGCCATTTCCATGAAACGCGCGCGGGCCGCCGACGCCTCCAGGGGCATCATGTCGTACCGGGCATTGATGTCGGGCCTCGGGAACTGCAAGGCGGCCGCGTGAACGAGGTCGCCCCAGAAAAGCAGCTTTTCGCCCCCGGACTCCAGCAGAAAAGCCGAGTGTCCCGGAGTATGCCCCCGAGCGTCGAGGATTCGGATCCCGGGGGTCGCCTCCGCGTCGAAGTCGAGGGCCTCCACCGCGTCGCCGTACAAATCCGCGACGCGGCGCGCCATTTCGAAATTGGCCTTACGGTCCGGAAACTGCTCCATCGACTTCTCTCCAAGCCAGAAATCGCGCTCGACGCGCCCGAGGATCACGCGCGCCGACGGGAAAACCTTTTGCCCCTCTCTTTCCAGCCCACCGATGTGATCGGCGTGCATGTGGGTGACGAGAATCAACGTCACGCTCTCCGGGGAGATCCCGATCTGGGACAGCCCGGAGAGGAGCCCGCTCGCCCGGTCCCCCGAGGGCTCCCCAAGCCCCGTGTCGATCAGGATGACCTCTTGGCCGAGTTTGACGGCGAAAGTCATGATGGCCGAGGGGCTTTTTCCCGATGGGGCGTACTGTTGCAGCAAAGCGGGATCGGCGTCCGCGAAGACGTTCATGTCCCTATCCCCCATCGAATCGGCAACGGCCCAGACGGAGGCGTCGCCGATCTTGTAAGCCTCGACGCCCGCGCCCGATTCGCCCCCCATGGCGCTTGTGGCTCTAAGCCCCATCACCGCCAACGCCAAAAACGCGCAAATAAAGTAACGCATGATTGTTTCCTCCTATGTTTGTATTTTATAAAAATTTGCATTTTATATAATGTCAACGACGTAAGCAAAACCGCGGGGCTTCGCCCCACACCCCGCAGGGGACGAGTCCCCTGACCCCATTTAAATTATCCTCTAATAAATTATCATCAACGCGACTCGAAGCCCTCACAACACGTCGTTTAAAGCGTCGCTCAGGTTGTTCACGCGTCGAATTTCCATGTGGAGGGAATTCTTCGGTCCCCAAAACTCGCCTCGTTCTTTGCCGCTGACGACCGCGCGCTTCAGGCCCAATCGCTCCGCCTCTTTCAACCGCGCCGCGACGCGCGCCACCGGGCGCACCTCTCCGGCGAGCCCCACCTCGCCCAGATAACAGCAGTCTCCCCGCACCGGTTTGTCCCGTAAAGCGGAGGCCAGGGAAACGCACGCCGCCAGGTCGGCGGACGGGTCCTGAATCGAGAGCCCCCCGGCCACGTTCAAGTAGAGATCGCAAGCGCCGCAGGGAATGCCGGCCCGTTTTTCCAAGACGGCCGCCAACAATTGGAAACGATTCAACTCGATGCCCCGCGACGTGCGTTTGGGGTAAGGAAAGGCCGTGGGGCTGGCCAATGTCTGTATTTCGGCGACGAGAGGAGTCGAGCCCTCCATCGCGACGGTCATCGCCACGCCCGGCACGGCGGCGTCCGACCGGTTCCAGTAGAGCCCGCTTTTGTCCTCCACCGCCGCGAGTCCATCTTCCCTCATCTCGAAGATCCCCAGCTCGTCCGTGTTCCCGTAGCGGTTTTTCATCGCGCGCAACATACGGTATGAGGAATAGCCCTCGCCCGAGAAGGTCAACACCGTATCCACCATGTGCTCCAGGAGCATGGGGCCGGCGAGTCTTCCGTCCTTGGTTATGTGTCCCACCAAAACGGCGGGGACGTTGGCGGCGCGCGCCGTGTCCACGGTCAACTGCGCAACGGCGCGCACCTGGTTCGGCGTTCCCGGCCACCCGGTCTCGTCCGGCGCTCTCACCGCCTGCACGCTGTCCAGAATGAAAAGGCCGACCTTTTGGGACGTCACGTTGAAGAGGGCCTCTTCCAGATTTCCGCTGCAGTACAAAAGCAGTTTTTCCGACGACACCCCCAGGCGCGCCGCTCGAAGCGCCACCTGCGCCGCCGATTCCTCTCCCGAAATGTAGAGCACGGAGACCCCTCGCGAAGCCACCTGCCCGCCGACCTGCAGGAGCAGCGTCGATTTGCCGATGCCCGGTTGCCCGCCGATCAAGACGACCCCTCCCGGGACCAGTCCGCCGCCCAAAACGCGGTCCACCTCGTCGACTCCCGACGACAACCGCTTAGGCGGAGTGACGGAGACGGAGCTGACGACCTCGACTTTGACGCCGGCGGATTTATCGGAACGGGAAACCGCAGGCTCCTCCGCTTCCAGCGTGCCCCACTGACCGCACGACGCGCATTTCCCCGTCCGCGTAATGGTCGAGAATCCACAGTTGACGCAAACGTAACGAACCGGATCTTCTTTAGCCAAAACAAACCTCACTTCCCTACGAACTATCGAGTCATTATACCCCAGCGCTATCGGGTAAATAAGGCCGTTTTACCTCTATTTGCGCAATTTATTGTTTAAACAATGCTCTTGTAAAACAATGCCCTCGTAATATCAATCAAGATACTGTGTGATAAACTAATAGCGGAATTTTCAAGTTTGAGAATTTGAGAATTTGAGAACTTCGAACTCTCAGGCATGAGGGGAATATGAGAGGAATGAGGGGGAAAGCGCGTTTGTTGAAGTACATCGTCCGAAGAATTCTTCTGTTGATCCCGGTTATCTTGTGCGTGACGGCCGTTCTTTTCACGATCCTCTACTTCACGCCGGGGGACCCGGCCCATATCGCCCTGGGACAGGAGGCGACCCGCGAGGCCATCGCGGCGTTCCGCGCGGAGCACGGTTTGGACGACCCCTTCGTCGTCCAGTTGGGGCGCTACATCTACAGGGCCGTGGTTCACGCGGACCTGGGGTATTCCTACATCATGAAGAGCCCCGTCTCCTACGAGCTTTCGACGCGCATCCCGACGACGATGAAGCTGGCCTTCTGGGCCGTAGCCTTCAGCACCTTGGTGGGAATTCCCCTGGGCGTCGTCTGCGCCATGCGCCAATACTCGCTTCTCGACAGCCTCACGACGCTCGTCACGCTTTTGGGCGTCTCCATGCCCACGTTCTGGACGGGGCTGCTCCTTATCCTGGCCTTCTCCGTGCATCTGGAATGGCTGCCCTCCATGGGCTTCAGCACCCCCAGCGAGATGGTGCTGCCGGTGGTGACCCTCTCGGGCTCCACCATCGCCATCATCGCCCGCATCACGCGCTCCAGCATGTTGGAGGTCATTCGGACGGACTACGTCCGCACCGCCCGGGCCAAAGGGCAAAAGGAGCGCGTCGTCATTCTGCGTCATGCGCTCCCCAACGCCATGATTCCGATCTTGACCATCATCAGCATGCAGTTCGGCCTGCTTCTGGGGGGCTCCCTGATCACGGAGGCGATCTTCTCCATCTCCGGGGTGGGGCGTCTGATGATCGAGGCCATCAACATGCGGGACTACCCGATCATTCAGGGGGGCGTTCTTTTCATCTCCGTCGCGTTCTGTCTGGTGAACCTGGCGGTGGATATTCTCTACGCCTTCGTCGATCCCCGAATTCACGTGAAATAGGGAGGTCGCTCATGGACAAGGTCGTCGCAAAAAGCGGTTTCGCGAGGGGCAACTCGCTGTGGCGCTACACCTTCATCCGGTTGCGCAGAAACTATCTGGCCATGATCGGGCTCGCCGTGATCCTGGTTTTGATCCTCGCGGCCGTCTTCGCGGAGCGGATCGCGCCCTACGGCTACGCGACCCAGGACTACGCGATGATCCGCAAGCCGCCCTCCGCAAGGCATCTTTTGGGTACGGACGAGTTCGGGCGGGATGTGCTCTCGCGCCTGATCTACGGGTCACGGGTCTCCCTGCAGGTGGGGTTCATCGCCGTCTCCATCGCGCTGGCGGCGGGGGGGACGATCGGGGCCGTCGCGGGCTACTTCGGAGGCGCGGTCGACAACCTGCTGATGCGGATCATGGACGTGCAGCTGGCGATCCCCACGATTTTGCTGGCGATCGTCATCTCCTCCGTGCTGGGGCCCGGACTCTTCAACTTGATGATCGCCGTGGGCATCACCGCCATTCCCCGTTTCGCCCGGCTGATGAGGGCCTCGGTGCTGTCCGTCAAAAACACCGAGTTCATCGAGGCGGCCCGGGCCATGGGGGCCAGTCACACGCGCGTCATCCTGCTCTACATCATGCCGAACTGCATGGCGCCCCTGATCGTCCAGGCGACCATCAACGTGGCGAACGCCATTTTGTTCGCGGCCACTTTGAGTTTTCTCGGCTTGGGGGTCCAGCCGCCTTACCCGGAATGGGGAGGGATGCTCTCCGCCGCGCGCCCCTACCTTAGAGGCAACGCCTACCTGAGCGTCTTTCCGGGGTTGGCGATCATGATCACGATCGTCGCCCTGAACTGCGTCGGAGACGGGCTGAGAGACGCCCTCGACCCCAAACAGAAACGATAGGGAAGGGGACTCAGCCATGGACGCCGCTCCTGTTTCCGCGCCTTTGCTCGACATTCGAGATCTTTTCGTGCGCTTCCGCACCGACGCCGGGGTCGTGCACGCGGTCAACGGCCTGAATCTGTCGCTTCGGAGGGGCAAGTCCCTGGGGTTCGTCGGGGAGACCGGCGCGGGAAAGACGACCGCCGCTCTGGCCGCGCTTCAGTTGATTCAATCGCCGCCGGGGGAGATGACCGGCGAGATATTTTTCGAGGGGCAGGACGTCATGAAGATGACGGAACCGGAAAAGCGCGCCCTTCGCGGCGGCAAGATCGCCATGATTTTTCAGGACCCCATGAGTTCCCTCAACCCCATCATGACCGTGGAGGAGCAGATCATGGAGATGGTCTCGCTCCACTCGGCCGGGGCGGGGGCTCGGGAACGGGCCCGTGAGATGCTCACGCTGGTGGGAATTCGCCCCGAGCGGGGAAAAGACTACCCGCACCAGCTCTCCGGCGGAATGCGCCAAAGGGTGGGGATCGCCATCGCCTTGGCCTGCGAGCCGAGCCTCCTCATCGCCGACGAGCCGACCACCGCGCTGGACGTGACGATTCAGGCCCAGGTGATCGACCTGATCAAGAAGCTCCAGAGCGAGGTCCGCACCTCGCTGTTGCTGATCACCCACGACCTGGGCGTCGTCGCCGAGATCTGCGACGAGGTGGCGATCATGTACGCGGGACGGCTGGTGGAGGCCGCGGATCTTCGGAAGCTCTACAAAAAGCCCCTGCATCCCTACACCCAGGGCCTGTTCGACGCCGTTCCCCGGCTGGACGCCGACCCGGACGAGAAGCTCGCGGTGATTTCCGGCCTGACGCCGGACCCCACGGACCTGCCGAAGGGCTGCAGCTTTTCTCCCCGCTGCCCCAACGTTCGCGACCTCTGCCGCGAGAGAAGCTGCGGGATGAGGGAGCACGAGCCCGGACACTTCGTGGACTGTCATTTTCCGATGCAAGACCGGAACGCGGCAAATCGGGGCGACGGGCAATGAGCGAACGGGAAGTTCTTTTGGACGTGCGGAACCTGAAGAAGTACTTCAAGGTGCACCAAGGCATCCTGCACGCGGTCGACGACGTTTCGCTGACGATCTCCAAGGGGCGGACCCTGGGGCTGGTGGGTGAATCCGGATGCGGAAAATCCACACTGGGGCGGCTGGTTATCGGGCTTCTGGAGGCCACGGCGGGAGAGGTTTTCTTCAAGGGCTCGAACGTTTTCGCCCTCGACGAAAAAGGGAAAAGCGGTTTTCGCCGGGACGCGCAGATCGTTTTCCAGGACCCCTTTTCGTCGCTGAACCCCCGGATGTCCGTCTTTCAGCTCATCGCGGAGCCCCTTCTGATCAACAGGGTATGCCGCGGACGAAGAGAGGTGGGGGCCCGAGTCATGGAGCTGATGGACACGGTGGGGCTGGCGGAGCGGCTGGTGACCTCGTTCCCCCACGAACTCGACGGGGGCCGTCGGCAGCGCATCGGGGTCGCCCGCGCCTTGGCGCTGAACCCCGACTTCATCGTTCTGGACGAGCCCGTCTCGGCGCTGGACGTCTGCATCCAGGCCCAGATCTTGAACCTGCTCGGCGACCTGAAAAAGGAGTACGGGTACACCTATCTTTTCATCTCGCACAATTTGAGCGTCGTGCGCTACGTCTCGGACGAGGTGGCCGTGATGTACCTGGGGCAGGTCGTGGAGCGGTCCGGCAACAGGGTTCTTTTCCAGGACCCCCTGCACCCCTACACCCAGGCCCTTCTCTCCGCGGTTCCCACCGTCGACCTGGACCGGGAGAAAAAGCGCGTCATCCTGGAGGGCGACGTGCCCAGCCCGGTGGACCCGCCTCCGGGATGCCGCTTCGCTCCCCGCTGCGTCCGACGCGGAGAGCGATGTACCCTGGAAAGCCCTTTGCTGTCGGAGGTCAAACCGGGCCACTTCGCCGCCTGTCATTTCGCGTGAGCGAAAATACCGAAAGGAATGGTTATAAGCATGGACGAGCTCAGAAAAATACTGGCGCGGAGGGTCCGGGAGATTACGCCCGACGTCGTCGCTTGGCGTCACAGGATCCACGAGAATCCGGAGCTGAGTTTCGAGGAAAAAGACACCTCCGCCCTGATAGAAGAAGTGCTGAGAGAGTCCGGGATCGACGCTCCTCGCCGGATCGGCAGGAGCGGGACCGGGCTCTGCGCCCAGGTGAAGGGCACGGCCGAGGGGCCGGGCCGGTGCGTGGGGCTGAGGGCGGACATCGACGCGCTCCCCATACAGGAGCAGTCGGGGGTTCCCTACGCCTCCAAGAAGCCGGGGGTCTTTCACGGCTGCGGGCACGACTCCCACACGGCGATTCTGATGGGGACGGCGCGGCTGCTCTCCGAGCTTCGAGGCCATTTTTCCGGCTGCGTCAAGTTCTTTTTCCAGCACGGGGAGGAGCGGTTGGGCGGCGCGTCCGAGTTCATCGAGGCCGGAGTGATGGAAAACCCCCATGTGGACGGAGTGATGGCCCTCCATGCCCTGCCGGACATCGAGGTGGGCGAGATAGGGGTCCGGGACGACTTCATGACCGCCGGGGTCGATCTCCTGAAGATCACCGTGGAGGGCAAACAGGCGCACGGCGGCTACCCTCATTACGGGGTGGACACGATCCTCGCGGCCTCGACCATCGTGACGACCCTGCAAACCCTGGGCTCCCGCGAGCTGGCCCCCACGGACTGCGCGCTCGTCACCTTCGGGCGCATCGAGGGGGGCATTTCGAACTCCTACATCGGCGGCCCCGTGGTTCTGGAGGGATGCATCCGCTACCTCCGAAAGACGACTCAGGAGCTGTTCCACCGCCGGGTGCGCGAGATCGCGGAGCAGGTGGGCGGGGGGCTGCGCGCGACCGTCTCCGTGGAAATAGAGCCGGAGATCATCCCCACCGCCGTGGACCGGCAGTGGGTGGATCGCGTCCGCCGGGCCGCCCGGGGCGTCGAGTCCGTCAAACGGGTTGTCGAGCTTCCCTCCCCGGCCATGGGCGGCGAGGACTACGCGTATTTTTTGGAGAAAGCGCCGGGCGCTCTTTTCCGCCTGGGCGTCCGCACGCCGGGAGGCCCCCACTGTCCGACCCACTCGATCAATTTTTACGTGGACGACCGGGCGATCCCCGTCGGCATGGAGGTGCTCGCCGCGGCGACGCTGGACGCCCTGAGATCGGAGGAGCGAGAATAACAGGAATAGGATATAGATATAGAGAGGATATAGATATAGATAGAATATGGAATGATGGGATTTTCGAGGGTCGCGCCCTAGAGCGTGTTTGGGCGTGTTTAGGGTAGATCCTCAAGTTTATTGTGTTTCGGATTTTATTATATTTATAAGGAGTGATTCTCGTGAAAAGTTCTTTGTTCGTGAAAAATTTTTTGAAGGCGCTGTTTGCTCTATCGGTCTTTGTGGTTCTGACTCCGGGGCTCTCTTCGGCCGCCGCGTTCGAGACGTTCACGCTGGGGCTGCCGGGGGACGCCCGGACTCTGGACCCGCAGCAGGCCGTGGACACCATGTCCTTCGCGGTCACCAAGCACATCAACGAGCCCCTGGTGACGGTGGACGGCAAGACGAAAACCCTGGTTCCCGTTCTGGCCGAGCGCTGGGAGATTCTGGACCCTCAGACCTACAAGTTTTACCTTCGGAAAGGGGTCAAGTTTCACAACGGCGAGCCCTTCACGGCCGAGGACGTGGTGTTCTCCCTGAAGCGCGTCGCGGACCCCAAGTCGGCCTACGCCAACTCCAGGGGGCGCTTTATCGACCTGAACGGCTTCGAGATCATCGACGACCACACGTTGATCGTGAAGACCGTGGGCCCGGTGGGCGGTTGGCTGGAGTCCATGAAGCACCCCTACGCCAGCATATACAATAAAAAAGCGGTGGAGGAAGGCGGGGAGGACTATTTCAGGAACCCCGTGGGCACCGGCCCCTTCAAGTTCAAGAGCTGGGTCAAGGGAGAGAGCATCGAGCTGACGGCTTTCGACGACTACTACGGCAAGAAACCCAACTTCAAGAACTTCAACATTCGGATTCTGCCCGACGACAGCAGCCGGGTGATCGCGCTGGAGACGGGGAAGGTGGACATGACTTACGCCGTCCCGCCCAACGACCAGGACCGCCTGAACGCGCCCTCCTCCAAGGTGAGGGTCGTCAAAGCGCCGGGGCTGAACCTGATCTACCTGGGCATGAACACCCAGAAAAAACCCTTGGACGACCCCCGCGTGCGGTTGGCCATCGATTACGCGATCAACAAAGAAGCCTACGACCAGGTGGTGTACCAGGGCAACTCCGACCTTCCCCAGGGCCCGGTGCTGCCCCTGAGCACGTTCACTCCGAAAGAGCCTAAAATCTACCCCTACGACCCCGCCAAGGCCAAAGCCCTGCTCGCCGAGGCCGGTTATCCCGACGGAATAAGCCTCAAACTCTGGATCACCAACTTGCAGGACCGCATCAACGGCGCGACCGTGATTCAGTCCATGCTGGGCGAGGTGGGGATCAAGGTGGAGATCGAGGCCTTCGAATCCGGCGTCTTCGACGAGAAGGTCGGCGCTCGGGAGCAGGACATGATCATCAGCACCTGGGGTATGCAGACGAACCGGGACGCGGGCCAGTTCTGGCTCCCGCTCTTCCACTCCAAGGCCATCGGCCCGACGAACTGGACGGTCCTGAGCGACCCGCAGGTCGACGAGCTGATCGACAAGGCCAACTCCACCGTGGACGCCGCCGCGCGCACGGAAATCCTCCAGCAGATCTGGGAAAGGCTCGACGCGTTGCACCCGATGGTCTCCCTTTCCGTCCCCAACGAACTCTACGGCGCTAGAAAGGACCTGGTCGGCCTCGACGATCTCTACGACGGCCGCATCAACTACCTCGGCAACCTCTCCCTTCAGGAGTGACCTCATATCGCTGAAAAAACCGCGGCCGCGCGTTTGCTCGAATGGTTTTCCCGTCACGCCAGGAGCCTTCCCTGGCGTGACGGTTACGATCCGTACAAGATCCTGGTGTCGGAGTTCATGTTGCAGCAGACCCAGGTCGACACGGTGTTGCCTTATTTCGAAAGGTGGATTTCGCTCTATCCCGACCTGACGTCCTTGGCGGACGCCGACGACGCGGACGTGGCCAAACTGTGGGAGGGGCTCGGCTATTATTCCCGGTGCCGCAACCTGCTCTCGGCCGTCCGCGCGATGGCGGGGGAGGGGTATACGGCGCCGCCTGCCTCCGCCGAGGCCCTGTCCCGATATCCGGGCATCGGCCCCTACACGGCGGGGGCCGTGGCCAGCATCGCCTACAACATTCCCGTTCCCGCGGTGGACGGCAACGTGGAGCGAGTGGCGGCGCGTCTTTTCGACATCGAGATGACCGCGGGAAGCTCCGCTTTGAAACGACTGGCGGCGGAGAAAGTCTCGGGGATGATGCCGAGGGGGGAAGCGCGCGCCTTCAACCAGGCTTTGATGGAATTGGGGGCGCTGGTCTGCCTGCCGAGGGATCCGATGTGCCTGGATTGCCCCTGCGGCGCGGGGTGCCTCGCGAGGATGCGCGGCGTTCAGTCCCTGCGCCCCCTGCCCAAGGCGCGCCCCGCTGTGAAAAAGATCGAGGCGTGGGGCGTTTTGTGTTTCGTCGAGGGGAGTTGCCTGCTGCGCCGCCGCCCCGACAAGGGCCTATGGGCGGGCTTCTGGGAGATCCCCTGGTTCGAGCGAAGCACGGGGGACCTCCGTGCCGACGCCGACCTCTGGGGGCGGGAGGTGGGGATCGAGTGCTCGTCCTGGGAGGAGATAGGGACGGCACGTTTTTCTTTCACGAACCATCGGGTGACGGCTTGGTTCGCGACCTGCGAGGCGAGGGCCCTTCCCCGTTTGAGGGAGAGGCTGAGCGCCGGGGAGTGGGGGCTTCACCCGCCGGAGGACTTGCCCCGCCTCACCCTTCCCGCCCCCAGCCGTAAATTTTTGAAACTTCTGCGAGAGCGGCTATAATAGCGTCCGCTATAATAGCGTTCGGGCAGGTGAAAAATATGGAGACAGTTCGGCAATGCGTCATCGTGACGGGAATGTCCGGCGCCGGCAAGACGACGACGCTGAAGGTTTTGGAAGACCAAGGGTTTTTCGCGATAGATAACATTCCGCCAACGTTGTTGCCTCAGTTGTTCCACCTTTTGTCGGATCATAGAGCGGCCGTGCAGAAGGGAATCGCGGCCACGATCGACATTCGAAGCGAGCGCCTGCTGGACGACTTCGTCTCCGTTTTGTCTCTTCTGAAAGGGTACACGTCCAACGTGAGGGTCCTTTTTTTGAACGCCTCGGACGAGGTGTTGCTCAGCCGCTTCGAACAGACCCGCCGCCGCCATCCCCTGGGGGACAACCTCTCCATACGGGAGGGCATCCACAAGGAGCGCCTTCTGCTGACCCCTATCCTGGAGGGCGCGAACGTGGTGATCGACACCTCGTTGATGGATCCCCAGCAATATCGCAGGCGTCTGCTCAACGAGTTCAGCGACGCGTCGGGGGTTGGGGTGTCGTTGCTTTTGACCTCTTTCGGCTTCAAGTATGGCGTTCCTCAGGACTGCAACTATGTTTTCGACGTTCGTTTCATTCCCAACCCTTTTTACGTCGCGGAGCTGAAACCCCTCTCGGGCAAAGACGAGCCGGTCAAGAAATATCTGGAGTCCTTCGCGGAAACGAGGGAGTTCATGGACGCCTGCGTCCGTTTTTTGGACTTCATCGTTCCCCGCTATCTGGACACGGGCAAAGCGCAGCTCCACGTCGCCGTCGGGTGCACCGGCGGGCGGCACCGTTCCGTGGCTTTCGCGGAATGGTTCTTCGAGCGTTATGAGGGTACGGCCGGAGGCATCGCCCTCAACCATAGGGACGTTGCCAGAGTGCAGGTGTTTTGATGGACTGGGCGGTCGGATTCGTCGTGGGGATGTTCACGGCCTTTTTTCTGCTCGTGATCTTCGACCTTCGCTTGCTGCGCACGTCCCGGGCCAAGGCCAAAGACCCCTTCAAGAACGCCATCGCCTACCGCCTTTCCGTCGGCCCGAACATCGTGGCGGTGGGGGGCGGCACGGGACTCTCCACTCTCCTGAAAGGAATGAAGGGCTACACCCGCAACATCACGGCCGTCGTGGCGGTGACGGACGAGGGCGGAAGCTCGGGGCGGCTTCGGACCGAGTGGGGGGTGCTGCCTCCGGGGGACGTGCGCAACTGCATGGTGGCCCTGGCCGAAAACGACAACGCCCTGAAACGGCTGCTGGAGTTCCGTTTCGACAGGGGGGAGCTCGCCGGGCACAGTTTGGGAAATTTGCTTCTGCTCGCGGTGTCGGAGTTATGCGGCGACTTTCGTCTGGCCGTCGAGCAGATGAATCACCTGCTGGCCATTCGCGGCAAAGTCTTGCCCGTGACCACCGAGGCGATCACTCTGGTGGGCGTGACGAAAGGCGGACAAACGGTGCGGGGAGAGCTGGAAATCTCCCGTTACGGACGCGACCTAGAGGGTATATGGATCGAGCCCGTGGGGGCCAAGCCGCTTCCCGAGGTGCAGCAGGCCGTGGAGGAGGCCGATCTCATCGTTTTGGGGCCGGGAAGCCTTTTCACCAGCGTCATCCCCAACTTGCTCCTGCCCGAGTTCGCGGAAAAGCTCCGCGGTTCCTCCGTCCCCAAGGTATATATCTGCAATCTGATGACCCAGCCGGAGGAGACTGAGGGCATGGACATCGTGGCGCACCTGACGTGGGTGTCCGCGGCGCTGGGCGCGGTTCCTGACTACATCGTCGTCAACGACGAGCCCATACCCGACGACCTCGTGGCCGCCTACAAGCTGGACGGAGCCCATCCCCTCTACCTGGACAGACATCAGAGACAAAAGATAAAACAAATGGGGAGCAGGGTTCTGGAGCTGCCGATGCTCCACGTGGCGGACACGAAGCTCCTGCGTCACAATTCCTTCAAACTTGCCGAGATGCTGTTTCGCCTATGCCGCAATCTGGAGGGAAACGCCTGATCATGCGCGCCGTGCCATGCACTCCATCGTGACGGAGCTTTGGGACGAGTGGTCGTCGCTTCCCCAGGCCGACGAAGAAACCGACTCCTCGGAGGTCGTCGGGTTGGTCGCCGTTTTGCCGTTCAAAAAAAACGAGCGCGAGGGAACGACGATCCTCAGGAGTTCCCGATTGTGGGCGCTGCGCCGCCTGTTGAAGCTCTGGAAAAACTCGCGATGGCGGAACGAGCTGAACCTTGCCGCGTCCATGCTGGTGCCCTCGGACATGAAGGGGCGGGTAGAGCTTGTTCTGCCTCAAAAACTTTACGAAGCCATCGCGTCGACCAAACGCGAAAACTGGGCCTGGGCCCGGGGAGTGTGGGGGGGCTGCGGGGCGTTTTACGTTCCGAAATCCGGCTATTACCTGGTCATGAGGACGGGGGAGGACGCCGTCGTCACCCGCATGAAGCGCGTCTTGCGCAAGGCCCATGCCCCCTGGGGGGAGCGCGCGGCGCACGGGAAGCGGGAACTCATTTTGAGGGATCAACAGGGAATCGTGACGTTTTTGAGTAAAATGGAGCTTACGGGCGTTTCCCTTCTCATCGAGGACAAAGCGATTCTGCGTACGATGCGCGACCAGGCCAATCGGATACGCAACTGCGACACGGCCAACATCAAAAAAACCTTGAAAGCCGCGGAGGAACAAACGGCGCTTGCGCGCACGCTCCTCCAAAACGACCTTCTTTCCGCTTTGCCGCCGTACTTTCAAGCCCTCGTCGCGGCCCGCCTCGAGCACCCGGAGGAGTCTCTCTCGGACCTGGGGAAGCGCCTATCTCCCCCTGTGACGAAAAGCACGGTGAAATATCGCTGGAAACGCCTTCTCGAACTCATGGAAAAAGAAAAAGAAAACGAAATGACCGGCAACCATGCCGCTTCGCCGTAGGTTGCCGTCATGTCGTACGAAGCGTCGTATGATATGAAGGGAGAAAAACAAATATGATGGACATGATGGAAATGGATATGATAAAAATAGATACGATAGAACAGTTGGCCGTGAACGCTATCCGTATATTGTCCGCGGACGCGGTTCAAAAGGCGAAATCCGGCCATCCCGGCCTGCCCCTTGGGGCGGCGCCGATCGCCTACGAATTGTACGCGCGTCACCTCAGGCATAACCCGAAAAACCCCGACTGGTTCGACCGGGACCGGTTCGTTTTATCCGCCGGGCACGGGTCGGCGATGATGTACTCCCTGCTCCACTTGTTCGCTTATCCGAAGATGAGCCTGGACGCGTTGAAGAGCTTCCGTCAGTTGGGCTCCTTGACGCCGGGGCATCCGGAATATCGGCATACGGCGGGGATCGAAGCGACCACCGGCCCCTTGGGCGCGGGGCTGGGGATGGCGGTGGGCATGGCCATGGCGGAAGCTCATCTGGCGTCGATCTTCAACCGGGACGGTTTTCCGCTTGTGGATCATTACACTTACGCGCTTTGCGGCGACGGCTGTCTGATGGAGGGGATTTCCTCCGAGGTCCTGTCTTTGGCCGGAACGCTGAAACTTGGAAAACTCGTCGTTCTCTACGATTCCAACTCCATCACCATCGAGGGCAGCACGGAACTGGCCTTTACCGAGGACGTGGAGAAGCGTTTCGAAGCCTACGGCTTCCAGGTGCTCACGGCGCCCGAGGGGAACGACGACGTCAAGGGCATCGGGCGAGCCATCGAACAGGCCAGAGCGGAGAAGAGCAAACCGTCGTTGATAAAGATCGAGACCCGCATCGGTTATGGAGTTCCGGCGAAAGAAGGAAAGGCCTCGGCGCACGGGGAGCCCTTGGGCGAGGAAAATGTGGCCGCGCTCAGAAAGAGCTTACAGTGGCCCATAGCGGAGGCGTTTGTCGTCCCGGAAGAGGTCAGAAGCCATTACGGCGACCTGGCGAAAAAGGGCGAGCGGGCGGAGGCGGCCTGGAACGATCTGTACGCGCGCTACAAGAAGGAACACCCGGATTTGGCCCGGCGATTGAGCGCCGCCGTCGAGGCGCGGCTGCCCGAGGATCTGTTCGACGCCGCGTATTGGAACGTCGGCGCGAAAGCGGACGCGACGAGGAATATTTCCGGGCGCGTCCTCAACGAGGTGAAGGCGAAACTCCCGGTCTTGATGGGCGGCTCCGCGGACCTGGCGCCCTCCAACAAAACGTTTTTGAGCGGGGCCGGGGATTTTTCCGCAGCGGACTACGGGGGCGGAAACGTGCATTTCGGGGTACGGGAGCTGGGCATGACCGCGATCGGGAACGGTTTGCTTCTGCATGGCGGCGTCAAAACGTATGTGGCCACGTTTTTCGTATTTGCCGACTACATGAAGCCCATGCTCCGGTTGTCCGCTCTGATGGGGCTTCCCTTGATCTCCGTTTTGACGCACGACAGCATCGGCGTGGGGGAGGACGGCCCCACGCATCAGCCGGTGGAGCAGCTCGCCATGCTTCGCGCGACGCCGAATTTGTGGGTGTTCAGGCCGGCGGACGAGATCGAGACCAGGGCCGCGTGGCATTGCGCCCTGACCTCCCGAAACGTGCCCGTGGTCATCGTCTTGTCCAGGCAAAATCTTCCGGCGCTGGAGCATTCTAGCAAGGACGCCCTCAAGGGCGGGTATATCCTCGAAAGAGAATCCGGCGGCAAGGCGGACGCGATTCTGATAGCCACCGGTTCGGAGGTCGCCCTCGCCGTGGCCGCGAAAGCGGAGCTGGAAAAGAACGGGCGCGGCGTCAGGGTCGTCAGTATGCCCTGCGTGGAGTTGTTCGAGAGCCAGACGGACGCGTACAAAGCGGAGGTCCTCCCCCCGGACGTCGAAAAACGCGTCGTGATCGAAGCGGGCAGCCGCCTCTCCTGGGGCGGATACGCGGGCCTGGGGGGCGCGTACGTCTGCATGGACAGCTTCGGAGCCTCCGCGCCCGCCGACAAACTGTTCGACAAATACGGCTTTACGGTCGAAAACGTTGTGAACACGGTCGATCGTTTGACGCGATAGAATTAGGGTTTCGCCGTATCGCCGCGGCGTTTTTTCAGATTTCGGAAGCTCCAGTTTCCGGCAGCTCCATTCCGAAGTAATTTGCGGCGTTGTTGAAGCAGACGTCTTTGACGATGCCGCCGGTCAGGTCGAAGTCGCCGGGCAGCTCGCCGTTCTCCATCTCCGTGCCGAACTTGGCGCAGAGCAGGCGGCGGAAGTACTCGTGCCTCGGGTACGAAAGGAAACTGCGGGAGTCCGTGAGCATTCCGAGGAAACGCGAGATGAGCCCGATGTTCGAAAGCGCGCTGAGCTGGCGATTTATGCCGTCTTTGTGATCGTTGTACCACCAGGCGGTGCCGAGCTGCATTTTGCCGGGCGTCCCGCCGTCCATGAAAGAGCCGGCTATCGAGGCCAGCATCTCGTTGTCGTTGGGGTTCACGGGGTAGAGGATCGTCCGCGTCAAAAGCCCTTCGGAATCCAGGCGGTCGAGGAGAGCCGTCAGCGCCTCGCCGATCGGGAACTGCCCGATGGCGTCGTAACCGGTATCCGGTCCGCGCAGTTTGAAGGCTCGGGAGTTGTTGTCGCGCGCGGCGCCGAAGTGGAGCTGCTGCGTCCATCCCTCCCGCGCGTCCATGCTCAGGAGGTCGTAGAGGATCGACGAACGGTAGCGTTCCAGCTCCTCGCCGGTCAACGACGTTCCCGAGCGAGCTTTTTTGAAGGCGGCGTCCACCGACGAGGCGGTGTAGGGGAGGGCGTAGGGGCGCTCGATCCCGTAGTCCGAAAGCCTGCACCCGCACTCGTGGAAAAAACGATGCCGCGCCCGCAGGGCCTCCAGAAGGTCGGCGTAAGAGGAAATGTTCTTGTCGCTGGCGGCTTCCAGCTTGTCCAGCCAAGCGTTCAGCGCGCCGGCGTCGTTCGCCGCCAGCGCCTTGTCCGGACGCCACGCCGGATAGACCCGAGAGCCCCACGTTTCCTTAGACAGGGCGATGTGCCCCTGGAGGTCGTCGGTGGGGTCGTCCGTGGTGCAGACGACCGAAACGTTGCTGCGCCGAATGATCGATCGCACGGAAAACTCGGGTTTTTTCAGCTGGGCGGAGCAGCGGTCGTATATCGCTCTGGCGCTCCCGGCGGTCAAAAGCTCGTCCACGCCGAAGTATCTTTTCAGCTCCAAATGCGACCAGTGATAAAGGGGATTTCCTATCGTTTGAGGAACGGCTCGGGCCCACGCCTCGAAACGCGCGTAATCGTCCGCGGCCTCGGGGATGCCCGAGACCAGTTCTTCGGAAACCCCGCAGGCCCTCATCGCGCGCCACTTGTAGTGGTCGCCGTAAAGCCACGCCTGCGTGACGTTCTCGAAGTTGACGTCGTCCAGCACCTGCCGGATCGGCAAGTGAGAGTGGTAATCGAAAATCGGCATTTCCTTGGCGTACTCGTGATAGAGCTTTTCTGAGGCCTGGTTCGGTAAAAGAAAATTTTCGTCCATGAAGGGTTTCATCAATTTCCACTCCTTTTCAAGATCGGGGGATTGCCCCTCGATGTAAGTTTTGATGTAATTGGGGGCCAGCTTCCTTATCTCAGTTTCCTTATCTCCTCGGCATTTTCCATTTCGATGTATTTTACGCCATAGCGCTTGCGGGTGTATACTGAATTTTTTTGGTCGCTCAAAATGGCGAGACGCGCCCGGCATAACTGAAAGACCTGCTATAATTAATAATTACAGAAAAACTTCATCGAGAATGGGGTGTACGAAATGATGAAAAAGTTCGCTTTGGGAATAGTGTCCATACTGCTTTTTGTCGGTGTGGCGAGGGGCGCCGAGATCGACAATCTTAGAGCGAGAATGCGTTCGATCGTCGACGAGACCCAAGGCACCAGGTGGTTTTACGACAAGACCACGCCCGTCAATCCCCCCCGCAACGCCCTGTCGTTGTTTTTGTCCCTCGGCCAAAGAGGCGGTCACGCGTGGCCGTCCTTCACGGTGGGTTTCAGCGGAAAAGGCAAGATATTTTTCGAGGCGCTGGTGTTCAGCATAGACGGAGAAAGGATCGTCGTCCCGGTTGATCTGGATCGGGTCGTGCGCGACAGCGATTACGCGAACGTCTGGGAATCTATAACGATGCCGGGCGAAGAGTGGTTGATAAAGAAAATCTACGGCAGCAAGGACGCCAGCGTGCGCTTTGACAGCGGCATGGGGTACTATGTGGACTTCGCCGTTTCTCGTCAGCAAAAAGACGCGTTGAGAAGGGTTTGGCGTCTTTACGAATTGATGAGCCACTGAATTTTTGGCGGCCGGTTGTCTCAAATTCCTTGGTTCCCGAGGCGGATTTCGTTAAGTTTGTTAAGTAAAAAATATTTTTGCTTTAACCTTGTTCTCTTCTTCGGGAAGTGTTAATATACTTGGCAAGGCAGGCTTGTGAAAAAGGGTTCGTAAATCCAGGGGAGGGAGCCGGCAATGCGGCCAGTATCATATGTGATCACCAATTTTATCGAAAAAACCATGAACGTGAAGGGCCTCAATCTTTTTATTACGGCCGACGGAAAATATCTCGCGATGGACAGTGCGTTCGATACGGTATATAAGTTCGACCTGATCTTCTCCGACAACGATTTCAGTTGCCAGATTCTGGCCAAGGGCGAAAACGGTTTGACGTTGAGACACGCGGTCAATATTCCCTGGACCAACGGGGCGGCAATTCGCGATTTTATGGACTTTGTTCGCGAGATATAGTCGCTTACCCATAAATTCGGCAATTCAAGCAATCGAGGCTCCCGCAAGGCGGGAGCCTTTTGTTTTCGGGCCTTCGCGGCGGCGTTTTTCCGCATCGGGCGTTTTCCTCCTCCAAATGGCTCAGCTTTCTCCGTTGACAAGTATGAACTCGGCATGTATAAAGGGTCATGCGCAACAATCGACGCGCCGCCGGTTCTATCGGCGATTTCATTGCAAGGAGGTGACGCGGTCCAGGGGTAAAGTCGGTTAACAAGGCGGACGCTTTTCGGGATTCACAGGTTTTTTCATATCGAGCTCAGACGGGCACGGACGCCTCGTCGGGCAAAATTAGGGACGCAGTTCCCCAAAAACAACAAGGAGGTTGTTTAAATGGGTCTGGTAATCAACAACAATATTCCCGCGCTCCAAACGTACAATACGGTGAACGCCACCAGCAATTCTTTGCAGAAATCCATTCAGAAGCTTTCGACGGGACTCCGCATCAACTCCGCCGCCGACGACGCGGCAGGGCTGGCCATCTCCGAGAAGATGCGCGCCCAGGTGCGCGGCCTCGACCGCGCGGTCGCCAACTCTCAGGACGGCATCTCCATGATCCAGACGGCGGAGGGCGCGCTTTCCGAAACCCACAGCATTCTCCAGCGTATGCGCGAGCTGTCCGTGCAGTCGGCCAACGACACCCTGACCCAGCAGGACCGCGCCTACATCCAGTTGGAGATCGACCAGCTTCGGGAGGAAGTCACCCGCATCGGCAACACCACGCAATTCAACAAGAAGAAGCTCCTGGACGGTTCCGCGGCCGCGCTTTGGTCCAGCGACAGGCTCTCGACCAAGGTGATCGTCAACGGCGGCCTGCGCTCCATCGACCAGTTCGGGCAGAAATCCGCGGCCGAGGGCAACTTCGTGGTCGACGTCAACGCGACGCCGGGTAAAGCCCAAGTGCAGAAGTCCGACGTCTTCACGATCAAGCACCCGGACGTCATCATGGGCGTCAGCACCAACGCGCAGGCCGGAATCAACGGCGTCTACGTTAACAACCTCCCGGCAGGCGACTATCAGGTCACGTTGGAAAGCCTCGAGCAGAGATACAAGTTTCGCTTCGGCTCGAACGAAAGCGCCACAGCGCGTTACCTGGCCGAGCATTTGCAACTAAGAATGGTCGGAGTCTCTAACACCACCGATTACACCGGCTATTCCTGGGAAGTCATCGACATTAACAATAATACTGCAGCGGGAACTGCTGGCGCTCTCACGCTCCAGCTCGTGGACGCCTCGGGAAACGATGTGGCTAGCGGGAAGCTTGTCTTCAATCTCAGCACCGGCGCACTGGATCCGACTCCTGCCGCATCGACGGCTATCGCCACGCTGGAAACCGCTGGCATCGACGCCAAAAGCATGAGTTTCGGAGGAGCGATCGACGTCACGCAGTTCCGCACGCGGGAGCGTGCGGCGAACGACACCGCCGCCACAATACTGGATCGCGGCACAACCCTCAAATTCGCTCTTGGCGTGGGGGACTTCAAGGCCGCCGCCAGCTTTGGCCAACAGGCTTCCGGCACCACAGGCGGTTGGGGCACTGGCGGACAGGCTACTTTGACAACAGCCGGCGCACCGGGGACCGGCCCGAACGACCTGTACGCGCTGAGCGCTCTGGCGGGTCTCATGAAAGCCGAGGGCGTGACGAGCTACAGCGTCGAGATCAGCGCCGCCGGTGGTTCCTCGGGTCAGAATACTTTTGGAAACGCCTCCGTGGCGACCTTGAAGATCGGCAATCAGACGATTACGGCTTCGGGAACCGTCAACCTCTCCGCGGGCAACAGCGCGGGCGGCGCTGTCTCTTTCGACCTCGGTTCCGGAAAAACGCTTTCGTTTACTGTAACGGGCTCGGCGGCTAATCTCAATACCGACGATAAATTGGTGTTCACCGTCAATACAAGCGGCGCCGCTCACGATGCTTCGGCGAACGACACCTATTCTGTGGGCGATTACCGTCAAGGGCTTGTCTTCTCGAATGACACCGAGCTCGATCAGACGCACACGTTCACTTTGCGCGTCGCCAAAGACGGTATCGACAATACCGCGGGCACGGTCAAGTTCAACCTCTGGGTCGACAATGCGCAAGGAAATCCTACGAGCATCACTTTCAATAGAAACACCGGCAGCATGGTGTACAACCTTTCTGACGGCGGCGTTGTCAAGCCGATCAATTTTTCCTTCGGTCTCGGCACGCTGGATATAACAAAGATGAGAGAAGGCGACGAGGTCACCCTTGTGACGGGAAAACTGGCTCAGCAGGTCGGGCGTTACGGCACGACACAGAACGTAGCGGTGGACGCGTCCAAGTCCAAGTCCAACGCCTCCGTCCTGATGGAAGTCGTGGGCGTCAGCGACGTCAACGAGTCCGTGGATTTCAAGGTCACGGCCAACATCCTCAACACCGACGGCTCCACCACAACCCGCGTCACCAACCTGACCCTGTACAACAAAGACATCGTCCTCAACTCCATAGAAAACGATCCCTTGAACCTTCTGGGCATCGACCTGGTCCTGAACCTCAACCTGGCTCTTCCGGGCGGCGATCTTACGGACCCCGCTACCGACAGGGTTTCCAACCACTATAAAGCCGGCGACAAGTTGGTCTACAATGTGACTCCCATGGGGGACCCGAACGCTAAAGCTCTTACGGCCTTTCAAATCAAAGGCGAGCAAAACCGCGACTGGGGTTCCAACTGGATTCAGGGTGCAAACAACGACGTGACGATCGAGGGAACAAGTCTCCTCTACGGCGTCAACGCCGCCCAGGTCAACGGCCAGGATGTTCACCTCAAGAATTTCTACGTCAACGAGAAGGATGGCACGGTCTACACCGGCGACATTGTCCTCACCCTCGCCCAAGACTTCAGCACAAAGATCGGCAAGGCGCAGGCGGGCAGCGTGCTCGCCTCCTTCGAGGCCGCTTACGTCGGTCAGGTGGCGAAGGGCGACGTGAAGCTGCGGGATCTCGACAAGTTCTGGAGT
>JAISQE010000065.1 GCA_031274425.1 Synergistaceae bacterium | reverse complement strand
GGCAAGCTCGCGCGCCTCGTAAAGCATACGGGTCCGCTCGTCCGCTGAAAGCTGCTTCAGCCGTCTCACCGCCAAATCCATCTCCGGCGTCTGTGTGGCAAGCATTTCAATTTCCTCCTTCTGTTCGGATCGTATGAGTCTCAGCCAGTTTATCAGTTCCTTTTCTTTCGCGTCCTCCACGGGGCCTTCCGGCAGCTTTTTCAGTTCCAGCGTATGCACTTCCATAATGTCCGTGAAGAGAACTCGGTTTTCAGCGTCGTACAGTTTGAAAATATGGTGGTATAGTGCTTTAACAAAAGGACGTACTGGTAAAAGTGAGTCAAATTCTTTAAAAAGCTGTTTTTAGCTATTCTAACTTTAGGCATTTTACTTCAATTCACGATAACGACTTTCTCGATTCGCTCGTAGCTCTGCCCCGGCGAAATCTGCCTCGAAAGGTTGCGCCCGGTGGAGAAGGCCACGCGTTCGGCCATAGACGGCGTTTCCCGCAGCTGTATCTCCGCCGAGACTAATTTCCCCCTTTTCAACTGAACGCGAACATCGAGTACGCCCAGTTTATCGTCCGGGCGGTCCCGTTCGAGGTGGGGGTCGACGATTTTCAGGTCCTCGTATTCTTCGGCGGGGATGTCGAGGGCCGCGATCAGGAAAGCCCGAACGATCTCCACGTATCGCGCGTCGCCGAAAACCAACTTGAAGATGAGGTCACTCTTGAGCGGCAGCAACGCGATATCGGGATTCGAAGGCGTTCTTTCCCGATGTTCCGCGTCGGGGTTCGCAATGCCCTCCCGCTCCCTTTCTTGTCCGTGGTCAGCCATTGCCTCATCGCCTTTCGGTATGCCCTATAAGCGTATTTTAACACGGGCTTGCCCTCCTAAAAACGCGGCTCCAGCGCGCTTTTCGCGACGGTGTTTGCCCTGACCCATCATTGATCGGATAGCCGCTGTTGGGGCCGTTGTCTCGGCTGGATTCGCAAAAGATGTGTTGATGTTTGCGTCATTTTTCAGTACAATGGCGTTGGGAGGTAGATAATATGGTTATGGAAGAATTATCCGCGATGGCGGACGAGTAGCCCGCCGTTTCCGCCGAATAGACGCCGCTAACTGGTTTGCCTATCGTATTGAAGCCGTATCCGTTCAAGCCTCACCCCAACCATGTACCCACAGCAGCGAGAGAAACGTTCACAAAAAAACTTGTTTTATGCTTTGTTTGAAGGAGACGAGATCCATGAAATTTGCTTTATCCGGCGTCCGACCGGCGCGTAAAAGAAACATTTCATCGAATATTTTATCGGCGTCCGCGTTTTGGGCGTTGCTTTTCTTTTTGTCGTTTTTTGCGACCAACGCCGGGGCCGCGCCCGCCGTCGTGCGCAAAGACGCTTTTTTATCGCAACTGCTGGCGGCGCGCGGGTTTGAGACGAAGAACAACGCTCGGGAGAACGCCGCCTCGATCCTCAAAAGCGGCATCGTGCCGGACGCGGTCGCGGACCTTGCATCCTCGGCGACGCGCCTGGACGTTCTGCGATGGATGGTTCAATCGCTGGGGCTTGCCGCGGAGGCCCGGATCTTGTCGGACCTGGACCTTCCCTTCAAAGACGTCGGATCGCTGTCCGCGTTCGAGAAGGGCTGTTTGGTCGTCGCGACCCGCATGAATCCCCCCCTTTTCAGAAGCTCGGCCCCGGAGTTCGGCCCCGGCCACAAGATCGCTCCAGACGAAGCCCAATTTCTGCTTTCCAACGTAAGACAGGCCAGCCAACACCTGGAACTGGAGGCCAGTTTCGCCCCCGCGCCCGGAATGGAGCTGGCGATCTATCGGGAGGGGGCGTTCAGCGCCGTCCCCAAGTGGAGGGTCTACGTGGACGGGTTCGACGAAAAAGGGGAGGTCGACGAACTGCAGAGGTTTTTCGCCTCCCAGGGCTTCAAGATGGAGCCGAGCAACCCCAACTACGAGTGGAGGCTCGGCAGCGAGCTTTTGGAGGACTACGGCCGGGTGCGCCGCCTCGCCGCCCTGGCTCGGGAGCGGGGAAAAGCGAGCCGGGTCTTATCGTCCATAAGAAACGCGAATCTGGAAAATCAGCCGCTTTATTGGGCTTTGTTGACCTTGGATCCATCTCATTACGTCATGGAGCCCATCATCGCGCCGACGGGCATCACGACGCTGGCCCCTCTGTCGGCCATGGTGCGGGGGAGCGGCGTCAAGGCGGCCATCAACGCTGGATTCTTCGCCCTCACCGGACGCAATAGAGGCGCGCCTATCGGCACTCTCAAGATCGATGGGACTCTCGTCAACAAGCCTTATCAGGGGCGCACCAGCCTGGGTTGGAACAAAGACAACCGCGCGGCCTTCGGCGAGGTTTCCTGGAGCGGCCATGTGCGCTTGGGCGAGAACCTGTTGGCCATCAATTCTTTGAACTACTACATCAAGGGGAACGTCGTCGTGCTTTACAACGAGTACTACGGCAAGCCGACCCCGGCCCACGAGCAGGTCACCGAGGCCGTCGTGGAAAGCGGCGTCTGCGTTTCCGTGAATTCGACCGGAGGGACGCCCCTGGGGCCTGGGCGCTCCGTCGTGGCCGGTTACGGCGTCAACGCGGAGATTCTGGCGGAACGCCTGAGGACGGGCGATGAGGTGCGGATCGACAGCGCGTTCAACGGCGGCGATTCGAGCTGGGACGGCATGGACGACGTGGTTCAGGCCGGCCCCTTCCTCATCAGCAACGGGGAGATCAAGATCGAGCCCGAGGGCTTCAGCGCCTCGACCCTCAACCTGCGCCACCCGCGTTCCGTTATCGGACTGACGGACAAAGGACACTGGGCCTTTTTCGTGGGGGACGGCCGCGACGGGATGCACAGCGCCGGTTTCACCCTGCAAGAGGTGGCGGCCATTCTCAAGATGAAGGGCGTGGCCTACGCGTTGAACCTGGATGGGGGCGGTTCCGCCCAGATGATGGTCGGAAACAAGATCTTCAACTCTCCCTCCGAAAAAAGGGAACGGCCCATCAGCTACGGAGTCGGAGCGAAGCTCCGCCAACCCCCGAGTTGAAACGATGAAGCGAGAATGAAGCGGCAATCAAACACGGCAGGGGGTCTCGGGGAAGCCGACGATAAGCGGCGAACCGACGAACGGAGCGAGTCGTTTGGGGTAGACTCCGCCGCCCCTGGCTTCAACGTCTTTGCCCGGCTGGGCGGTTATACCGCGCCGTACGCGAGGACCTTTATCGCGGCGATTTTTTTTATGATCGCGGGTTCCGCGCTGAACGTTTTGCCTCCCTGGCTTTTCAAGAGCGTGGTGGACGACGTTCTGATCTCCAAAAACATGACCGTGCTGAACCTGCTGTGCGTCGGGGTCGTCGTGATTTTCACCCTGAAGGGGGCGGCGCTTTTCGGGCAGCAGTACCTCATGAACTGGGTGGGGCAGCGTGTGGTGATGGACATCCGCGTCGCTCTTTACGACCATATGCAGCGCATGTCCCTGCGGGTCGTCCACGCCTCTCGGGTGGGGGAGCTGATGAGCCGCATCACCGGCGACGTGGCCACGTTGCAGAACCTTGTCACCAGCACGTTCGTCAACCTCATCGTCAACGGAGTGACGTTTTTCGGGATGTTGGGCTTCATCTTCTACATCAACTGGCGGCTGACGCTGATCACCGTCACGGTGCTGCCCGCCGTCGCGTGGCTTTTGACCTTCGCGGGCAGGAGCCTCCGCGGGGCGGGGCACCGGGTACAGGAAAGGCTGGCGAACCTGACCGCCATCGTGCAGGAGGCATTTTCGGCCATCCGCGTGGTGCGCGCCTTCGCCACGGAGGAGCTGGAACTCGCGCGTTTCCGTGAGGGCAACCTGGAAAACTTCGACGCGCTGCTCCGCGCCGTGCGTATTCAGGCAATTCTGGCCGGGGTCATCGAGGTTTTTCTGATCGTCGCCTTGGCGGTGGTGTTCTGGTTCGGCGGGCGCGACGTGTTGAACGACCAATTGACGCCGGGGGAACTCGTGGCCTTTATCGGCTACATCGCCTTCATGGTGCAGCCGATCCGCGTTTTTATGAACGGCATGAACTCCCTCCAGACGGGACTCGCGGCGTCCGAGCGCATATTTTCCGTCCTGGACGTTCCCACCGAGGCGGCGAAGGGCGTCTATCGGGACCCTGGGCGCATCGAGGGGCATGTCGCGTTCGAAAACGTGTGTTTTTCTTACGTTCCGGGACAGGAGATCCTGAAGCGCGTCGATATAACGGTTCGGAGCGGCGAGAAGATCGCCGTCGTCGGGCCCACGGGGTCGGGGAAATCGACGCTGGTCGACCTGATCCCCCGCTTTTACGAACCCTCGTCGGGCCGTGTCCTGATCGACGGCCAAGACGTGGCGGACCTCTCCCTCCCCATGCTTCGCAGACAGATCGGCATCGTTCCCCAGGAGTCCGTGCTCATGAAGGGCACCATGGCCTTCAACATCGCCTACGGGCTGCCCTTCCAGTCGTCCATGCGGGTCATACGGGACGCGGCGAGGATCGCGGGCATCGACGACTTCATCATGAGCCTCCCCGACGCCTACGAGACGGAGGTCGGCGAGCGGGGCGTGACCTTGTCGGGCGGGCAGCGTCAGAGAATAGCCATCGCCCGCGCCGTCGTGCGCGATCCCCGTATTTTGATTCTCGACGAGGCCACCTCCTCCCTGGATCTGGAGGTGGAGCGCCAGGTTCAGGAGGCCATGAACCGCGCTATGGCCGGACGGACGTCCTTCGTCATCGCGCACCGCCTGTCGACGGTGCGGAACGCCGACCGCATTCTGGTGCTCTCGGCCGGGGAAATCGTGCAGCAGGGGTCCCACGAGTCGCTGCTGCGCGAGGGAGGGCTCTACGCCCGCCTTCACAGCCTGCAGTTCGAAGCCCGCGGGAGGCGGCCCGATGGGGAGTAGGGGAACGTTGTTGCGCCGATGCGGGGAACGCGTCGTCCAGAGTTACATGCGCTTCGCCCGCGGAGAAAAATTTTCGAATGAGAAGCCTTCGAATGAGAAGTCTTCAAACGAGAAGTCTTCAAGCGAAAATCCTTCAAAAGGGAGGTTTTCGCTCGGGGGATGTTCTTTTTTGTGGGCGTTCCTCATTCCCGCTTCTTGGATCGTGAGCCTTTGGATCGAGATGATGGATTTTTCCTACCGGCACGGCTTGAGGTGCGGAGCAAAACGGGCCGTGGAGCCGCCGATACCGGTGGTCAGCGTGGGGAATCTCACCTACGGCGGCACCAATAAAACTCCGTTCGTGGAGATGCTTTGCCGCGCCCTACGGGCTCGCGGCGTCTCGGTGGGGATCGTCAGCCGCGGCTACGGCGGCGACGGCGACAACCCCGACGCGAGGGTCATCGAAAGGGGCAGGATCGAGGGAGTGGAGGCCGACCGCCGTTTCGTCGGGGACGAACCCCTGTTGCTCTCCGCGCGGTTGCCCGACGTTCCCGTCGCGGTCTCCCGCGACCGCGTGAAGGGGCTCGAAGAACTGAAATCCAGGGGAATCCGGCTGGCCGTGGCGGACGACGCCTTTCAGCATCGCCGAGTGGCGCGCGACGTGGATATCGTCTTGATCGACGCGGCATGCGCTTTCGGCAGCGGCCGCCCGATCCCCGCCGGTATTTTGCGCGAATCGCCCTCCGCGTTGAGGCGCGCCCATATCGTCGTCGTCACGAAAGTGGAGCAGGTCGACGGGCCCACGCTCTCCGCGCTCCGGCGGAAGCTGGCGCGGTTCGTTCCCGAAGACCGCATTTTCGACGCCCGTCTCAAGGTCGTCGACTGGGTGTTCTGCGCCCGTTCCCGCGACTTCCGCCCCTTCGAGGGGAGCGTCCAGGGCCGCAAATTGATGGCGTTTTCCGCCATCGGAAACCCAGGCAGCTTCATCCGCTCTCTGGAACGGGAGGGCGCTTGCGTAGTGGGGCAGCGGCATTTTCGCGATCACCACGCTTACTCCGAGGAGGACATGAAAACGCTTTACGCTCAGCGAGCCGCCTGCGAAGCGGAATTTTTGGTCTGCACCGAAAAGGACATCTACAACCTGCCTCCCTCATGGCAGGAGACGGGGTGCGGGGAATCGCCCCCTTTGCTGGTGCCGCGCGTCGCCACCGTGCTGGAGGAGCCCGAGCGTTTCGTTCGGGTCCTGGTCGAATACCTGCGCCCGCATATCGTCGTGGCCTCCAACGGATACGGGGAAGACGCCATCGGGGTGCTCCTGGCGAAAAAATTGCGCGACGCCTTTCCCGAGGCCGAGGTGTTGGCCTTTCCTTTGGTGGGGAGGGGCGAGCCCTACGGGAGTCAGGGTTTCCCCGTGGTCTCCGCGCCCTCCGTCACGCCCTCCGGCGGCGTGCTGAAGTACCGTTTGCGCGACCTCTGGGGAGACATCCGAGCGGGGCTTCTGGGGCACATCCGCGCCCAACAAAGGGCCTGGCGCCGCATCGCGCGCAGGGTGCGCACCCCTTTGTGCGTGGGGGACGTCTACCTGCTGCTGCACACGCTCTGGGGACAGGGCGTCGCGCCGCTCTTCGTCGCCACCGCCAAGACGGTTTACCTGAGCGGGCACTGGAGGCTCGAGCGCTTCCTCATCCGCCGTCACTGCCGCCGAACCTGGACGCGGGATCAGGGCTCCGCCGATCAGTTGACCGCCTCGGGGGCCGACGCGCTGTACGCGGGCAGCCCTATCATGGACCTCCTAGGGGACGTGGTTCCCTCGAATGCCTCTTTTTCCTCGAAGCCTTTTTTTCCCGCGAGACCCAAAGTTCTTCTCCTGCCCGGAAGCCGGGCGCGAGCCTACGACGACGTGAAGCTGCTTTTGAGCGCGGCGGAGCGCCTTCGGGCCTCGATGGCTTGCGATTACGTCATGGTCTTGGCTCCCACGCTCTCCTTGTCCCGCCTGGTGGATGCCTGCGAGGGCTGGCGGCTCGATGGAGAACTCGACGCGGAATTCGATGGAGAACTCGATTGGGAACTCGATGGGAAAAATGAGGGCTTGACGAAAGGCGGCATAAGGATTCGCCTGCACTCGGGCGACGTTTCGACCGCGGCGGCGGGGGCGAGTCTTTTGCTGGGGTTTGGAGGGACGGCGAATCAGCTCTGCGCCGGCATGGGGATCCCCGTGGTCTCCATCGACGAAAAGGGCAAGCGCGTCCAGAAAAAGCTCCTGGGGGACGCCGAAATTCTGGCGGAGCCCACGCCTTCGGCCCTGGCCGATTGCGCCCTGAGGATCTTGACGACTCCCGAGCTTTACGAGAAAATGGCTTCCGCCGGCCGGGCCCGCATGGGCGATCCGGGCGCTCTCGACGACGTGGTGCGTTGCGCCGCGGAGGAGCTGGGCTGGAGCGTGAGGTGCGAAGTCTACAAAGAGCTCGAACGCTCCCTGCGCTCCAGCGGATGACGCGGCGTTTGCGTAGGCGGGGTTGGTAAATATGGAGTTACGCGGATGTGAAGTCGTTCAGATGTGGAGGTTCAGATGTGGTAGTTGTTCAGATTGAAGATTTTGCCCTAGGGGTGTATTCTAATAACTCAAGAGAGGATAAGAGAGGAGTTGAATTTTTCCATGCCTAAACCGTCGGTTTTGAAATGCGTGCTTTGCGGTAAGGAGTTCGAGCCGGATCGCGCGCCTTATACATGCGACGTCTGCGGGTTGGATGGGACGCTGGACGTCCTGTACGATTATCAATCTATCAAACATTCCGTTTCCTGTAGCGCTTTAAACCAGAATCGCGAAAGATCGATGTGGCGATACAGAGCCGTTTTACCCGTAGTCGAAGAGGCGTCCATTCCCGACCTGAACGTGGGATGGACGCCTTTTTATCGGAGCGGTCGCCTGGCTCGAACCTACGGAGTGAAGGAAGTTTACGTCAAGGACGACGGTCGCAATCCCACGGGGTCCCTGAAAGACAGGGCCAGCGCCGTGGGCGTCGCCAAGGCTCTGGACCTGAAAGCCCAGGGAACCGGACGCCCCGTCGTGGCCTGCGCGTCCACGGGCAACGCCGCCAGTTCTCTGGCGGGTTTCGCCGCCGTCGCGGGGTTGAAGAGCTTTATTTTTGTCCCCGAACAGGCCCCGGCGGCCAAAGTGACCCAGCTTTTGGTCTACGGCGCGACGGTGGTGCTGGTGAAGGGAGACTACGCGGACGCCTTCGACCTGGCCACCGCGGCCATCGACAAGTACGGCTGGTACAACCGCAACTGCGCGATCAATCCCTACCTGGTCGAGGGCAAGAAAACCTGCGCGATGGAGATCGCCGAGCAGTCGGACTGGGACGTTCCAGACCGGGTTTTTATTTCCGTCGGCGATGGATGCTGCATCGGCGGGCTTTATAAGGGCTTCCGCGACCTGAAAGAGCTGGGCTTGATCGACAGGCTGCCCAAAATCATCGGAGTTCAAGCCGAAGGAGCGAAACCCATCTACGACGCTTGGAGGCTCAAGATTGAAGCTCAGGGGGCTGAGCTCGTTCGCCCCTGCGGGGCTCACTGCGCCCCCCGAGACCCCCAAGCTCAAAGAGCCGAGTCGGTTCGTCCAAATAGGAAGGTTGTTTTTTCCAAGGCGGAGACTCTTGCCGACAGTATTTCCGTGGGGTCGCCGCGCAACTGGGCGAAGGCTCTTCGCGCGGTTTGCGACACCTCGGGGGATATGGTGGCGGTGACGGACGAGGAGATTCTGAGCGCCATTCCCGAGTTGGCCCGCGGCACGGGGGTCTTTGGAGAGCCGGCGGGAGCGGCGGCCTTCGCGGGGTTCCGAAAGGCGGCGTCATCCGGCCTGTTGGGCAAAGACGAGCGGATCGCGGTGGTGATCACCGGCAATGGGCTGAAGGACATCGCCAACGCGCAAAAATCCGTGGGCAAGGCCGTTGCGGTGAAACCCGACCTGGCGGACCTGGAACGCCATATCGAAATTTGAACTGTATATCTTATCTGGGAGGAGATTGGCATGAAGACGGCGAAACAATTCCTAGCGGAAACGGATCCCGAGATCTACGACGTGTTCACGAGTGAACGAAAAAGGCAGGAAGAGGGCATCGAGCTGATCGCCTCCGAAAACGTGGTGCACCCCGCCGTGCTGGCGGCCGCCGGGTCGGTGCTCACCAACAAGTACGCCGAGGGATATCCTCACGCTCGCTACTACGGCGGCTGCGAGGTCGTGGACGTGGCGGAAGACCTCGCCCGCGACCGGGCCAAGCGGCTTTTCGGGTGCGATCACGTCAACGTTCAGCCCCACTCCGGTTCTCAGGCCAACATGGCCGTTTATCTGGCAATGCTCCGGCCGGGGGACACGATCCTCGCGATGGACCTCTCGCACGGCGGGCACCTGACTCACGGGTCGGCGGTGAACTTCTCCGGCAAGATTTTCAACTTTGTTCATTACGGAGTGAAGCGGGAGGACGGACGTATCGACATGGACGACGTGGAGAAGAAGGCGATGGAGCACAAGCCCCGGATGATCGTCTGCGGGGCCAGCGCTTATCCTCGCGAGATCGACGCCGAGGCGTTTCAGAGGATCGCCGGGAAGACGGGCGCTCTTTTGATGTTCGACATCGCCCATATCGCCGGGCTCGTGGCCACGAAACTCCATAAAGACCCTGTGCCCTGGTGCGATTTCATCACGACGACGACGCATAAAACGCTGCGCGGGCCGCGCGGCGGCATGGTCATGTGCAAGGCCGAACACGCGAAGGCCGTGGACAAGATCGTCTTCCCCGGTATTCAGGGCGGGCCTCTGATGCATATCATCGCGGCAAAAGCCGTGGCCTTCAAACTGGCGCTGGAACCGTCCTTCAAGGATTATCAAAAGCAGATACTCGCCAACGCCAAGGCCCTGGCGGACGCCTTGACGGGATACGGCTTCGACCTGGTGTCCAAAGGAACGGACAACCACATGATGCTGGTGGATCTGCGCAACAAAGGGCTCACGGGCAAAGCCATGGAGCACGCGCTGAACGAGGCGGGGCTGACCGTCAACAAAAACGCCGTGCCTTTCGACACGGAAAAGCCGATGATCACGAGCGGCATTCGGATTGGCTCCCCCGCGGTGACGACGCGCGGCTTCAAAGAGCCGGAGATGAAGCGGATCGCCGCGTGGATCGACCGGATTTCCAAGGACATTGAAAACGAAGCGCTTTGCGCCGCCATAAAGGGCGAGGTCAAGGAGCTTTGTTCTCGGTTTCCGATTTACGATGGGCTCGCGTAGAATAGCCGGGTTCGATTCTCTGAGGTTTTTTATGGTCCTATGCGTCGTCATGCTGCACGCCGCGATGACGTATATGCGTTTTGCCCCGGAGTGGTGGTATGTGACGGATGACGAGAGAAGTTTCGGGTTTGCCCTTCTCGTCGTTTTTCTCGACTCTTTTCCGATGTCCACGTTGTTTTTTATGGCCGGTTATTTCGCCCCTCCCTCGTTTCGGAGGGGCGCGTCCTTTTTCATCTACGATAAATTCGTTCGTATCGGCATCCCCTGGATTATCGGGGTGGCGCTGATCTCGCCTTTTTTTGCGTACGCGTCTTTCACGAAATACGGTCTTGAGGCGTCGATACCGGACTTCATCACAAAATGGTTCTTTGGCCCATTTTACATGCAGGGGCATTACTGGTTTCTGGGCGTGCTGTTCTTTTTTTTCGCGGTCTACGCCGCCGCGGCCCGCAAAATGGGGAAGCGCGGCCTGGGCGGCAAGGGCCCGGCCGCCGTGCCGATCGTTGTCCTTTGGTTTCTGTCGACGGCCGGCTATTATCTTGCCGCGTCTTTCATCAAACCCGCGGCCGAGTGGGTGAACATAGGTTATATTTTGTATTTCCAGCATGCGCGTTTCGTGGGTTATGCCGGAATATTCGCGTTGGGAATATACGGATGGAATTCCGGGTGGTTCCAACCCGGAGGTTGGTCGCCGAATACGATTTTTTGGGGCGTCGCCGGGGTCGGATCGTCCGCGCTTCTTCTTTGGCGGCAGTTTTTTCTGGCTCCCGCCTTGAACTCGCAGACGCGGATAAACCTTTTGCTTGAAGCGATATGCTACAACCTGACCATGATAACCATGACGTTCTTTCTTATCGCGGTTTTTACGCGCAAGAACGAACCGCGGCGAAACGCGGTCCAAATCCTAGCGCCTCATTCTTATTCGATATACTGGACGCATCAGATCATCCTCATGCCTTTCGTCTATTTTTTGAAGCCTTTCGATGTGAATATCTTTATAAAATGGGCGGTTGCGTGCCTATTCACCGTAACGGTCGGGGCCGCTCTGAGCTTTGTGACGAAGAGGACGCCCTTGCCGCGGCGGATTTTTTAGCGAAGGCATCCGTTCGGGGGCACAATTTTATTTTATTTCTTCACTTTCTTTCTTCACTTTATTCTTCCGCGCCGGTTCTTCTCCAGAAGGTGACGCCTCGCTTCGAACCGTCGTAAAACTCCAGGATGCGCTGAATTTCCGGGCCGTAAGAGACCTTTTTTTCGAGTTCGGACTCCAGGGATTGAGTGAAGGTTTTTTCTTTGCCGTACAGTCTGCGGTAAAAAGAGAGAATGTCCCGCCGGGTTTCGGTCGAAAAGTTCGCGCGCCTCAGGCCGACGGAGTTCAGCCCCGTCAGGCGTAAAGGCTCGCCCGAGGCCAAGGTGTAGTGCGGCACGTCTTTCGTGACGCGGTACATGCCGCCGATCATGCAATAGCTTCCGATGCGCACGAATTGATGGACTCCGGCCATTCCCCCGAACACGGTATGGTCGTCCACGGTGACGTAGCCGGAGAGCCCCACCTTGTTGGCTATGGTGATGTGGTTGCCCAACCGCACGTTGTGCGCCAGGTGCACGCTGTCCATGATGAAGCACCGGTCGCCCACGACCGTCTCGCACCCCTCGCCCGTGGCGCGGTTGATCGTGACGTTCTCGCGGATGATGTTGTCGTTCCCGATGCGGACCCAGGACTCTTCGCCCTTGTAATTATGGTCCTGAGGGTCGCCGCCCACGGAGGTATATTCGTAGATGCGGCAGTTGATCCCGATGGAGACCCTGTCGTGCACGCTGACGAATGGGCCGAGGACCGTTCCCGCTCCGATGGACGCGCGCCCTTCGACGATGCAATAAGGCCCGATGGCAACGCCGTCGCCCAGCTCCGCGGCGGATGAAACGACGGCGGTGGGGTGGATGGTGACGCTCATTCCTCGCTTTCCTCCTCGACGCCGTCTTTTTTAAGGGTAGGAGCGACCATGAAGCTGAACTCTCCCCCGGCCACCACCACGTCGTCGACGTAGCCCGTGACCTTGGCCTTGCCGACGAACCCGCGAACTTTGGTCAGCTCGGCTTTCGTGACAAGCTTGTCTCCTGGGCGGACGGGTTTGCGAAACCGCGCCCTGTCGACGCCGGTCAGGAATGCGATCATGCCCTCCCGCGCCTCTTCGCCCTGATTTTGCATACGCACCGCGACCAGAATCGACGCGACCTGCCCCATGGCCTCCAGAATCAGCACTCCGGGCATGATGGGCTCCCCTGGGAAATGTCCCTGAAAAAAGGGTTCGTTGATCGTGACGTTCTTGTAGCCCACCACGTGATTTTCGCTGTACTCCAAAATACGGTCCACCATCAGAAACGGGTAGCGATGGCGCAGCATTTTCATGATCGCGATGATATCCATATCCATACAAAATCCTCCTTTAAATGGTCCTGTGCGCGACGTGCGCGCGAAGTCGTTCCACCAGTTGCAGGTGCTGCACGTGTCCGGCGCGGACGGCGACCACATGGGCGACGAGAGGGCGTCCCAGGTTGGCCAGATCGCCCAGCAGGTCGAGCGTCTTATGGCGCGCGAACTCATCGGGGAAACGCAGTCCTCCCGTCGTTTCCACGCCCGTTTCGTCCACGAGGATCGCGTTGTCGAGGGAGCCGCCCAAGGCGAGGCCGGCGGCCCTTAGCGCCTCGATGTCCGCCCTCATCGCGAAAGTACGGGCCGGGGCGATCCCCTGGAGATAATCCGTTCTTCCCTGGGCGGGCTGGTCGAAGTAATCGAAGATCTGCGTTCCTATCGGGGCGGCGTCGTAATCGATCACGTAGGTGACGCGAAAAGACGGCGACGGCAGGGCGACGACGAAACGGGAAAGATCGCCGGCGTGCACGGGATATTCAAGCTTGAGGGGCTGAAGCGCCTCGGAAGGATCGGAAGAAAGGGCGGACTTTTCCGCTATTTCCTCCGCCAAATTCGCGGCGCATCCGTCAAGGCCGGGCATTTCGAACTCCGGCCCGGCTCCCGTCACAACCAGCCTCGCCCGCCACACCCCGGACCCCGTCAGAGCCGACAGAACGTGCTCGCAGGTGCGCACTCGCTTCCCGTCGGGAAAAACCAGATCGGAGCCCCGGCCCGTTCCCTCCAAAGCCAGTTGGAACAAGGGCAGGCACTCCCCCCCGGCCTCCAGGCTCAAAGTTTCGCCGGAAGGTTCTATCGAAAGAGCGTACTCCCGCCCGGAGTGCAATCCCTTCCCCCGGCGAAAAATCGATTGCGTCAGTTTACGATAGTTCATTTTTTTCTTTTTTCCCCTTGCGCAGAGGAGCCAGGTCGCTCGAATTCTCCAGCCGCTTGATGCGCTCGTAAAGCTCGGGTAAGCGGATCGAGAGAACCTGGGCCCGCCGCGCCTCGTTGTGCGCCCTGGCCGGGAAACCGGAGACGACGGCTCCAGCGGGAACGTCGTTCGTCACGCCGGATCTGCCGGCCAAAATAGCGCCCTTTCCAATGTGAGCGTGGTCGATGACGCCCACCTGGGCGGACACCGTAACCCCATCCTCCACCACGGCGCTGCCGGCGACGCCGCTCATGGAGCAGATGATGCAATGCCTGCCGATCCGAACGTTGTGCCCGATCTGGACGTGGTTGTCGATTTTGGTTCCGCTCCCTATGACAGTATCCCCAATAGTGCCCCGATCTATGGTAGTGCACGCGCCGATTTCCACGTCGTCTCCCACGACGACGTTTCCGATCTGGGGAATCTTGACGATGCCGGCGGGGGAGGGCGCGAAACCGAATCCGTCGCACCCTAGCGCGCACCCCGCGTGCAAGAGACAATTTTTGCCCACGCGGGTTCCGGCCATTATGGTCGCGTGAGGCTCCAGGACGGTCCCCGAGCCGATACGAGCCCCAGGGCCCACGTAAGCGCTGGCCAAAAGCTGCGCCGAGTCCTCGACCACGGCTCCGGCCTCCACCACGCAAAAAGGTCCGATCCAAGCGTCTTTCGATACCTCCGCCTCCGGGGAAACGGCGGCGGAGGGATGCGCTCCCTTCAAAACCGGGAGCGGCGAGGCAAACAGCTTCAACAACGCGGGCAGGGTTCCCCGGGGATCGAGGGCGAGAAGCCCCGGGCGTCCGTCCTTCAAAAATTCCGGCTTGCCCAAGACGGGAACATCCCCGCCGACCCGGCTCATGCTCTTCGCGTCCCAAATAACGCACAAAGCGTCGGAGCGTCCTTCTTCGGGCGAACTTACGCCCCGAATGACCCGCGCCCCGTCGCCGGTCGTCTCCAGACCTAAAATTTCGCCCAGTTCCGAAAGTTTTATCGCGCGATCTTGATTCATACCGACTTCCTCCAAAATAACTCTCCCCCAAGCAGAGCCGTGCCCCGACAGAAGGTTACAACACTAAAATTCCCCTCAGTCCCACTTTTTCGTCATAGCGGTCGTCATAATGAACTTCTATCGAAACGTGCTCGTTGATTCGATAGCCTATCGCCGCGTTATGCCCGTACTCGGCGTTGTAGCGCCACCAGGCGTAGAGGCGTCGAACGCGCTCCGAGTCCCACCAGACGCGATACCACGTTTCCTGCTCCGGCCACTCGAGTTCGATTCCGGCGCGAAATTTGCTCCACAGCGGGAAGCGCAGCCCCAGGCGATTCGAAAGACCGAATTTTCCTATGTCCACCATCGTTTCATTGTAAAGCTCGACGTCGACGCCCGTCCATTGTTTCGTGTTCCAGCCCAACAGAATTCCCATCTCGGGATAACGTCCCTCGATGCCCGCGTAAGCCGCCAGCCATATCTGCAAAATAAATCGCTGGCTGTTCACTGTGGCGTCCACCTTGGAGACCTGGTCGGGCACGAACGCGACCTCGACTTTGGAGCGCGTGTTCGAGACGGCGTTGCGGTCTTCCAAAAAATCCTGAGCCAGCAGCTCCACATCGATTCGGTGCGAAGCGATCCACCCCACCGGCAGACCGATGATCGGCGAAAGGCCCGAGAGCAGCTTTGCCGTCAAATCCGATTGGAACATGACGGGCAGGGTGGACGAAAAAATAGAGGGCGTAATGGCCAACACCAGCGGTTGCCTCGCGCGAAAGGAAATTTGAAGGACCGCCCCTTCCCGCTCGGCCTCGACGCGCACCAAAAGCGCAAAATCCCACCCCGGCAGCCGGCTCTCGGCAAGTTCCCCGATACGGTCTCTCAGCGTGGAGTCCGCCCAGGATAGAGACTCCACCGGCAAATCCTCCAATAAAAGAGATATCTCTTCGCTCATGCCCGACACGTCCCCTTCGAACCAAGAAGACGCCGGAGCCCTGAGATCCGGGGACGCGAGAACGACTTCCCATTTTACGGGGTTTTGCGCCTCGAAAAAAACATGGGGTTCGGAAGAAGGCGACACCGTCACGGAGTAGCCGGGAAAGAGCCGCCGGGCCACCATGGAAAGAGTCTCTAGGCGAAGGCGCTCCTCTCCGGCGGGTATTTCCTCCCAGACGGCCGAAAGCCCGAGCAGTACATGCGATTCGAGCCAGTCGGGAAGCCCCTCGACGGTCATCGCCCCCGAGGGGCGCGCGCTAAAAAAAAGGGCTGTAGCCAAACAACCAGCCGCCACAGCCCTATAAAACCTCTCCGTCGGAGGATGCCGTCGAACTTCAGAACAACTGGCCGAAGCCGAAATACGTTCTGTTCTCATCGCCGCCCATAGCGTAATCGAGGCGAATTTGCCCCATGGGGGTCTTCACGCGCAGGCCGATGCCGTAGTTGTCGTAAAACTCGCTCCAGTCCATATTGTTCGCTGCGTTGCCGACGTCGTAGAACCCCACGACCTCGAAATTTTTCTGCACGGGAACGCGAAGCTCGAAATTCCCCAGCAGGACGTTGGTGCCCTCGAAGGTTCGGCTGTGATAGCCGCGAAGGCTGTTCATGCCGCCCAGCGCGTAGCGCGCGAAGGCGGGCAGATCCTCCGCCGTCGAGGACCCGATGCGCAGACGCGCCGCCAAAAGTATGGGATTGTCGTCCGTCCAGAGGTTGTCGACGTCGATGACGCCATCCAAAAACTTGTTGAGGGGCATGTAATAGCGCATCTGAGTCCAGTACTTCAGATAACTGTAATCGCCGCCCGCGAACTCGACGGCCTGTTCCAATGTCGTCTCCCAAATCCACCCTTTGGAGTAGGGAAGATAGGGGTCGCGCTTGTCCAGAGTGAACTGCAGCTCTCCGGAGAAGTTCACGCCGTCCCACATCGTCAGGTCGTCGTAGTAATTGGCAATGGGCCTATGAAGATTGTCGTAGTCGACGTCACGCCAATTGAGGGTAAAAAACCAAGTCCATTCTTCATTGCGGCCGAATTTTTTGCCCATCCCCACGAAAGTGGAGAACGCGGTCTCGTCATACTCGAACTGTTTTCTCTCGTCGTGAAAGTAATATTGATCGATGTAATGATGGTAGACGACCCCCACCCGCCATCCGTAAGTGCGTTTGTCCATGTAGGGGCTCGAATAGGTCGCCCAATAGCGAGCCTCGTCGCCCTCGTCGAAGCCAACGTCGAGCTGATGTCCTCTCCCTCCGAGATTGGTCTCGCTGAAGGTGATTCCTCCGCTGATGCCGGTTTCCGTTCCATATCCCACATTAAAACTTACGGAAGCGGTCTTTTGTTCTTTGACCGTGAGGATCAAATCTAAAACGTCATCCTGTCCCTCGGGCGCGTCGAAGCCCACATTGACGTCCTCGAAGTAGCCCAGCCCCTGCAATTTCCCCAACTGATGCCTGAACTTGGTAATGTTGAAGAGGTCGCCCCTTTGAAGTTTGATTTCACGACGGATGACCTTCGTTTTTGTTTTTTTGTTCCCTTGTATGATGATCTCGCCCACACGAGGTTCCACAATCTTCACGTCGATGAGGCCGCCCTGGATGTCGACGTCCGCGACGCGGACCATGACGTAGCCGTCTTTGTGGTATTTGTCCTGGATGCGGTCGAGGTCGTTTCGAAAAAACACCCGATTGAAGACGGTTCCGACCTGGGTGAACACTTCCTTCATCAGGGTCTCGCTTTTGTAAACCGTGTTCCCGGTGAACGTGATCTCCTCGACGATGGGGTTTTCCCTTACGGAATAAACGACCGCGACGCCGTCGGGATCCGCGCTGAGGTCCACGTCGACAAAAGAAAAAAAGCCCTGGTTATAGATGGCCTCGATGTCTCTTTGTAATTTGTCCCTGTCGAGAACCTCGCCCTCCTTCGTCTCGACGACGCCCAGAATATAGCTCGTCGTCACCTGTTCGTTGCCCCTCACGCCAACGGATACGATCTGCGGTTCGGCCGCCCGCGCGGCGCCGCAAATCGTCAAAGAAAAGAAGAGCAGGATAATGAGGATTTCTCCCCTAAAATATCTTTTCAAACAATCATCGCCCCTTTCGTGCCATAATCGCTATTTTTCTGCTTTATTTTCCTACTTTATTTTTCCACTCTGATCGCCGGCTCGCCGTTCTTCATCGCTTTTTCTCCGGCCTGCACCAACGAAATGATACGGTCGTAAGGTATATCCGCCGCGTCCTCGCGGGCAGCGATTTCCGGCGCTCGCCTCGAAGCCGCGCGGACGACGGGCTCCCGTTCCTCCCGTACCGGAGCTCGAGTCGGGGTTTGAATCGGAACTTGAGTTTGCATAGGAGGTTGAATAGAGGCAAAAGGATTGCTGTCGCTCAAATGTCTGCGAAGATTGCTCAACAGCGTCTTTTCGTCGGGGGTCACCCATTCGAGAGTGACCGTTTCCCGCTCCTGTCTTTCCCGCGTAGAGCCTTCCTGAAACAAAGCCAAAGGCGTCGCCGCGGTCAGCAGGACCGTGAAAGCCCAAAAAGCCGCTTTGAGGGGTATCCAGGCAAGCCGCCCGCGCGTTTTCGCCCTGTGCCGCCGCTCGAGTTTTTCCCAAACCTCGTTCCGTAGGCGTTCGATATCGGCTCGCGCACACTCCGCGTCCATCAGCGCGCTCTCCAGCGCCCCAGTTTTGCAGGCTTTCAAGCATCGTTCGAGCCATCTGATTATACCGGCAATACGCCTTTCCATAACGAGTCAACTCCCCATAACCTGTTTTACGCAAAATCGAAATTCGCGTTAACATCATCCCCGAAAGAGCGCAATTTATGGCATATTCACGGCGTCTGAAAAGAACGATCGAGCCCCAGCCACCCGCGGATCTTCGAGACGGCGCTTCGCCTGAGGCGATACACGTGAGAAATGTCCATCTTGTGTTCGTCGGCCACCTCCGAGGGTTGCTTGCCTTCAAAAAAAAGCGCGGCTACCACCATCGCTTCTTTGCCCCGCAGGCGATCGATGCTCTCGGCGACATCCAACCACCCCTCGTCGGGGGATTCAGGCTCCTCGGCGAACAGTCGCTCGTCCTCCATGGGTATGGGGGCGCGGCGCTCCGATCGATCCAACAAATTGATCATCTGCCCCCTGATTCGGTGATAAGCGTAGGTGGTGAACCGCAAATCGCGCCCTGGATCGAAACGATCCACCGCGCCGATCAATGCGAGCATCCCCTCCTGAACGATGTCCTGCCTCAAGGCGGGGAAAGCTTTGAGCTTACCCGCGAGCCAGAACACCAAAGGCCGGTAGGCGATGATGAGTTCCTCTCGAGCGTCCAAGCTGCCTTCGCGGCAACGAAGCCAAAGATTCTTTTCTTTTTCTCGATCCATACCATCTTCCCACTCTCTGACGTGTCTCGAAATTTTACCACACAGACAGCGGTATTCCCTCCAGGCTTTCGTCAAGATGGAGCGCGTCGTTGGAGAAAACCAGGGATGATTGAGTTTTCCGCACTTCGATACCGCTCAAAGCGCAGTTGGACATCTTGATGTTCCATATGGTGTGCGGATCGAAACCCAACAACACCGACAACAGCGCCCTAATGGTTCCCCCGTGGGAAACCATGACGACGCGCTTGTTCGAAGAACGAAAAACGGTCTCCCTCGCCCGTTCGGCGCGGAGGCGGATGGAATCCCACGTCTCGGCCCCCTCCGGCATATTAAAGAAAGGGTCCCCCAGCCATTCCTGAAGACGGTCTCCGTTTTGCTCCCGAATATGTTCGAAAAAGAGCCCCTCCCACGAACCGAAATTCACCTCGGTGAGTTCGTCCATGACCACGGGCGCTTTCTCGCGCGAAGCGGCTATTGCCGCGGCCGTCTCTCGGGCTCGCGCCATCGGGCTGGTGTACACGGCGTCAAACGGCCACGCCGCCAAGCGCGCCGCTACCTTTTTAGCTTGAGCGAGACCTGTGGCGTTGAGGGGAACGTCGGTGCGTCCTTGAAAGCGATGAGAGTCGTTCCAATCCGTTCGTCCATGACGCACCAGCAAGATGTTTTTGTTGCAAAAAGCATGAGAGCAATCGTTCGAGGGCAAATAACGACACAACCTTCCTCACTCGTTGCCGCGCTTTCTCGACAATTTCGGAAGACACGGCGCGTTGGCAAAGACGAGCTTTTCACGATTATAACATGACGTTTAAAAGGACGTTCGAAATTTAAAGGAGGCTCGGTCATGCCGGTCGTTCGGTTTTTCAAAAGAGAGCCGCGGCATTGAGCCCTGTCGATTATCGAAGATCGCGTTTTTCGCCTTGACGCAATGCGCCGCGATCGTGCGCATTCTCAAAACCCCATCAAGTGGGGGAGGGTCACGGTCAGGAAGGGGAACGTGATAACGAGAAACAGCACCAGCATGGCGGTCAGGATAAAGGGCCAAATGGCGCGGAAGAGATCTCCCAGAGGCACTCGTCCCACCGCGGCGACGATATAGTTGCAGGCGCCCACAGGCGGCGTGATCAGCGCGATGGTGACGTTCAACGTCATCACGATCCCGAAGTGAAGAGGATCGATGCCCGCTTTTATCGCCAGCGGAGCGAACACCGGAGTCAGCAGCGTGAGTACGGCCACCTCCTCCATAAACATTCCGATAGGGAAGATGATGCAGCTCAAGAACATCATGAGAGTCCACGGATGTCCAAGCAGGCCCATTTCCGTGACGATCTGCCCGAACTGCTGCGTTACGCGCTCCCATTTCAGCAGCCAACCGACCACGGCGGCCGCGCCCATGATCAGAAAGATGGCGCTGGAAAGGCGCACCGTCTCGTAGAGAGCCTCCCACAGAACACGCGGCGCGAGTCGGCGCGTGACGAACACCCCGCATAAAACGCAGTAGGTTACGGCGAGCGCCCCGGACTCCGTCGGGGTCACCACGCCGGTCACGATCCCGCCGATGATGATGACGGGGGCCAACAACGCCAGAAGAGACCGCTTCAAGATGACCCCTTTTTGAGACCTTACGGCCGCGACATCCGTCGCGGGAATATTGTAGCGTCGGACGTAAATCCAGTTGAGCGTCATGAAGGCGGCTCCCAAAACAAATCCCGGAACCACGCCCGCGGCGAACATCCCTCCGATGGACGTGTTGGTCATGGATGCGTAGATGATCATGAATATGCTGGGGGGAATGATGGGGCCGATGAGGGAACTGCCCGCCGTCAATCCCGCCGCGTAAGCGCCGGGGAACCCTTCTTTCTCCATCGCGGGAATGAGGATAGACCCCAAGGCCGACGCGTCGGCCGCGGCGCTTCCGTTCACGCCCGCGAGGATGATGCCGCCCACGACGTTGACGTAGCCCAACCCTCCGCGCACGGAACCGACAATGAGGCGGCTGAAGTCGATCAACCGGTCGGTCAGCCCCGAATGGTTCATCAAGATGCCCGTCAGGATGAAAAAGGGAATTGCCATGAGGGTGAACACGTCCATTCCTCCGAAAAATTGCTGAGGGATGATGCGTAAAAGCGATAGATCACCTGTATAGAGGATTCCCGTCAACCCGATGAAAACCAGCGACGCGTAAAGAGGTATCCCCAAAAGCATCAAGCAGAAAAAGAGAGCCAGAAACGCAAAGCCGGTCATGACGACTTCCCTCCCCGTTCGCTTTCGGCGTCGCTCCTCGTCCGGTCGCGCCACTCTTGCGCCAGGATCTGCGCCAGCAACATGGACATCCCTATGGGGACGGCCATCAGAGGCAACGCCTTCGGTATGCCCAGAGCCATGGTCTTCATCCGCCATGTTCCCCCGACATTTTGGACTCCGAACCAAATCAGAACGCACAAAACGCAGACCTGCACTCCCACGCGCGTTACCCGCGAGATGAACCTGAGCCACAGGGGGAAGTGGGGGACGAGAAAATCCACCGCCATCTGATCCCCCCGCGCGCACGCCCCCGCCGCGCCCAGCATCGCCAGCCACACCAGAGAGTAGCGAGCCACCTCTTCCGTCCAAATGATCGACTGCGCGAAACAATAGCGCATGACGATCCCCAACACGATGTCCCCGATGTTCACGATCAGCAGGAACACCGCGATAACCGCGCTTGCGAGCTCCAAATTACGGCAAAAGGCGGCGCTCCCTTTAAGAGCGCCGGTCCCTTTTGCCGTCCTGTCTCCTTCGGCCATTCTCTATTTTAGAGCCCCTATTTGGAGGCCGTCTTTTCGTTGGCCGCCTCGGATTCCTTCAGCGCCAGGTCGATCCACTCCTGCGGAACACGACTCTTCAACCACTCGATATAACCGGGCTGCCCCAAGGAGCGGAATTGATCCATTTCCGCGGCTGTCGGAGCGTAAACCTGCATTCCTTGTTGTTTGAGATGCTCGATTTGATTCAGGTCCTCGACCTCGATCCAGGCGCGCGTCTCATTGTTGGCCTTGCGGGCCGCGGCGCGAATGGCCTGCTGGTCCTCCGGCGAGAAGGATTTGAACAGGTCTCCATTGAACACCAGAAACTGGTCGGAGTACTGGATATTGGCAAGGGTCATGTACTTCTGCACCTCGTACAGACTGCCGATGATGATGTACATGGCCGGGTTCATCTGCCCCTCGACCACGCCCGACTTGAGCGCTAGGTAGAGTTCGCCCCACGGAATGGGGGTGCCGCTGGCGCCGAAGGCCTGGAAGATAGCGAGCTGTCCCTCGTCCATGCCGCGAAACTTCAGTCCCTTGAAATCCGAGGGACTCTTGAGTTCGCGTTGCGAATTGGTGAAGGCCAAAAAACCGCCCTCCTCCACCGCGTCGAGCAAAACCCCGCCCGCGCGTTCCTCGAAAAGCCCCTGAAGTTTTGTCCAGTACTCGCTCCCGTCGAAGAACAAGTGCGCCGCCTCGTAGCTGTTGAACATGAAGGGAACGGACGAGGCGTAAAGCTCAGGAACCACCGGGGCGAGGCCCGCGAAAGAGGCGATGTCCGCCACCGGCTGATTGAGCCCGGACTTCATCAGAAGCTCCATCCGCTCCTGTTCGGAGCCCAACTGCCCGTCAGGGTAGAGCTCGAATTTCACGCGCCCCTCCGTGCCCTCCTCCGCGTATTTCGTGAATCGCTCCACGAAGTAGTAAAGCGCGTTGGTTTTCGCGTCCGCCGGTCCCGTGAAAGACATCTTCACCGTCGCCGCGTCCGCCGCGTATGCCGCAAAACACACGCAAGCCACGAGAACCGAAAAAAACACCTTATAAACCTTGCCCACCATACAAAGCCACTTCCCTTCGTCTTGTTTGTCGCGAAATCTCTTCCGTAAACAGATATTTCGCATTGATATCCCGTTAGTGTAAAGATTCTTCATGAATTGTCAATCTTGCTCGCGTGTCTCGCTCCTATAAGCCAGCGGAAAGACCGCGTTTCATAAAAAATGTATTGAGGCAGAGGGAATTCGTTCCCGATTCGTTTATAATGGTCGAAACCAAACGGGGATTTTTGTTGGGTTTACGCAATACGCGTCGAAGTTAGCGCATAAAAATTAGCACATATAAGCGGAGGTCGTACTTTAAACATGAAAGCTCGATTCTTGGACAGGCCTCACCGACGCCTCAATCTCTTGACAGGGGAGTGGGTGTTGGTGTCGCCTCATAGAACGCAACGACCTTGGCAGGGAAAGATGGAATCTCTTCCTCCCGAGGATCGCCCGTCATACGACCCCCAATGTTACCTCTGCCCCGGTAACGACCGAGCGGGAGGGGCGAAGAATCCCGCGTACGATCATACCTTCGTCTTTACCAACGATTTTGCGGCTTTGACGCCGTTCGAACCTCGGCTTCTCGACGATGAAGGCGGTCCTCCGCAATCGGAAGGCGGTCTTCTGCAAGCGGAGCCGTCCGGCGGCACGTGCCGCGTCATCTGCTTTTCGCCCCGTCACGACTTGACCCTGCCGGAAATGGAGCTGCCCGATATCCGCCGCGTCGTCGACCTTTGGGTGGGACAGTACGAAGAGCTTTCCTCCCGGTATCGATGGGTACAGATTTTCGAGAACAAGGGCGCTCTGATGGGGTGCTCCAACCCACACCCTCACGGTCAAATTTGGGCGGGCTCTTTTTTGCCGAACGAGCCGGCGAAAGAAGACGCGGAGCAAGCGCGTTATTTTGCCGAACACGGACGCCCGCTACTGATGGATTACTTAAAGGAAGAATTGAAGGAAGGGCGGCGAGTCGTCGAGGAAAACGAGGATTGGGTCGCCTTGACGCCCTGGTGGGCGGTTTGGCCGTTCGAGTTGCTGCTTCTGCCTAGGAGGGCTTTAGGAAGCCTGCCCGAACTGGAGGACTCCGAAAGAAACGGGTTGGCCGAAATTTTAAAAAAAATCCTGACGCGTTACGACAATCTGTTCGAAATATCGTTTCCCTATTCGATGGGCTGGCACGGACGGCCCAAACGAGATTTCGGACACTGGCAGTTGCACGCGCACTTTTATCCGCCTCTTTTGCGTTCCGCGGCCATACGCAAATTTCTGGTCGGATACGAAATGTTAGCGGAGGCTCAAAGGGACATCACGGCCGAGCAGGCCGCGTCGCGTTTGCGCGATTGCTCGATCGTTCACTATAAGCAGGCGGCTAACGAACGCGGGGCGTCGCGGTGATCGCTAAAATTCTTCACATTTGGTTTTTTATAATAAGCAATAAGTAAAATAAGCAGAGTCAAGGGAGCTGAAAGTTAATGAAAAACAGAAAAAACATAACTCAAGACGAGGTCGTCGACGCGTTTCGCGAACATTTCAAAGCGGCTCCAGATTTTTTTGTCCGCACTCCGGGCCGGGTGAATCTGATCGGCGAGCACACCGACTACAACGGAGGGTTCGTATTGCCCATGACCATCGACCGAGCCGTCTGGATGGGGGTGCGCGGCCGCATCGACGGAGTGGTGCGCGTCTACTCCGTCGATTATGACAGGGAGTGCCGATTCGACGCTCATAAAGAGCTGAAAAAAGATCAAGATCCCTGGTTCGAGTACGTGAAGGGATGCGCTTGGGCATTGCAGCAAAAAGGCTTTCCCTTGTCCGGGTTTGACGCCGTGCTTATGGGCGATGTGCCGCAGGGCGCCGGACTTTCTTCGTCGGCTGCGCTGGAGGTGACCGCGCTTCTGGTTTTTGAGGAATTGGGCGGATTCGACCTGCCAAAAACCGAGATAGCGACGCTGGGGCAACGCGCGGAAAATGAATGGATCGGCGTGAAGTGCGGTATTATGGATCAGACGATATGCGCTCTGGGACAGGCCGGCAAAGCGCTCCTGATTGATTGCCGCGATCTCGAACACCGGCTTTTCGACCTGCCCGAGGGGACGGTCGCGGCGGTTTTGGACACGGCGACGCGTCATTCGCTGGCTTCTTCCGCCTACAACGAGCGGCGCGAACAATGCGAGGCCGTGTGCAAGATTTTGGGCGTTTCCCTGCTGCGGGACGCCACTCAGGAGATGCTGGACGCCCACAAAAAAGACCTGCCCGACACCCTATTCCGCCGGGCCCGTCATATTTTGTCCGAGAACCTGCGTACCCGCGCGGCGGCGGCGGCGCTGCGCGAGGGAAACGCGGACGTTTTCGGCAAGTTGATGAACGAAAGCCACTTCAGTCTTCAATATGACTTCGAGATCTCCTGTTTCGAGCTTGACGCCATCACCTCCATCGCGCGCGCCCATTCTTCCTGTCTGGGGGCTCGTATGACCGGAGGAGGCTTCGGCGGCAGCGCCGTGGCCTTGCTGTACGCCGACGCGGAAGATTTTGCCGATTACGTTTCGCAAAATTATCGTCAACAAACGGGCAAAATTCCCAACGTCATCCTTTGCCGCGCCACCGGCGGAGGACGGGTGGAAAGACTGCAACGATCGAGTAAAAATTAAGGAGGACCCCATGGCCTATTATTATGCGGAACCCTCTCGGACCTTCAACGAGTACCTGCTGGTTCCAGGTTATTCTTCGTCCGAATGCATTCCTGCGAATACGTCCCTGAAAACTCCCGTCGCGAAGTTCAAGCGGGGCGAGGAAGCGCCGCTGTGCATGAACATCCCGCTGGTGTCGGCCGTCATGCAGTCCGTATCGGACGACAGGATGGCGATCGCGCTGGCGAAAGAAGGGGGGATCTCCTTCGTCTACGCCTCTCAGCCCATCGAACGCCAGGCGTCCATGGTCAAAAAGGTGAAAGACTACAAGGCGGGCTTCGTGACCAGCGATTCGAACCTCAGACCGGACCAAACCCTCGCGGATATTCTGGAGCTCAAGGCCAGGACGGGGCACTCCACGGTCGCCGTCACCGACGACGGGACCCAGAACGGAAAGCTGATCGGCATCGTGACGGGACGGGATTACCGCGTTACCCGCATGGACAGAAACACGCGCATCGACATGTTCATGACCCCCATCGACAAAATCATCTACGCCCTGGAAGGCACCAGCCTGAAGGAGGCCAACAACATCATCTGGGACCATAAGCTGAACACTCTGCCCATACTGAGCGACGAGGGCCGCCTCGTGGCCCTCGTCTTCCGCAAAGATTACACTTCCAACAAGGAAAACCTTCTGGAGCTCACGGATTCTTTCAAGCGCTACGTCGTGGGCGCGGGCATCAATACGCGGGACTACAGGGAGCGAGTTCCGGCTCTGGTCGGCGCGGGCGCGGATATTCTGTGCATCGACTCGTCGGAGGGCTTTACGGAATGGCAGAAGACGACGCTGCGGTACATCCGCGGCGCTTACGGGGACGCGGTCAAGGTCGGCGCGGGCAACATCGTGGATCGCGAGGGCTTTCTCTTTCTGGCCGAGGCCGGCGCCGACTTCGTCAAAGTCGGCATCGGGGGAGGCTCTATTTGCATCACGCGCGAGACGAAAGGGATCGGAAGGGGACAGGCGACGGCCGTCATCGAGGTCGCTCAAGCGCGGGACGAGTACTTCCAGAAGACGGGAATTTACGTTCCGATATGCTCCGACGGAGGCATCGTGCACGATTATCATATCGTCTTGGCCCTGGCGATGGGCGGCGATTTTTGCATGTTGGGCCGATACTTCGCCCGGTTCGACGAGAGCCCGAGCAACAAGGTGAGCGTGGGAGGAAACTACATGAAAGAATACTGGGGCGAGGGATCGCTCCGGGCGCGAAACTGGCAGAGGTACGATATGGGCGACCCAGCCGGGGAGCTCTCTTTCGAGGAAGGCGTCGACTCCTACGTGCCGTATGCGGGAAATCTGCACGACAACCTGGGAGTCACCCTGCACAAGATCCGCTCCACAATGTGCAATTGCGGCGCTCTGACGGTGGCGGAGTTTCAGAAAAAAGCCAAAATCACCCAAGTGTCTTCGCTGAGCATCATCGAAGGAGGCGCCCACGACGTCTATTTGAAGGACAACGCGGGTGCCTCGGCGACAAAATAATTAAGGCAATTTAATATTAACTTACCGATCGAGCAGCTTTCGATAAAGTTTTTCGTGCTCGGCCAGAAGATGGTCGATGCTCCACAACGGATCGGGCGCGGGTTTCGCCGCGCTGGGGTCTTCGACCGAAAGAATCATCGCGGCGGCGAGCGCGGCGGGGTCGCCCGCGGGGAAAAGGGCGCCCCGTCCCGGCGCGGAGACCAGCTCTCGGATGCCGCGGGCATCGGCCCCGAGAACGGGAATGCCGAGGCAGATCGACTCCATGACGCTGCGGCTCAGCCCTTCCTGCGCGGAGGGCAAAATTGTGGCACGGGAAGAAAGCATCAAGAGAGGCACGTCCGTTCTTTCCCCTAAAAAATGTACTTGAGACTCTATGCCCAGTTTGGAGGCGAGCCGCTTCATCGCTTCCTCCAGCGGTCCCGTTCCGGCGAAGGCCAGGTGGAAATTTTTTTTCCCCGTCTTGGCCAAAGCGTGGAGGGCGTCTTTGTGTCGTTTTCTGGGAATGAACTCCGCGGCCATGAGGAACAGTTCGTCGCCCTTTTCGAGTTTCAGGTTCGCGTGAAATTTTTTGACGTCGGCAATCTCGACGGCGGCGGGCGAATAGCGCGTAAAATCCAGGCCGATTCCGGGCAGCAGCGACAGGTGTTCCTTCGTCGCGATTTTGAAGGCCAAGGCGGCCTCCTGGTCCTCTCTGTTGATCGTGACGACGTGGTCGGTCCAGTCCCCCGCCAGACGTTCCAGCGCCGCGAAAACCGCGTTTTTGAAGGGATTTCCGCCTTTGTAAAAATGAAACCCGTGAGCGGTGTAGACGATCTTCGGGCACGAGGCTTGGGAATTGGGAAACGACGTTCGTTTGCGCAAAGCGAAGCGCGTGACGAAAGACGCCACCGGAGTGTGGACGTGGACGATGTCGTACTTTCCGGCCGCGACGATCTCCCGTATCTTGGAGTTGGCGCTTCCGAAGTTTTTGACGCTCATAGGGTTCCGATTGAAAGACATTTCATGACAGCGGTCGAAAGCTTTTCGGCATTCTTCGCAGTCGGAAACGCCGCTGGACATGGCGTCCACAGTCCAATTCATTTTTTTGAAATGCCGCGCGTAGGGCAGCAGAAACGCGCGTAAAGTCGATGCGACCGTCGTGACGATCAGCAATTTAGGCATATTTTTGTTCTCCTTTCATTCAACGGGGCACGTAAAACCCACATGCCCTCCCCCGGGAGGTTCGTCTCCGGTTCGTACCCCATTTTATCCCAAAATCCGCGAACCGGTTCGTTTTGGGACGTTTCGCGGTATTCGCCGCGTATCGTCGTCACTCCTTCGTCGACGAGCGCCCGCTCCACGCACCCCAAAACGGCGTCCTCGACCCCGCGTCCCATGACGCGGCAGCTCATCAGGAAGGTGTCGATCGTCGCCGCGGGCTCATCGGGAGCCCGCGTATCCAGGCGGGCGATCGCGAGGCAGATTCTGCCGTAGTCCCCGAAGCGGTCGTGCAGTTCGGCCATCCAGACGCGGACGCGGTCGTCGTTTGTCATAGCGGCGAGGTCCGCCTCGGTGTAACGCCGGGACGTCAGGTTGAACTGGTTGGTCTTCTGGGTCAACTGCGCGGCGCGCGCGATCTCCCCGGCATGGCGGTCGCCGGGGCGGAGCCGATACAGAGTCAGTTTCATTTCGAGAGAGGCGAGGTAGTCGTCCAAAGACAGATGAGAGTTCCGAGCGGCTTCTCTCTCCGCTTCCGCCCGGTACATCTCCGTTTTCTGGAGGTCCTCCTTTTCGACGCGCAGAGTCGTGAAATACCTCCGAGCGACGTTCTTCATAAACGCGGGCAGTTGCGAAGTATCTCCGTCGGGAAAGTCCGGAACCGCGACCTGGGGCAATACCGTCTTGACCGCCTCCCGTTCCACGGGGTTGTCGTCGATGAAGACCAGAGAGTCCAAGCCGATGTTCAGCTCTTTAGCTATCGCCGCGATATTTGCCGGTTTGGGGTTCCAATCGGCCTTGATCTTGACGAAATTTTCCTCTTTCAAGAGCATATTGGGGTGTTCTCTGAAGGGGCGCAGAGCGTCCTCCAGATTGTTTTTGGAGGCTATCGCCAGGAGAATTCCCCGTTCGGAGAGCTCCTTGGCCACGCGTTGCAGGTCTCGATACTGAGACCCCATGCCGGAGGACGCGAGAGCGATGCCCTCGACCCCGTCCTCGCCGATGACTCCGCCCCACAGAGTGCCGTCCAGGTCCAGGACGAGGCATTTTTTGCGTTTCCCCCGCACGGCCTTTTCGATGCGCAGGATTTCTCGAGCCAGAAGAATCTCCCCTTGCCCGGAAAACGGAAGGGAGCCGAAATACCACATCTTGGGACTGTAAAAACGCTCACGTCCCGTCTCGGCGACCAACTCGGAGAGATCGAGAATCGGGAAATCCATTTTCTCCAGTTCGTTACGCCAGTGGGCGGTCGCCCGGGCGGAAAAATTTACCCCCGTCAAAGGCGAGGCGGAAGAGGAGGGGAGGTCCAGGGTGGAGACGACGAGTATTTTATCTTTGTGCTCGGTCCTCGCCTGCGCCAGGATATTTAAAGGTTCGGAAAGGATTTCGGCGAAACGGGCCGCGCCTTCGGGGAAAATCGCCGGGCCGTGCAAGATCACGTAGATCGTTTTTACGCGGTCTTCCCAGAGCGCGGATGAGGGGTTCAGAAGTTCGGGCCGCCACGTGTCGAATCCAGGAGGGGTAAAAACTTCTATTTGAAGCTCGGGGGGGCGGGGCTCGCTCAGCCGTTGGCTTCGCTGGCCCCCCCGAACCCCCTCTTCATTAAGCTCGGGGGGACGGGGCTCGCTCAGTTGTTGGCTTCGCTGGCCCCTCCGAACCCCCTCTTCATCAAACCCAGGGGGGCGGGGCTCGTTTGGCCGTCGGCTTCGCTGGTTCTCCCGAAATTCCTCTTCGGAGCGTTCGATTTCTTTCTTGACCCTCAGGGCGAGGCTTTCGATCGTGACGTTGGAGAGAAGGGCAATCGTATCGCTCATGCTTCTTCACCTTTCTTTACGACGCGCGCCGGGTATCCCATGACGGTGCAGCGGTCGGGAACGTCCTTCAAGACGACGCTGCCGATGCCGACCGTGACGTCCGCGCCGATGGAAAGCCCCTGCAGAATCTTCGCTCCCGCGCCAATGAGGGCTCGGGTTCCGATCGTCACGTTCCCGGATATGTCGACGTGAGGCATGACCGAACCGAAATCGCCGAGAACGGAATCGTGCCCGATCTGCGCTCCCACGTTGAAAAAAGAGCACAATCCCAAAGCGGCATCGACCGAGACGCTGCAATAGGGGGCGATCACGGTTCCCGCTCCCAGAAACGCGGACGTTTCCACGTGCGCGAGAGGGTGAACGAGAATCGGAAACGTGAGATGCGGATTTTGAGACAACTCCGCGTAAAGAGACGCCTTCGCCGCGGGGGCGGCCAATCCCATAACGACAGCCGTCGGTTTTGTTCTGGAAATCAGCCGCGTTCTGTCTCCCAAAACTTTTGCCTGTCCCACTCGGGTATCGGCCGGCTTGCCGTCGTCGATAAAGCCCAAGAAGTTCCACTTTCGGCCGTCGGGATCCGCGGCGCGAAGGTAAGCTCCAACCTCTCGCCCCAAACCTCCCGCGCCGTAAATCACCAGATCTTGCACGGGGTCACCTCCTTACGGAATATGTCGTTCTCGCGGAATGTCCCCCATCCAGCGTAAAGGTCTGCCCCGTGAGCCATCGCGCTTTCTCCGAGAGAAGGTAGACGATAAACGACGCGGCGTCTTCCGGTTCCCCCAGGCCCAGCGGATATTCGGCGTGGAGAGCGTCCTTCTGTTCCGCGTTCATCTTTTCGATAAATTGCATGGACATGTCCGTTTTGACGACCCCCAGCACCAGGCCGTTCAGTCGGATTTTTTTCATGGCCAGTTCCGCGGCGGCGGCGGGGATGAAACCCTCCAGCGCCCCTTTGCTGGCCCCATAGAAAGCCGTTCCCAACGCGCCCTCGTGCGCCGCCATGGAAGAAAGCAACACGAACGACGCCCCCTCCGCTCCGTAAGCCCCCTTTTTGGCGAAGAGCCGAACCAGCTCCAGGGCGGGGAATGTGTTCAGGCGGAAAAGCTCGTTGGCGACAGAGGGGTTGGATTGCGTCAACGGCAGGGTCTTCTGCATTCCCGCGGCGTAGAGCATGCCCGATATTCCGCCGGTCAGGCCGGCGATTTCCGAGGCGTAGTCCCGCAGCTTTTCGATTTGCGTAAAATCGAAGGGAACGGCTTTCAGGCGATCTTTGTACGCGTTCGCGAACTCCTCTTCCAGCGAATCCACGTTGCGGGCGGAGGCGACGACAGAATAACCCTCTTCCAGCAAAAGGCGCGCAGTCGCCCGCCCGATCCCTCGGGACGCCCCCGCGACGAGCACCCATCGATCCGTCATGCCGCTCATTCCTCCTTACCGCGCTTCCTGTTTCGCGAAGGTCACAACGTCTCGCACTGACCTGATCTCCGCTATTTTTTCCAGAGGGATCTCACAGCCCGCCTCGTCCAGCGCCATAACGATCTGAAGCGTCTTCAAGGAATCCCATCCGGCGACGTCGTCGACCGAGCTGTCCTCGGAAACGGACGTCCCCAGCACTTCGGATATAATATCGATGATATTTTGCACTATGATTTATTCCCCTTTGCCGTGAGCCCTCGCATACAGGTCTCCTACCGTTTTGCACTCGATGAACTCGTCGACGGAGAGCACTTGACCATACTGGTCCTCCAAAAACGTCAAGAGCGCGAATCCCACGAGAGAAGACCAGAAATCGGCCGATTCCCGGAAGTCGCTTTCGAGAGAAAGAGCTTGGGGGTCGGCCTCGATGATATCCGCGATTTCATTGATAAACTGGGGCGCGTTTGTTTTATCCACTTCGTTTGCTCGTCCTTTTTTATGGGTATTCGATGACGCCGGGACACACGCAGGGTCCCAGATTCATCAGAACCGCGGATATGGACAGCCCCGCCCCGAAACCGGAGACCAGGGCGCGGTGAGGTTTGTCCGCGACGTTTTTTTGGAGCTCCGAGCAGATGGTGACGGGTATCGTGGCCGAGCTGGAGTTGCCGTAACGGTCCAGGCTGACCGGCATCTTGTCGAGGGGGATCTTCAATTTCTTCGCCACCTGCTTCATCATGTAAAGGTTGGCCTGGTGCAGCAACAGCAGGTCCAACTCCTCCGGCGCGACGCCGTTGCGCTCCATCAAGGACGAAAGGCACCCCGGCACGTTGCGCACCACGAAATTGAACACGGCCATGCCGTCCATGCGGATGTCGATCGGCCGCCTCACGCCTCCGTCCGGCCAGGTTTCGTACTCCAGAGAACGCTCGTTGAAAGGGTGACGCGCTCTGCCCTCGGGAACGATGAGCACGTCATACTGCGACCCGTCCGTCAGAAACCCGAAGCGCCATTCCTCTTCGCTTGCGCTCGGCGTCAGCAGCGTGGCCGTCCCCGCGTCGCCGAACAGAAGGGCGGTGCTCCTGTCGTAGGGGGATGTGGAGTAGCTGTGGTTTTCTCCGGCCAGCAACAATAGGGGAGCTTCGATCGACCGGGCCATCAGAGCCCCCAGCCAGAGGCCGTAAACGTATCCCGAGCAGGCGAGAGAGGCGTCCGTCGCCGCGCAGGCGGTGGAAAGCCCCAGCAAATGGGCCGCGCGAGAAGCGTTGTTGGGCATGTCGTGATCGGGAGTTTGCGTGACGAACAGAACGCCGCCGATATCGGACGGCGAAATGGGATAGTTTTCCAACAGCTTTTTCGCCGCGGTCACGGAAAGATCCAACGCCGTTGTGCCGGGCGTACACACCCTTCGCGTCCGAACTCCCGTCGCCTTGACGGCGTTTTCGATGTCCTCGCCGAAGAGCTCGGCCCCGGATGTCATGTTGTCCACCGCATTGGCCGGAACACAAGCGCAAACACCGCTAAAGTTTACGCCCTTGACAGAAGAAAATCTCATCGCGCCAGCTCCCTGTTAATAAATCCCATTATAAGTTCCGTTATATCATTTTTTTGCGTTTCCCATGAAACGCGGCATCGTGGCCTCGCCAGCGGCGGAGATGCCCTCGCGTTTCAGGATTTTCACGAGCGTCAGCAGCAAAATTCTGATGTCGAGCCTCAAATTATAGTGCTCCACGTACCAAACGTCCAGGGCGAATTTTTCGTCCCAGCCGATCGCGTTGCGCCCGTTGACCTGCGCCCAACCGGTAACGCCGGGCTTCACGTCGAGCCGTCTGCGTTGCGTTTCGTCGTAGAGCGGCACGTAGTCGAGCAGAAGCGGACGCGGTCCCACAAGGCTCATGTCGCCCTTCAGGACGTTCCAGAGCTGGGGCAGTTCGTCCAGGCTCGAACGGCGCAAAAACTGTCCAAACTCCGTCAAACGCGCTTCGTCGGGCAGAAGTTTCCCGCGTTCGTCCCGCGCGTCGTTCATGGTGCGGAACTTGTAGAGCACGAATGGCCTTCCCTTCAACCCGGCCCGGCGTTGGGCAAAAATCGCGGGCGGCCCCATGCGTCGGCGCACCAGAAATACCAGGGTCAAGAGTACGGGAGAAAGCAAGATCAGCCCGGCGAAAGCTCCTACAATATCGATCAAACGTTTCATTATGCCACATAACCTTTCGGGAAGCGTCTTTACCGCTCCCTCGCCACTGCCCAGAGCGTCTCGAAATCTCCGATGGGTTTCGACAGCTCCTGAAAATCCGCGTATTTGATCCCTATAAGAACCTTCGACAAAGAAATCGATTCCGACTGCCTCACCATTATACCGAGAATTTATTCGACTTTTGTTCTCGCGGGAGAAATATGATCCGAAGTATAATCCACCTATGCCGGATGACTCCGGCAAATAACACGGTATCCGATGGGTGCCAAAAGGGGTTCCCGGTGTGGAAAGCAACGTAAAAGACATGGAGTCGTTATGGGAAGGGTCGCTTCGGCGTTACTCGGAGCTTCTGGCCTCGTACACCGCGGCGCGTCTTACGGGGTCGCGCAAGGCGGAAGAACTGTATGACCTTCACGTAAGGGATTCTCTTTACTCCGCGCCTCTGCTGCCCGAGATGGGCGAAGTCATCGATGTGGGCAGCGGAGGGGGATTGCCCGGCATAGTCTGGGCGATATGCCGCCCGGATCTCGGGGTGACGCTCTTGGACAGCTCACGGAAAAAATGCCGTGCCCTCTTGGAGATCGCCGCGGCGCTGGACCTCAAGAACGTTTCCGTGGTATGGGAACGGTGTGAAGAACACGCTCTGACCGCGCGCGAGCGCTATTCCCTCGCCTCGGCCCGAGCGGTGGCCCACGCGGGCGTTTTGGCCGAATATCTCTCCCCGCTGGTCCAGCGGGGAGGGCGTCTGTTCGCGTTCAAAGGGCCCAAAGGCGTCGACGAGCTGGCCGAAGTGGAAAACGCCCAATGGGGAAAACTGGGGTTGACTCCACCTCAATTCCTGCCTTACGGTCCAGAGGACAGAAGTTATTTTTTCGCCCTATGGAGTAAAAAAGCCCCCTGTCCCTCCGCCTATCCTCGCAAACCGGGATTGGCTCTGTCGAAAAACTGGTGGAGGTGAGAGGGGCTTAAATTACGCCTTGTTCACAATTCACAAGGCGGTCCTAATGCCGTTCGATCCACTCCTGAAATTTTTCGACGTATTTTTTCAGGAACGCGAGGGACGCGGGCGGCAATTTGCCCCCTTCCAGTTCCTTGGGGAAGGAGAAATAAAACTCCGGTTGACTCATCGTTCGCAGATCGAGGAACGACAACACCTGCCTCAGGTGGTTTTGCGCCCCGAACGTTCCGATTGCACCGGGGCTCGTCCCTATCAACCCCGCCGGCTTACCGCTCCAGAGGTTTTGTCCATAGGGACGGGTGCCCCAGTCCAGCGCGTTTTTCAACACGCCTGGAAACGAACGGTTATACTCCGGCGTGATGATCAAAACACCGTCGCAACTTTTTGCACGCGCTTTAAAATCCGTGACCGACGAAGGAGGATCGTTCTCGATGTCCTGCGAAAAAAACGGCAGCGACGCAATGTCGAATCGGTCGAACTCCATTGCGGCCTCGGCCTCTTCTCTGAAAAACTCGAACAGCTTTTGATTGAGAGACTCCTTGCAGATCCCTCCGACTAACACAAAAATTCTCGACTTAGCCATTTGCGTTCTCCCCTGTGTAAAAAACTCTTACGTCTCGGCGTAAGGCAACTACGTGCGATATTATACGCTCATCAATCGCTTTTGCTTTAAAAGTACGACCCAGGAAACATTTGTAAGGGTTACGCTGAGATTCAACATCCTGCCAGGCTTTACTTTTTCAATTTGCGAGCATAAAATGTTTGATGGAGCTAAATAGCTTTCTTCGATTTATCCTATCTTGAATTTTATTGTGATTTTATTGTAGAGAAAGGAGTTTTATTGATGAGTGAAGCGATTCTTTTGGTTCAAGACGAATTCGGAACGTATCGGATCGGCTACGAAGACGCCGTCAAATTCCACGGCAGGCGCTATATCGCCGGAGTCGCGGTGGGGTTCCAGTGTCTGAATCTCGCGTTTGCCGAACTGTCCGAGGGAAAGGCCGTGGAACGTGCCAAAGTTCGTTTTTTCAGCGGAATGAAGGGGATTGGAGTGAGAGACGCCGTGGAGATGGTGACGCGCTGCGTCTCGGGCGGGCGTTACGTCGTGGATACGTCGGTCGTCGCCGAGGACTCCGCTCCCGGAACGCCAGGGGAGGGACGTTTTTACTTCGAAGTGTTTTACGGAACGCGCATGGTTCGCCTTCGCCTGAAACACGGCCTCGTTCCCGACGAGTTCTCTCCGCTTTGCCTGAAGGACGAGGCGAAAGAGATCGCGCCGGAGGAGCTGAAACGCCTGCAGGAAATCAAGGAAAACGTTGCCGCTTACGTGATAGGCCACGACCCCAAAGAAGTTTTCGACTACGCGGTCTTTTGATCGAGTGAATTTAACGAGTAAATTTAAGAGAATTTAAAAGGAGACGATGCAAAATGTATCTCAACAAGCAGAAATTTATGGGAAAAACGATCGTGTTGTCGGCGCTTATCGGGATATCTCTTTTTGCGGGATTCGCGTTCGCGGCGGACTCGGTCGTTTTCGGCGATCAGTACGGGCGGGAGGTCAAATTGGACAAACCAGCGCAACGGATCGTTACCGTGCCCATTCCCGCGGCAAGCATGGTCATGGCTTTGGACGGAACCGACCAGCATTTGGTGGGGATGAATCCCTCGGCCAAACGCGCGCTGTTGGAGGGAATCCTCGGAAAGTTCTTCCCCAGTTCCGCGAACATCAACAGCGACATCGTGATGGGGGAGGGGTTCGCCCCCAACGTGGAGACTCTTTTGACCCTGGCACCGGACATTGTTTTCCAGTGGGGGGACCGGGGGGACGACATCGTCAAACCCATAGAGGCGGCGAAGCTGAACCTGGCTCTTTTGAAGTACGGGACGCAGGAGGATCTGGAGACATGGATCGGCATGTTCGGGGCCGCTTTGGGCAAAACCAAAAGGGCCGACAAGATCCTCGACTGGCATCGTTCGGAGCGCGCCCAACTCGAAAAGGCCGTAGCCGCGATCCCGCAAGACAAGCGCCCCAAGATCGTTTACCTCTATCGTTATGGGGACTCGATTCAGATAGGGGGGCAAAACAGTTACTTCGACTATTTCATCAAAATGGTGGGCGGCGTCAATCCTGCCGAAAATTCTCCCAGCGAGTCGCAGATCAACGAAGAACAACTGCTGACCTGGGACCCGGACATCATTTTGCTCAACGGCTTTCAAAGCGCCCTCGCGCCGGACGACGTCTACGCTAACGCCAACTTGGCAGGCATCAAGGCCATCAAGAACCGCCACGTCTATAAAATGCCCCTGGGCGGTTACCGTTGGGATCCTCCCAACCAGGAATCCCCCTTGATGTGGAAGTGGCTCGCCATGCTGGCGCACCCCGATACGTTCAACTGGGACCTGAGGTCGGACATCGTCGAGGCCTACCGATTCCTTTACAATCAAGAACCCACGCAAGAGGACATCGACGGCATTTTAAGGCTGCCCATGAACGCCACGGCGGCGAATTATTCGAAATTCACGCAGAGCAAATGACGATGCCGCGATAAGCAACAAGAATGAAAAAGCGTTGTCTCGAGTACACGGGCATTTTTTGCTGTTTGTTTTTTTCTCTGCTCGCGGCTTTTTCCGTGGGGCGTTACATCATACCTTTCAAAGAAGTGTGCGGGATTCTGATCTCTTATATCGCTCCCGTGGAGCCCTATTGGACGGACATTCAGTATCGCGTGGTGACGTTGATACGCATACCTCGCGTTCTGGGAGCCGGGTTGGCGGGGGCGACCCTCGCGATGGCGGGGGCCGCGTTGCAGGGCATTCTCAAGAACCCGCTGGTCAGCCCACAGGTGATCGGGGTTTCGACGGGCGCGGCTTTCGGCGGAGTCTTGGCTATTCTGCTTTTCGAAAGCTCTCTGGCGACGATGGGGTTGGCCTATGCGGGCGGGCTCCTCTCGCTGATCGCCGTATGGGTTTTGTGCAATCGCGGCAGGGGAGCCTCGCCCCTCAGCCTCGTGCTGGGCGGAATCATCATCAACGCTTTTTTCACGGCCCTCATTTCCCTGATCGAATATGTAGCCGACCCCTACGATAAATTGCCCGCCATCGTCGTCTGGCTGATGGGGAGCTTCGCTTCCCTCTCTTACGACAAGCTCTTTCGCTCCGCTCCGCCTCTTTTGTTGGCGGGGACGCTGCTCTGGATGCTGCGCTTTCGGATCAACGTGCTCTCTTTGGGCTCCGAGGAAGCCCAGTCTCTGGGCATCGACGTGACGCGGACCCGTTGGTTGGTGATGGCGGTCGTCGCCATGGTGGCGTCCGCGACAGTGGCGATGGCCGGCGTCGTGGGCTGGATCGGCCTGGTGGTCCCGCACATCACGCGCATGTTTGTGGGCAACGACCATAAACGCCTCATTCCGCTCTCCTGTTTTTTGGGGGGGATGTATACGATTTTGGTCGATACCCTCGCCAGGACGCTCGTCGAGGTGGAAATCCCCATGGGAGTGCTCACCGCGCTGGTGGGGACCCCTCTTTTCGCGTTTTTGATGTATCGGTTGATGAAGGACGAGAGATAGAAGAGGGGAGGGCGTCGAGATGTTCGAAAAAATCGAGAGGGAAACTTCCAACAACGAAAGGGCGGAAAAAGCCTTAATTTGCGCGCGCCGTGTGGGGTTTCGCTACTCCGCCGAGGGCGAGTGGATTTTGAAAAACTTTTCCTTCGAGTTATCGGCAGGAGAGATCATGGCCGTTCTGGGGCCCAACGGAAGAGGAAAGACCACGCTGCTGAAACTTTTGATCGGTCTCGTGAAACCCGTTGAGGGAAGCATTCGGTGCGGAGGCCGGTTGAGCTACGTGCCGCAGGTTTCGACGCCGGCCTTCGACTACAAAGTCCTCGACATGGTGGTGATGGGGCGAGCCGCGGAGATCGGCCTCTTTGCCGTTCCGGGCGCAAGAGACTACAAATACGCCGAGGAAGCTCTTTTGCGCTTGGGCATTGCCGATCTTGCGCAGAGAAACTATTCTCGCCTCAGCGGCGGACAGCGACAACTGGTTCTGATCGCGCGGGCTCTGGTCTCCGCGCCCTGCGGGCTGGTTTTGGACGAGCCGACGTCGGCCTTGGACTTCAAAAACCAGGACTTGATTCTGAGAACTCTGCGCCAACTGGCCGAGCAGGGGCTTTCCATCGTCATGACGACCCACGCGCCGAACCATGCGCTGCACGTCGCGAGCCGCATTCTCATTCTGGAACAAAAAACGGAATATCTCTATGGGCCTCCCTCGGAGGTCATGACCCACGAAGAGTTGCATCGCTTGTACGGCCTGGAGCTGAAAAAACTGACTTTCGAACACCACGGGCAGGAGCTGCAAAGCGTGGTTCCCATTTTTTCCTGAATGCCCAAAGCAAATATTCAACAGAGCGACGAAAGGGTATCCTCCGGGGTGCCCTTTTGTTATTATGATATGTAGCATAAAAGAAAGAATGTCAATGAAAGGTTGATCGATTATGCAGATTTCAGTGTCAGAACTTAAAACCAATGCAGGAAAATATATCGCGCTGGTGGATAAGCAGGATATTTTCATCACCCAGGACGGCAAATGCGTCGCACGGCTGACGAATGCTAACGTAGATAAGATGGCTTCGGCCAAAGCTCTGATCGGCATTTTACCGAACGATCTGGATTACGATAAATTGCGGGAGGAGCGGATTTCTAAGTGAAAGTTGTTATCGACAACAACGTGATCATTGATGCCGTTTCCTCGCCTATAAGCGACTAGTTCGTAGGACCTCTGACCATCCATGAAAATCGTTCCTTCCAGACGCTAACGCGAAACGCTCCTTAATTAATGCTTGTCAAATTGAACATTATAGGACATAAAAGAATCTTGATCCCCAGATCGAAGCAAAATAGTTGGGGTAGAACCAATATTTTTAGATATAGGTCTTTTGGCTTATTTATAAAAATCTGATGTTTGTTATAATACAAAAAATTTTGAGAGCGTTAAGTAGGTAATGATATAACGTAAAAAGATCCTTCTGCCGCAAGGATTTCTTCTGATAAAATCATTAGAAAACAACACTCTCACATTTCGTTAGAGGGGGAATTTTTATCGTAAAATATTCGTTAGAAAAACTTCCCTTAAGATTAAATAATCTCCACATAATATTCATAATTTCCTTGAAAGAACTATGTAAAAATGCTATTAATTTATTTAGCAACATTACAATCACAGTTGTATTTTGGTTGATTGTTTCTTCCAGAGGACGTTTTGCGCCCCCACAACCTTTTATGAAATCAGCTGTGATTTTTTTCTTAATTTCTTGGGTGGTACTGATTTGTTTTCGTTATTATTTCCACCCTTCAATTTGGCCGTTCTGGCTTCAGTTGGCAGGGGGGCTTTTATATGCCGCATTCTTCGGATTATGGATAGTGATCTGTTACGACAAATCTTTGCGCGACGTAGTAGCATCTATGGCGACAATCACCATTGCCTGTATGTTGATAATGAGAAATCCCAATGTATAGAGTACGTTATATGATTTTAGTTTTATGTATCGTAAATTCACTGTTGTCAACTTAAACGATTTTTGTATATTCTTTTATGAGGAATCGTCATGGCAGATTATGATTTTGCAAGGTTTTGTGCATTGGCTAATGGAAAGATTCCTCATGTTTTCTCCCTTAAGTTGACAGCAGTGATAACTCAATTGGTAAATTTTACGCTCAAATCAGACACTTGAGTGATGCGAGCCTTTACAGTACCTGATGCGTTTGCCCTGGATCAACTACGATTGAGAACTCAACAGAGCGACGAAAGGGTATCCTCCGGGGTGCCCTTTTGTTATATAGTATCTCATGAGCACATCATGGGCAGGAGGTCATCGATATGCAGTTCGACGTCATACGCGACAGAGTGAAAAAACTTAGGGGACTGATGCGGGAAAGGGAAATGGATGCGTTCATCTTGATCGTTTTCGAAAGATTAAACTCCGAAAGCTGTCACTATATCTCAGGGTTTCGGGGCAGCAGCGCGGCGTTGATCATCGACGACAAGCGCGAGGCGCTGATCACCGACGGGCGTTACCAAACCCAGGCGGCCCTTCAATCGCCTTTCGCCCTGACCGTCCAAACGAAAGTTTCGCTTTCCGAGTTCGTCGCCGGCATGATCTCCGCAAACGGCTATAAATCCGTGGGGTTCGAGTCCGAAAAACTTTTTCACAGCGTAGCTGAAGGCATGCTGAAAAAAGTGTCCACAAACTGGAAAGACGCCTCGGCCTTGATTCCATTTTTGCGGCGCACCAAGAGCGCGGCCGAAGCGGATGCCATCAAGCGGGCTGGCGTCATTGCCCGTGAAGCGTACGATAAGGTATTGGGCCGGGTGCGCGTGGGGATGACGGAGGTCGAATTCGAAAGCACCCTCCTTCACGAGATCAAAATGGCGGGAGCCGAGAAGGGATGGGCGCACGACGATTTCATCGTCGTGTCGGGCGAGCGCGGAGCCATGTGCCACGGACGCCCGACACAAAAGGCTTTCGCGTTGGGAGATACGGTGACGTTGGATTATGGCGTGATGGTGGACGGCTACATGTGCGACGTCACGCGAAATTTCGCTGTCGGCAGGGCTCAAAAACAGGCGATCGAAATAGATCGAATTCTGGTCAAAGCTCATCGCGACGCCGCGGCCGCTTTGCGCCCGGGGATTGCCGGCAAGGAAGTCGACGCCGTGGCGCGTAAAGTCATCGCGGACGCCGGATACGAGAAGAACTTTATCCATGGACTCGGTCACGGTTTGGGCCTTGAGGTCCATGAAGCGCCGCGTTTGTCGTTTCTTTCGAAGGACACGCTGAAAGTAGGCGATGTCGTCACCATTGAACCGGGTATTTATGTGGAGGGATGGGGCGGATTGCGCGTCGAAGACGATTACCTCATCACGGAGCGAGGATCGGAGTGTCTGACTCAGTCCGACGATCAACATTTGAGGGTCGTCGCGGAAGAATAAAAAACTCCGCCCCCGAGCTTAAATTCAGGAATTTTTTGCCGTCAACTCGAACTCCTCGGCCAGCGCGGCGACGGTCTCGTCCGCCCTCTCGTCGTCCACCAGGACGGAGATGTTGATGTCCGAGGTCGATATTCCCAGCACTTTGATCTTGCGGGACCGCAGGGCGGAAAAGACGCGCCCCGCCACGCCGGTCGCGGCGTTCATTCCGTCGCCGACAGCCGAGACCTTCGTCACGGGGATGCCCGGTTCTACGTCCCACCCCGTGAGCCCGTTCTCGTTCATGCAGTCGCTCACGGCTTTGACGACGGCTTCGGCGTGGCCGTCCATGGCGGTGAAGGTCAGGAACGAGATGTCGTCGCCGGCGGTGGATATCATGTCGAGATTCACCCCGGCAAGCGCCAGAGCGTGAAAAATCCCGGCCAGAACGTCTCCATCCCCGGGAATGCGTTTGACGACGAATTTCATTTGGTTGCGCGCGACGGTTACCCCCGTCACAACAGGGCTTTCCAGCCATTCGGGAAGTTCTTTGACCACGTAAGTACCCCTTTCTTCGGAAAAAGTGGACGCGCAATAAAGCGTCACTCCATATTTGCGCGCCAGTTCCACGGACCGCATGTGCAGCACCTTCGCCCCCAGAGAGGCCAACTCCAGCATCTCCTTGTAAGTGATGTAGTCCAACTTGCGCGCCCCCGGCACCTTGTTGGGGTCGCAGGTGAAGATGCCGGGAACGTCGCTGTAAATTTCGCATACCGCCTCCATCCCCGTGGAGACGGCCTTCGCCGCGACGGCGACGGCCGAGGTGTCCGAACCGCCTCGCCCCAACGTCGTGAGATCTCCCTCGGGGGTCACGCCCTGAAAGCCGGTGATGACCACGACGCTGTTGTTTTCAAAGCTGCGGTGCAACAAAGAAAGATCGATGTCTTGAATACGCGCGTTGCTGTGGTCCCCCGAGGTCTCGATGCCCAACTGGAAGGCGTTGCGGGAGATGGCCGCCACCCCCAAGTTCCCCAGCGCCATTGCCAGCAGCGCGGCCGAGACCTGCTCGCCCGTCGCCAGCAACATGTCCATTTCACGGGCGGGGGGAGCGGGGGACACCTCCTTTGCCAGTGCGATCAGGCCATCCGTGGTCTTGCCCATCGCGGAGACCACGACGGCCATTTTGAAACCGTCGCCGGTCTCCTTCGCTTCGAGCCGATTTTTGATGCGCGACGCCACATTTTTGATTTTCTCGGGCGTCGCGACGGAGGAGCCGCCGTACTTCTGGACCACCAGCATCTCGTTTTGCCGTTCTCCCATCACAATTTCCTCAGATCTTCGACGATCTGCGTTTTAGAGACGGTCCTATCGTCGACCATTTTGACGATCTTGGCCGGAGAACCCGCGACGACGGCCCCGGGGGGGACGTCCTGCGTGACGACCGCCCCAGCGGCGATGACCGCGCCCGCTCCGACCTGAACTCCCTCGATGACGACGGCGTTGGCCCCGACCAACACGTTGTCGCCGATCACGACGGGCGTGGCGGAGGCGGGCTCGACGACTCCCGCGATCACGGCTCCGGCTCCGATGTGGCATTTGGCGCCGACGCGCGCCCGCCCGCCCAAAACGCAGTTCATGTCGATCAAGGCCCCTTCGCCGACAACCGCGCCGATATTGATCACGGCCCCCATCATGACGACGGCGTTCTTGCCGATGGCGACCTTGTCCCGGATAATAGCCCCCGGCTCGATCCGGGCCTCGTACCGCGTCAGGTCGGCCATGGGAACGGCGGAGTTGCGGGCGCGCACCTCGACGTCCGACGCGGTGACGCGGCGCGCGTGCTTTCGCAGCACCTCGTCGATAGCTTCGTAGTCTCCGTAGACGGTTCCGAAGTCCGCGCCGCCCACGAATTTGAGTTCGCCCCAATCCAGTCCCTTGAGGTCCCCCGCGACGAAGGCGCGGGCTAAGGTTCTCTTTTTGGACTCCTTGATCAGGCGGATGATTTCCTCGGTGTTCATTTCTTTCATGACCATTTCTTCCATATCTATTTCCTCCATGTTCATTTTCTCCATGCTTTTTTCTCAC
>JAISQE010000004.1 GCA_031274425.1 Synergistaceae bacterium | reverse complement strand
ATATGAGCACGGAGGAAATTATTCGCCTGATCAGAGAATCGAAAAAAAGCACCCGGGCCCGGGCCTTCATCTCGGGAAATCTGAAGGCCCTGGACCGGGGCGGGATGGGGACGGGGGTAAAATTCGTCGGAGGCGACGATTTTGGCGTACTTTCGGGAGACTACGAGGCCGTTCTGGAGCTTTTGCAAAAATACGCGTCGCAGATCACCGCCAGCGAGGTCGAGGTAATGAACAGAAACTCCGCGATCCCCCTGGCGGACCTGACGCGCTACGAGGCCCGCATCGAGCCCGGAGCGATCATTCGGGACAGGGTTGAAATCGGCAAAAACGCCGTCGTCATGATGGGCGCGGTCATCAACATCGGCGCGGTCGTGGGCGAGGGAACCATGATCGACATGAACTGCGTTCTGGGGGGACGGGCGCGTATCGGCGCAAACTGCCACATCGGGGCGGGCGCCGTCATCGCGGGCGTCATCGAGCCGGCATCGGCCGTCCCCGTCGTCATTGGCGACGGCGTGCTGGTCGGCGCCAACGCCGTCATTCTGGAGGGCGTCCAGGTCGGAGCGGGGGCCGTCGTCGCGGCGGGGGCCGTCGTCACCGAAAACGTTCCCCCCTGCGCCGTCGTCGCCGGGTCTCCCGCCCGGGTCATCAAGAAGGTCGACGAAAAAACCGTTTCCAAAACCGGAATCGTGGAGGACCTCAGACAGCTGTGATTCGTGCCGACACGGCTGAAAAGGGAAAGAAGTATTATTAGAGAAGGCTGCTGAAGAAGAGAGTGCTATAATGAGCCACGTTTAAAAAAAGGGGGAATTATGGCTCCGATATAACGCTATGCCGGAAGCTGTTCAGAATGTGGAGCCGTTCAGTATGAAACTGTTCATCAATGAAGAGAACATCATGCACGCAAAACCGTATTCCGTCCTTGAAGTTGACAGTCGCGCTTTCCTGATCTGTCCTGTTTAGCCGAACGGCAACGCCACCGGGGTGAGGTTATGTTTAAAAATTTGAGTTTGCGGACAAAAATATTTTCTCTGGTCTCGATCGTCGTCATCGTGTCCTTTCTGACGCTGACGCTGGTCGTTTCCAACAGGGCTTTCGAGCTGGCAAAAAAAGACGCCTTCAGCCTGGCCCAGGAGACGGCCGACAAATACAACAATGAAATCAAAGCGGAACTGCAGGGCGCCAGAATAACGTCGGAAACGCTTTCGACGGTGTTTGAAACACTGAAGGACCACGACCTCACCGACAGAAAGATGATGAACGACATCCTGAGAAACACGCTGGCGGAAAAGGAATACATAACCGCGTTTTGTATCGCCTATGACCCGAACGCTCTGGACGGAAAGGACGAGCAGTACGCCGGGGTAAAACCGGAGTACGACGACACGGGAAGATACGCCCCTTACTGGAACAAACTCGGCGGCAACATTGCCGTCGAGCCTTTATACGATATCGATATAGCAGACTGGTACATCGTTCCCAAAACTACAGGGCATGAATATATCACGGACCCGTATCCCTACGAGGTTCAGGGGCATCCGGTAATGCTGGCCAGCATGGTTTTTCCCATCATTTCCAAAGGTAAATTTATCGGGATCATCGCCTCCGACTTCGTCCTCGACAAGCTGCAGGAGATGGTTTCAAAAGTAAATCCCCACGGACAGGGCGGTTATACGGAGATTTTTTCCAACGCGGGCGCTATTGCGGCGCATCCCGACAAACCTTTTTTAGGCAGGGATCTGGCGGAGGCGCTGGTCTATGAAATGCTGACGTCCGACCGTTCCAGAATCGCCGAATCCATAAGATACGCGAGCGGGTATGTGGCTGCAAACCCCGTCCAGGACGAGACAAATACGGATCAGGTCACAAAATACAACAATTCCGTGCAATTTTTGGAGAACCTGAAGGCATACGCGGGAAATTTCGATAAAGCCGAACTGGATTTGTCGTTGCTGACGCCCGGGATGGCCCGGGCGATGCTCGAAGCGGACCCGGACCGGCTGCGGCACGCGACGGAGGCGAAGGACGCCATCAAAAACGGCGAGACGTATATCGCAGGCAGTAAGAATTTTTATACCGTATATATTCCAATTCAGTTCAGCAGCGTCACGAATCCCTGGTCGGTCGCGGTAAGCATTCCCATGACGAAGATTCTGGACAACGCCGGCGGCATCCGGAACTATGTCGTTATGGTGTCCGCCATCGCGATATGCATCATCGCGCTCATCCTTTATGTCATCGCGAAAAGCGTTACAAAGCCGATCCTCATCCTGTCGAACACCGCGAAAATTCTTGGTGAGGGAAACTTCGACGTCGAGGTGCCGTTGATTCAAAGCAACGATGAAATCGGCGCTCTGTCGAAAGCGTTCAAGTTTATGGCGGAAAAGATCAATAATCTGATCCGGGAAATGCAGCGTTACGCAAAAACCCTCGAGGAAAAGAACAGTTATCTGAACAGACTGAATGAGTTGAAAGACGAATTTCTGGCCAACACGTCTCATGAGCTGAGAACGCCGATCAATGGAATCATCGGCATCGTCGACTCCATGGTAGACGGGGCGACCGGTTCGCTGACCAACGAACAGAAATACAATCTGGCGATTGTCTCCAACAGCGGCAAGCGGCTTTCCCACATGATCAACGATATCCTGGATTTTACGAAATTGAAAAACAGAGAAATCGTGTTGCAAAGCAAACCGGTCGACCTGAAGACCATCGTGGACACGGTGATCGTTCTGTCGAAGCCTTTGATCAGCGGGAAGGATCTGGCGCTGGTCAACGATATCGACAGCTCTCTGACGGCAGTCAGCGCGGATGAAAACAGAGTGCAGCAGATATTGTACAACCTGATCGGAAACGCGATCAAGTTCACCGAAAAAGGGGAAGTCAGGGTATCCGCCGAGGTTTTGAACGACAGGGTCGCCGTTTCGGTCGAGGATACGGGCATCGGCATCGCGGAGGACAAGTTCGACCGGATCTTCGAATCGTTCGAGCAGGCCGACGGCTCCACGGCGAGAGAGTACGGCGGAACGGGTCTGGGCCTGTCGATAACCAAAAAGATCGTCGAACTGCACGGCGGAACGATAAGCGTCCTGTCGACGCCGGGCAAAGGCTCCAGATTTACCTTTACGCTGCCGACGTCGGACGCGCAGGGAGAGGCTGTCGCCCTGCGCGAAAGCCCGAAGGCGATTATCGATATGGAGGATTTCGCCGCGAAGGATATAACGACAGGACACGAGCCGGATGCGGCGGCTGCGGAGGGAAATTACAGGATCCTCGTCGTCGACGACGAACCCGTCAATATTCAGGTTTTGACGAATCTCCTGTCGATGCAGAATTATTCTGTGTTCAAAACGTATAACGGTGCGGGGGCTCTCGACCTGGTAGAGAACGGGGGAGAATTCGATCTCGTCCTTCTGGACGTCATGATGCCCAAAATGTCCGGATATGAGGTGTGCCGGCGTTTAAGAGAACGGCATTCGCTGTTCGACTTGCCCATAGTGATGCTGACGGCGAAAAATCAGATTCAGGACATCGTTTTGGGATTCCAGTCCGGCGCCAACGACTACGTCCAGAAGCCCTTCGATAAAGAGGAATTGCTGGCTCGCGTAAGAACGCTTCTCGAGCTGAAGGGCGCGATGACGGCGGCTATGGCGGCGAACAGGGCCAAAAGCCTCTTTCTGGCCAATATGAGCCATGAGATTCGCACGCCCCTGAACGCCGTCATCGGGCTGACCAACCTCCTGCTCAGGACCCCCATGGACGACAGGCAACGGGATTATGCCGAAAAAATGCGCCGCGCCTCGTCGACCCTGCTCGGCATTATCAACGATATTCTCGATTTTTCCAAAATTGACGCCGGAGATGTGAAGCTGGAACGCGTCACCTTTAATATAAAGCAGATGTTCGACGACCTCGCGATCTTTTTCCAGGAGCAGAATGCCGGTTCCCAAACGGTTCTCCGCCTTGAACTGGACAGTTCGCTTCCCGCCGTGATCGTCGGAGATCCCCTGCGATTGCAGCAAATTTTCATCAATCTGGTCGACAACGCCTTCAAATTTACCGAAAAAGGCTCCGTCACGGTTCGCGCCGCCGTATCCGAACGCGGCCGGGACGACGTGACGCTGAACTTTGCCGTGGAGGACACGGGCATCGGCATGAGTCAGAAGCAGATGGACGAAATTTTCTCCGCCTTCAACCAGGCGGACAACTCCTCCACCCGCAAATACGGCGGAACCGGCATCGGCCTGACCATCACCCGGCAAATGGTGGAGCTGATGGGCGGAGAAATCTCCGTCTCCAGCAAAGAAGGCGTGGGCACGACCTTCAATTTTTCCTGCAGGTTCCCGCTTACCGAAAAAGAACAGGAAAAAGAACAGGACGCGTCACCGACGGAAAGCGCGGCTACTGAAGAATCTGAAGAAGACGCAAATAAAACGGACAAAAACGGCGGCGACGAGGAAAACGCGGTCGAAAACGCCTGCCTGCGCGGTATGCGCGTTTTGCTGGTGGAGGACAATGAGATCAACACGCTGATCGCCATGGAGCTGCTGAACGCCGTCGACATCGAGGTGACCACGGCGGAAAACGGCAGCGAGGCTTTGGAGCGAATAGCGGAGGCCGCCAAAACCGGCAGTCCGCCCTTCGATCTGGTGCTGATGGACCTGCAGATGCCGGTCATGGACGGCTACGAGGCCACGAAGATCATCAGGGCGACTCCGGAGTACCGTGACATGCCGATCTACGCCCTGACGGCCCACGTCTTTCCCGAGGAGAGGGAACGCTGTCTCGCCCTTGGCATGAAGGACCACCTTGCCAAGCCCATTGACGTGGAGGTCTTCTACGAGGCTCTGCGGGAGGTCGTGAACGGGGCGGGGACGCGTGTTCCCTGACCCCGTCGATCTTCAAGCCGTGAATACGGGTCTTCTTCATTCAGTCTTTCAACGATATCGAGGAGGGTTTTCTGTGCGACAATCCCGGCTTTTGCCGGCAATCCTGTTTTGGCTCACGCTGCTGACGGCCGCTTTTGCGACGGAGTTGCCCGATGAGGCGCAGCTTTCCGCCGACAGGATGCGTTTCGATTCCCGAAGCGGCGATTTCCTCGCAACCGGCAACGTTCTCATCCGCTCCGGGGGGTTGACCATCACCGCTCCTCGCGGTGTCGGCAACGTCCAAAACAAAGACGTCTATTTTTCAGAGGGCATCGTGGCCTCGGGCGACTGGCAGGGGGACCGGGTCAGCCTGAAAGCGGGGACCATCGAGCTTCATTTCACCCCGCCGCCCGCTTATACGGCGGCGGGCGGGGTCAAAGGCGACGTCGGGAAGATATCGATCGACGCGGACAGCCTCCACATGAAGGGCACGGACATCTCCGCGGTGAACGTACGTCGTTTCGAGGACCGGGAGGCGGGCATCACCTTCGGGGCGGAGGACGTCAAAGGCACGCTGGAGGGGGGGATCCTGACGGCGCTCACCGCCAGAAGGAAGGTGCGGTTGCAGGGTCGTCCCCGCCGGAGCGGCGATGCGGTGGATATTCGGGGAGATATGGCCGTTTACTCCGTCGAACGCGGCAGCGTCGTTTTAAGCGGCAACGTTCGAGCCGTGCAAAAAGGGCGAACCCTCACCGCGGGCTCCGTCGTCTATTTCCCGGCCAACAACAGGGTCGAGGCGCTTGCCGGCGTTCGCGTCGACGGGACGGTCGTCAGCCGGGACCGGGCGACCATCACCATCGACCTGAAACAGGAAAAGCAGCGGGGCGGAAATTGAGCGACTCCGGTTTGAACGCGTCCGCAGCTTCCATTCCGCCGGTTCTTGCGGCTCGCGGTCTTCGCAGGAGCTATAAAGATCGCCCTGTCGTCGACGACGTCGACATCGAGGTCCAGCCGGGCGAGATCGTGGGGCTTCTGGGGCCCAACGGGGCCGGAAAGACCACCTCCTTCTACATGATCGTGGGACTCGTCAAACCGGACGCGGGGAGGGTTTTTATCGGCGCCGAGGACGTGACGGACCTGCCCGTGTACCGTCGTTCGCGCCGGGGCATCGGCTACCTGCCGCAGGAGACCTCCGTCTTTCGAAACCTGACGGTACGCGAAAACCTGGAGCTGGTCTACGAGGAAATGGGACATCTCGAAGAGGAGCCCGGCGTTCCGATTCACGCTCTCGTTCACTCTCTCATGGAGCAGTTCGGCATCGCGCATCTCGCGGACACGAAGGCCTACGCCCTCAGCGGCGGAGAACGCCGCCGCACGGAGATCGCCCGCGCAATGCCTCTTCGCCCCGACTTCATCCTGCTGGACGAGCCCTTCAGCGGCATCGACCCCATAGCGGTCAGCGACATTCAGAGCATGATCCAGAGCCTGAAAACTCAGGGGTTCGGCGTGCTGATCACCGATCACAACGTAAGGGAAACTCTCTCCATCACGGATCGAACCTATCTGATCCACAACGGACGCATCATCCTGAACGGAACGCCCTCCGAGATGATGACAAACCCTCTGGCCCGCAAATTTTACCTCGGCGACGATTTTTCGTGGTGAGCGCCGGGGGCTGCCCCCCGAGATCAAAGCGGATTTGGGCCATCGACGGCTATTGACAATTTCGTAATAACAGATATAGTATCCTTTGAATTAAACATATCAGTATTATATGTTTTAAAAATATCCAGGGAGGATCCCGATGTATTCAAGCTTTCTTTTCTCGTCACAAATGTTTTGTACGATGTATTTTTACAGCGGATCTCCACCTGGAGCGATCGGCCTTTAGTTGTCGATGCTCAAACGAGGTGGGGGTCCCCTGTATTCAGGGGGCCTTTTTTTATCGGTTTGGATCGGAATCAGTCGGAAGGGAGGAGTGTCATTATGAAAAACGCAGTTGGAAGGCCCTCCGGGATCGGCCTCGATGCTCGATGTTGTGGCTGTCGCAGTGTCCGGGCCCTGTTGGAAGGCAAGAGGCGATGGAGAGCAGGGCCGTGACGGTAAGCAAAACGATTCTGTCGTTGAGAAGGCTGCTGGGCATCGTTGTATTTTTTGTACTTTGGGAGGCAGCGGCGCGCACAAATCTGGTAAACGCCAATTTCCTGCCGCCTTTTTCCGTCGTCGCGGCGATGTTTTGGAAACTGCTGCTTTCCGGCGAGCTTATACGGCACATTGCCATAAGCCTCCGGCGCTCGGTGGTGGGGCTTTCGCTCGGGTTCGCCGTCTCGATTCCGCTCGGCATACTGATAGCGTCGTTCAGGAGCCTGGAATATTATCTCGACCCGCTTATCCAGGCTTTTCGCCAGACTTCGATAATTGCATTGCTGCCTGTATTCATGCTGTTTTTCGGAATAAAGGAAGCGTCGAAGTACGCAATTGTCTTCTGGGGCGTGTGGGCGCCTCTGCTGCTCAATACCATCAGCGGCGTCAAAGGTATTGATCCGATGCTTATCAAGGCGGCAAAATCCATGGGCGCAGGAACATTGAGGGTGTTCATCCATGTGGTGTTTCCATCGGCGTTTCCGACGGTGATGACGGGGCTTCGACTTGCGACGACGTCGTCGATTCTGGTTCTTACGGCGGCGGAGATGATGGGCGCGAGTTCGGGATTGGGGTATATACTCTACGACGCGCAGATGAAGTACCAGATACCGAGGATGTACACGGTAATCCTCACTATGTCGATAATCGGCATATCTCTTAATTATGTGCTTGTGTTGCTGGAAAAAAAGGTAACAAGGTGGAAACCCAAAACTCAAAATTGAAACGGGGAGAATAGCTATGAAAAATATGAAAAATATGAAAAAAATGAAAAAATCTGTTTTAGTCCTCGCGCTTGTAACAGTGCTGGCAATCGGGGCGATCGGTTCATACGCCGCTCAGGTTCCGACGACAACACCCGCTTCCACCCCGGGTGCGGCGTCGGTCGGGCCCGACGGGCGGTCCTTTGTCGATGGAAAACTCAATAAGCGTTATACGCTGAAACTCGTAAGGCCGACGCAGTTCAACGAGGCGATTTTCGCCGATAAACAGGGGTTCTTCGACGCAGTGGGCATCGACGTCGAGTATATCGGCGCGCTCCCGCAGGGGGTGAGCCTTGCGCAGGCGGTTCAGACGGGTATTGTGGACGTGTTTGGTTCAGGGCATACGACAAATATCGCTCTCGCGCGTCAGGCGGGCGTCAAATTGAAAATAGTGAACGCCGGGACGCTGGATTCTCCCGACTTTACCCAGACGCATATGACGTGGTTCGTGCGAGAGGACAGCGATATCAGGACGGAGGCGGACATAAAGGGTAAGACCCTGGCGCTTGGCTCATTGGGCGGATGCGAAGAGCTGTGGACGACCGTGTTCCTCCGGCAAAACGGCCTGACCCGCGAGGATATCGAGATCGTGGTGATCAACAGACCCATCGCCATCGAGCAGGCGCTCCGTCAGGGACAGGTCGACGTCGCTATTCTGCACGGACCCAATAATCGCATAGCCTACGAAGCGGGCGGGCTGAGAATACTGAAAAAGAGCTACGACATCGCCGCCGGCGCGGGCGACGGAACCCTGAGCGCAGTTGGCGTAAGGGCGTTCACCGAGGATTTCATCGCGGAGCACCCCGCCGTCGTCAGGGCGTATCTCGCGGCTGAAAACAGAGCGCAGGCCTGGGCCAACGCGAACTATGAGCAGGCTCTTGCGGATGCGGCTGAATTTCTCGAAGTCGACCACAAGCTCATAGCCGGCTATCCGTACACGGCATCGCGGTGGGTCGAGGGCGAAAAAATCGCCTTCTGGGTAAAAACGGCAGAAGACAACAAATTCACGGGCTTTGAGACGCCGGGCGCCGTCAGGGCCGAGGATCTGTATACAAACGACTACAACCCGTTCTTCCTCGGGGAATTGAGCGAATAAAAATCCAATGTCAACAATGTCAATAACTTAAGGGACTTGCGGGGCTCCGCCCCCCGACAAAAACCCCGCAGGGGACTTGCCCCTTGGCCCCATTAATTTTCTTCCTTATAAAAACAGCCGGGCGCGCCTGCGTTCGCGCCCGGATTCATAAAGTACTGGATGTGAATGGAATTGGCAACGGCGCCGAAAATAGAAATTCGAGGAGTCGGGC
>JAISQE010000206.1 GCA_031274425.1 Synergistaceae bacterium | reverse complement strand
CAGCTTCATCTTAAATTTCCATGTTTCACTACGATGTCATAGTTGAGTCACTCATTGTGTAATTATTGTTGTCAGAATTATCATTACTTGTAAATATTATTTTTTAACACTGCCTTAGGAAGGAATTTCCCAGCCTCGTTCGTCCAATAACGCGGCCATGTCTCGGGGCAGTTTCGCCGTGAAGGTCTTACCGGCCAACTCCAGGAGCGGCCCCGATAATTCCCTGGGGAAACCGAGTTCGTAGGCGTGGAGCAGCGGCCGTTTGGCTTCGGCGTGCCGGCGTCGATTGATTTCGATGTTTCCGTACTTTCTGTCCCCGAGAATCGGGCATCCGATGTGGGCCATGTGTACCCTTGCCTGGTGGGTGCGCCCCGTCAAGAGCTCGATGGACGCCAGGGACAGTTCGCCGTCCGTAGACAGGCGTTTGTAGCGTGTTCTGGCCGTCTTGCCGCCGCCGACGCGCACGATGTTGTTGGTCTCGTCCTTGAGGAGCGGCGCGTCGATCAAGCCCTTTTCCGACAGCGCCCCCGCGACGATGGCCAAATAACGTTTGGCGACGAGCCTTTCTTTGAAAAGGCGCTCCAGTTCACGCAGGGCTTCGCCCGAAAGGGCCACGACCAGCGCTCCCGTCGTGTTGCGGTCCAACCGATGGACCGCCGCGGGGGAAAATCCCAACCCGCCGGAACCGAACATGCTCCAGACGCGCGTCACGACGCTGTCCCCGCCCTTGACGTCCGGTTGAACCAAAAGGTCCGCCGGTTTGTCGAGCACGACCACGTTCTCGCCACGCCACAGCACCGGCACGGCGCCCCAATGCCGCGGGGGCGTTTCGTCGCGGTGAGGCTCCTCCCAGGGGACGTAGAGTTCCTGACCCGAACGGACTCTCATACCGGCGTCTTTGGCGCGAAGGGCGTCCAGGCGCACCTCGCCCTTGCGGATAGAGCGCATGATCGCGGATAGAGGAAGCGCAGGCCATATCGAACGAATGGTTCGATCCAGTCTGCGCCCGTCGTGGTCTCCTGTGATGACGACCTTGCAGCTCATGGAAGCGTTGCACTTTGAGGAGTTGGACTCTCCCTCTCTTCCTTCGCCGATCGAGATTTCCAAAAGCGGCGCTGAACCGAGGGAACGAACTCGGTGACCTCCTTTTCGCCCTCCAAAAGCGACGTCTGCTCTTTCCAACAAAAGAGTTTGAAATCGAGTTCGTCGGCGACGGAGACGATCAGCGCCTCGGGGGTGGCCGGCAGAACGGGAGAGCCGAACTCTCGGCATCCGTGGTGGCTGACCAGAATATGCCCTACCGCCAGCGCGCGCCTTTCGTCCAGTTTTTTCGCGTCGCGTTTTCTGCCGTATTCCTCCACCAACGTCATAAACCGGTGATATCCCAAGACAATATGGTCGACCACGTTGCCCGCGAGCGTCATCTCGGGCGCGGGGGACAAACGGTACGTCTCCAACTTGCCGATGTCGTGCAGGAGAGCGCCTGCGACCACGATATCCATGTCCACCTCGAAACCGCCCGCCCGATAATTTTGGGCTATGCCCACCGCCGAGCGCGTCACCGCCAAGGAATGCTCCAGAAGCCCGCCCACGTAAGCGTGATGCAAGGAAACGGCGGCCGGCCAGACATTGTAAGTTTGCCAGAAATCGCGCTCGAAAAACAGATACTTCAGAAACTCCCTCATGTTTTCTCCGCAAACCTCGAGCAATTCGCGAAAAGCGTTTTCCATTTTCTCGGCGGGAACCGGGGAGCGCCTGACGAAACCGTGAGGCGGATATTTCCCTTGATCCACGTAATAGACGGCGTTGAAGTTGTATTGGTTTTGTTCGCGAAACTCCACGACCTTCCCTTGAAGCCCCACCGTCTGGCCCTCGAGTTTTTTGACGTTGTCGTCGGAAACGGGGTCCATTTTGTACTTCACGTCTCCGGCGATGTGCCACCATTCCGAGTTTCCCCAGATTTTACCCTCGATTTGTCCCTCGCCGTCCATAATCGTGATGTCCCAAAAAGGATTGTCGTTCTTGTCCCTGCGCTGCGCGAAACGAGAAACCACCCCCAGGACGTAGAACGTCGAGTCCTTGGAAAGTTTTCTGACCTCCGGCGTGGTCATCCGTCGTTTCTCTTTTTGGTCCGCTTTTAGCTCCGTCACAGTCTCACCTCATGAAAAAATTTTCTATAAACGTTCAAACCCAGGGGGGCGGAGCCCACTTATATGTTGCCCACCGTAATGCTTTGAACTTTTCCGTTTTGCATCCTGACGGACATTCCCTGACTGCCGCTCTCGATGTAACGAAGCTGCCCGGACCTATAGTCCGACGGGTAACCCACGTTTTTATAAAGCTGTTCGTCGGTTATCCCCACGGCCACGCCGTTCAGCAAAACATGTTTTGCCGAGTTGATCTGCAGCCGGGTGATCTCGTTTTCGCCTCTGAAGTTGGCCGTCAATCCCGGCCAGGTGAGGGTCGTCGCGGTCTGTCTCGACGGCTGTCCCAACTGATTGGACAGTTCTATCTTACTTGAGCCGAAAGTCTTCAGCAACGAGGCCGTATACCCCTCGGGCAGAGTGGCCGGCCGGGCGTCCAGGGGCTGGAGGTACTGCCCGTAGATCCACCCTTCCCGCCCCCCCGTACGAATACGGAACCAGGGCCCGGAAAGGTTGCCGGACACGCCCTCCCATTGGTCGATAAGCTCCACCCGCGCGTCCGCGTTCAATCGCGTGATGGCGGTGCCGGAAATCGAGTGATCTGGGCGTACGTTGACGTTAGACCCCACCACGACGCCTCGGGCGGGAGCGTCGATCCGAATCATGGGCGGCCCCTCCGGCGCCACGGGGTCCGGGAACGGAACGGCCGGCTCTATGGGTTCCACTGTTGGAGGAATGGGGGGAGGAACGGGCAGATCTTTCTCGGAGACCTTGCGCCCCAACAAAAACCACGCCGATCCGCCGATCGCCAGTAGAAGAACCAACGGCCCCACGATGCGGCGCAGCCGCGAATAGCGCCTCCGCGTACGGCGGCCCCGGTCCAGGTAATGCCCGAAGTTTTCGTACGAGTCGTCTGGTTTGATGCGCAGGGGACGTTTGGGGATGGGTCCGCTGTCCTCCGCCGGCTTGACGAATACCCTGTGAGGAGAGGAAGACGGGAGTCCGTCGCCCTCGTCGTCTTCCTCCTCCTCGCCTTTGGCGAGTCTCTCGGAGGGGTGCACCGTCTTGAAGTCTTTGAAAAGCGAAGCGCTTTCCTGGCTCGGTTCCTCCTGCCCGTCGTCGCCCACGGACACGATCATCGGCGACGACAGAGGATCGTAGGGCGCGGCGTCGGGGGCCGGTTCCGTCGCGGGTGAAGCCGTGTACAACGGTCCTCCGCAGGTGTAGCAGAATTTATGGTCGATGCCGACGCTGGCCCCGCAGGCCGGGCAAACTTTGGAAGATCGGGTCCTTACCGGCTCGTTCAATTTCGAAAAAGCGTCCCTATCTCTATCCGATCCCAATCTATCCCTATCCAGGCTATCTCTATCCAAGCCATATCCCGCCTTGTTTTCTTTGAGCGCCGCGGAACGCTCTCTTCTTTTGCCGTAGGAGTAAAACCGGGAGGGTTTGTCTCTCTCCCGAACCCGGTCATCGGGAAAGTCGTCCTCTTCCCCGTAGTCGTCCTCGTTTTCATCTTCCCCGTCATAATCGTCCTCGTCTTCGTAGTCCTCGTCTTCGTCGTCATCCTCGTAATCGGAGGGTCGCTGGAGGAAAAAGGTCAATATCCCTCCCACAAAATAGATCCCTCCGTAGTAGCGCGTGTAGGGATGGGCGAAAAAACAAATCAACGCGGCGACGACAAAAAAAATCCCGCCGGCGCGGCGTCGGTTGAAGGCCAGGACGCCGCCCGCCAAGGCGAAAACAGCCGACACGGTCAGGAGGGCGACCGTAACCCATGTAAAGGCGCCTCCGGCGGGCGTCGCCGGGAACCCGGCGCTTCCGGAAGAAATCCATATTTCAAACACACCGTGAATCAACGACATGATAGCCGCGCCAAGGGACAAAGCCAGTATTATCCAACGCATTTTTCATTCCCCCGTCTAAAGTGGATCCCGCCGTCGCTACAAAAGCGAGCTGTTCGATCAATATCGAGAATAATTATCTATAACAATAAAAGATCATACTCACAGATGCGAGGTTTGGCAAATAGGATCTCTCCCCAATATTCCTTTTCAATGATTTATATTTCCCTTCAATAATATCAGTATCGTCAAAATCGCAAGCCGGGCGTTTGCTGGGGCTTTACTTTAGCAGGCCGACGCCCTCCGTATGCGGTCTTGCAGCGCGAGGCCTATCCCTTGGGATCGCGGCCACTCGACGACGATATGCAGGAGTCCCTCCGCCTCGAAGTGTCTGAATCCGGCGAACATGCCTCTGGCGTAACTTTTTTCGGAGTCGAAGAGGATTGTCCGCGCGAAATTCTCGGAAGGCGGGGTCATGCCCATAAACCCCGAGGTCGATGGATCAATGGATCGGGGCATTTTTTCTCCCTCGCCGGGCGTCCATACGTATACGGGCAACGCGGGGGCGTAGTGTCTGTAGCGCGTTCCCGGCGAACGTCTTTTAGCGTCGTCGCCTGGGGTCTCCAAGGGTTCTCCGAAAAATTCCTCGAGCCTTTCCGCCGGCGTTCCGCCCGGCCGCAAAAGCAAAATCTTTCGCCCCGTCAGGTCGATGACCGTCGATTCCAGGCCGACGTCGACGCTGCCGGCGTCCAGCAGGATATCGATTCGATCCCCCAAGTCGGCCTCCACCGCCTCCGCGTCCGTCGGGCTGGGTCGGCCGCTTCGATTGGCGCTCGGGGCGGCAATGGGGCACCGGGCCGCCTCGATCAGAGCCAGAGCTACCGGGTGATCGGGCATACGCAGGGCCACGGTGGAGAGCCCCGCAGTCACTTCTTTCGGTACGTGGGCGCGCGCCGGAAGCACCAGGGTCAAGGGGCCGGGCCAAAAGGCCTTCATCGTGTCGGCCGCCCGGCCGTCCACCCCCGCCAATAACTCGGCCTGCTCCGGGGCCGCCAGGTGCAGTATCAGAGGATTATCCGTCGGGCGTCCTTTGGCTCGAAAAATTTTGTTCACCGCGTCGGGACTCAAACCGTTCGCCCCCAGGCCGTAGACGGTCTCCGTCGGAAACGCGGCCAGGCCCCCGCCCCGCAAAACCCGGGCCGCCCGAGCGATGATCCGCGGGTCCGGGTTCCAGCGATCTATATTCACGCGCAAGCGGCCTGCGTTCATATCGGTATCGTCAAACAAATGAAACACTTAACGGCCGCCCTCATGCTCGTTCGGGTTTTCATCTTTGAAAGTGTCGTTGAAACGCGCCAAAAAATTGGGGTATTCGCCGGCCAGTATCGCCTCGCGGGCCCGTTCGGCCAGCCGTATCGTGAAACGAAGGTTGTGCCACGTGCAGAGCCTTGCGGCAAGGATCTCCCCGGACTGGTACAAATGACGCAGATAGGCCCTGGTGAAATTGCGGCAGAGGTAGCAGTCGCACGCGGGGTCCACCGGCGAAAAGTCGCGCTCGTATTTTCGCCCCTTGATATTCACGCGGCCGAAAGAGGTAAAAAGCGTTCCGTTACGCCCATTGCGGGTCGGCAGCACGCAGTCGAACATATCGACCCCCCGGGCGATCCCCTCGACGATATTGGGGGGATAACCGACTCCCATCAGATAACGAGGCTTGTGGAGGGGCATAAAAGGGTTCAGGAGATCCAAAATACGGTACATGTCCTCGTGGGGCTCCCCTACCGAAAGCCCGCCGATGCCGTAACCGGGGAAGTCCAGGTCTACAAGCTCCTGGGCCGAACGGAGCCGCAGGTCGTCGAAGGTCGAACCCTGAACGATGCCGAACAGAGCCTGGTCGGCGCGGGTGTGGGTATCCCGGCAACGCCGTGCCCAAAGGGTCGTCCTTTCCAGGGCCTTTTCCGCCGTTTCGCGGGCGGAGGGGTAGGGTATGCACTGGTCGAAACACATCGCGACGTCGCCGCCCAGCAGTTGCTGGACGTTCATGGCCCATTCCGGCGACATCGCGTGGAGGGACCCGTCGATGTGGGAACGGCACAGCACCTCTTTGTCGGTGATTTTGTTGAGCCGCGCCAGGGAAAAAACCTGAAAACCTCCGCTGTCCGTCAGAATAGGGCGATTCCAGCACATAAAACGGTGCAGCCCTCCGGCCTCGGCGATCAACTCCGCTCCGGGCCGCAGGTAAAGATGGTACGTATTCCCTAAAATGATCTCGGCGCCGATTTCCTCCATCTCGTGGGGGGACATCGCCTTTACTGCGGCCTGAGTCCCCACCGGCATAAAAACGGGCGTCCTCACGACTCCGTGCGGCGTCGCGAACTCCCCGGCTCTGGCCCCCGTTTTCCCGCAAATGGCCAGCACTTTAAACTCGAACATTTCGAAATTCACGCATAAAGAGGTTCCCACCCGAAAAGGCGGGCGGCGTTCGCGTCGACGGTTCTCGCCAAATCCTCCACGGAGACGCCTCGCGACTTCGCGATCTCCTCGTAGACGAAACGAACGTAGGCCGGCTCGTTGAGTTTGCCCCTGTAAGGCTTGGGCGTCAGCCAGGGCGAGTCCGTCTCGCAGAGAAGGCGTTCCCCGGCAACGCGGGCGGCGACCTCCCGCAGTTCGTCGCTCTTTGCCCATGTGACGGGGCCGCCAATGGACAAGTAAGCGTCCAGGTCTTTCATCGCGTTCAGGTATTCCAGCCCTCCCGCGTAGCAGTGGAAAACCAGCGGAATTTTCGAGACGTCGAACGGAACCTTATCGAGAAGTTTCAGAGCGTCCGCCATCGCGTCCCGAACATGGATCACCAGGGGTTTGCCCGTTTTCGAGGCCCATTCGACGTGCCGGCGGAAGGCGTTTCCCTGGGCGTCGCGCGGCGAATGATCGTAGTAATAGTCGAGTCCTGTTTCCCCGATGGCGACGACTCGGGGGTCTTCGGCCAATTTCGACAGAGCCTCCGGAATGTCCGTCACGGTTTTCGAATCGTGAGGATGGACGCCTATCGCGGCGTAAACGCCCTCTTGCCCGTAGGCATGGGCCAGCTTCACCGCTTCGGCGCTGGTTGCCGGGTCGCTGCCGACCGTCAGCATGTATCCCACCCCGGCCTCGCGCGCCCGCGAAATCACGGCCGAGGCGTCCGCCCTCAATTGATCGGAGTTGATGTGGCAGTGCGTATCTATAAACCGCAAAAGAAAACGACCTCCTCGCAAAATCAGTCCTTCGGGACTTTGTGGCCGAGTTTTAAGAAGATCACCCTCCAGACTTCAGCACGGTCAAGATAATATCACTCAGCATCTTGAAAGTCTTTGCCTCAACTTTTTGTCCTCCATCCGATTTGCGAAACCATGTTTCGAGTTCGGCGTTGTTTTCGGTCAATCTGTTGAAAAATACCCGCCATACCGCGCTATCTTTTGCCTCGGCCGCTCTTCTATAGATATCGTCTACAGATTCCGATTCGAAACCTCCCCCTAAAAACCATTTGCTGTCGCTTGGGTAGCAGCTCCACAGGCCATCCGTGTTCAAAACTATCGAATATCCGAGCATTTTCGTCAGTTTCTGTAAAAAGATTCCATCCGGCGCTCTCTCGCCGCGTTCCCAACGAATCAACGTGAACGTGGACACGCCGATCGCGCCGGCAACTTTCACCTGCGTCAGTTTACGGCTCAACCGCATTTGTTTTATAGCCTTATTCAATTCCAGACCGCTCAAAATATCCAAATCCATCACTCCATAGTAAACATTTTTTACTATGGTCCAGGGGAATTGGTTTTCAATCAAGAGGCAATATAGATATCTAACTAGTGGCTAAAATCTCATCTCAATGTGAGATGGGTTTTGAGCTTTCCTAATTTTCCTGCGGAAATAGATTCATCTCCTATTTCCATTGCTCGTTGTGATCGCAGATCATGGCTAGTGCCTTGTAAAGCTGAGTGACAGCAACGATGAACGTGGAGACATTGCGGGGGTCGAGCAGGGCAAACGCATCAGGCAGGGCTAAAGCATTGTAAATACTCAATTGATTATTTTAAACATGGAATTTATCAATTAAGTGATAGCAAGGATTTACGATTCTCATGCGTTTGCCCTGTGCTTAATATGCAAAAAACACTTAAGTTGTTGACATTGCATTTATGATGAGGAGTTTATTACGCAAACCTCCGATCCGTTTGGCGCTTCCTTAAAACCACAAAGCTCCGTCCTCGGCGCCTTGAACTCCGTCGCGATAGGCTTTTAAAATTCCATTGACGTGACGTTCCGGTGGAGTGATCCCCGCCTTTCGGCGTTTTTCCAACACGTCATCTGGAACGAGAAGTGATATTGTGTTGCGGTCCAGGTCGATCTCAATCAGATCCCCGTCTTCTACCAGCGCTATCGGACCGCCCGAATAGGCTTCGGGAGCTACATGACCTACGCAAGGTCCCCTTGTCGCGCCCGAGAACCGCCCGTCCGTCACCATCGCCACAGACGTGTGCAGGCCCATGCCCACCAGCATCGCGGCGGGTATCGACATTTCGCGCATTCCGGGGCCGCCTTTCGGCCCCTCGTACCTAACTACCAACACAGAGCCGGGGGCTACTTTTTTCTTCAACAGATACTCGCGCACATCCTCCTCAGAATCAAAGACCACCGCCGGTCCTTTGTGACGCATCATCTGCGGTTCGACCCCGCTGCGTTTTACCACAGCGCCTTTCGGCGCCAAATTGCCGCTCAAGATCGAGAAACAGCCGGATTCATGAAGGGGTGAAGTGACCGCGTGGATGATATTTCTATCCACAGCCACTTCGTTAGCGTCCAAAAAATTACGCAGAGTTCCCCCCATTACGGTCTCCACATCGAGATGCAGACTGTCCCTGATGGTGGAGATCACGGCGGGCACGCCGCCGGAGTTGTGGTAATCCGAGATATTCCATTTCGAAGAAGGTTTTAATTTGCAAATTACCGGAACAGAGGCCTGAATCTTGTTGAAATCCTCAAGGCTCAGCGGTATGCCCATCGCCCTGTATATCGCTGTGATATGCAATACCGCGTTTGTCGAGCCGCCTATTGCCGAGACGTACTTGATGCCGTTTTCGAGAGTGAGCTTATTGAAATAATCGCTGAATTTTTTCTCCCCGTTTACCAAAGCGACTATACGCTCCCCCACGTCTCGAGCCTGGCAGAACTTTCTGGCGTCATGGCAGAGCATTGTGGCCGAGCCCCAGGGCGATATTCCCGTAGCCTCCAGGAAGGTGCCCATCGTGTTCGCTGTTCCCATCATGGAACATGTGCCTTGGGAAAAACAGATGCTCGTCTTTCGTTTTTGAAAAGTTTCCTCGGTTATAACTCCTTTATTGAATTCCCCGATGGACTCTTTCAGGTCAGGCGTCACGTAAACGTTACCCCCCTCCGCGTAGGGGGCCATCGCACCCGCAGCCAGAAAGATCGTCGGCAGGTCGAGACGGGATGCGGCAAGCAACATACCCGGGATAATTTTGTCGCAGGAAGCGAGCATCACCAATCCGTCAAAACTGTGGGCCTTTACCATCGCCTCCACCGAACCGGCAATGAGGTCCCTCTGAGGGAGTATGTAATGCATACCCGCCCCTTGGGCCATACCATCGCAGGGAGCTGGGACGCTGAACTCGGCGGGGGTTCCGCCGGCAGCCCATATTCCTTCCCGCACGTTTTTTGCCAGCTCCGCGAGGGGCTTGTGCCCCGGATTCACGTCCGTCCACGAGTTCACTATCGCGATCTGTGGTTTGTCGAGATCGGATTGCCTGTATCCGACCGAGTGCATAAGACCGCAAAAATACGCCTCAGTCATATCTCTGGGCCGCCTGTGTCTGCCCTTGCCTTCCATTTATACCGCTCCTTTTATTTTTAAGGATATAGCTATTTTATTTTTTCATACTGCCGAAGGACAATAAGTTTTATAATGTATGGGGTTCAACTAATTGATTGCAGACGTAAAAACTTCGTAACCACGTTTCCAGCTTCACCCCAATAGTCGTTCAGGGAAATATCGAGGGGCTCCATTATCGGCGACCCAATGAATCGGGGGTATTGAGATTGGACAATCATTACAAATATTTTTTGCAAGTTGCCGAAAAAATGAACATGAGCGAGGTGGCTCGAGAATCGTTTATCTCTCACCAATGCGTCAGCACGTATATCAGACAACTAGAGGATAAATTGTGTGTCAAACTCTTCAATCGCTACCCGAAGCTCTCCCTCACCAAAGCAGGAGAAACGCTGTTGGAGGCGTTGCAACGAATCCGCATTATTGAAGACGGGATCCTGGCGGAATTGACGGAAAACAGCAACGTTCGTGGAGTAATGCGGATCGGCATTCCTTCTTCGCGGTACAATACAATAGTACCTCTGCTCCTGCCGAATTTCAAAAATGCGTATCCAGACGTGGACGTCGAGGCAGTGAGCGATTTTAGCAATATACTTGAGATGAAAGCCATAAACGGCAGTCTCGACATGTTTATAGGCGCTGGGCAGGTTGGTTCCGAAAGCTTGACGGTGGTACATCTAGTTCACGAGTCTTTTTATTTCATGATAAGCGACGCCCTGCTAAAAAAATTTTTCCAAGAACGCTACCTAGACTGCCTCTCGGCTTTTCAAAAAGGAGCAGACCTGAGAGAGTTCCGGCATGTTCCATTTATACTGACCCCACCTCCGAGCCGTATGCGTAAAACTATTGACGCGCTTGCGGCAAAAAATAATTTTGAACTCAATATAGTGTTTCAATCGAACAATATCGAAATTTTCCCCCTGCTTTGTCAGAAGGGGCTTGGAGCCTGCGTGACATCTCAAATGTTTTTTCCGTTGATTTGTTCGCTCAACAGCACAGTGCACAGCGACCGGCTTCATGTTTTCCCATTAAACGATCTGCTCGGTTACCGTAGTTCCCTTTACCTGGCGTACAACAAGCAAAAATACACTCCCGCCTATCAAAAATATTTTATCGAACTGGCGAAAGATGCTTTCAGCGTAAGCGTCAAATAGTTTGGAGATGCACAAGGGAAAATCGTTCCCACGAAATCGCAAACACGTCGGTATCTGAGCGCGTACTATTCTTTAAAAGGCGAAACCCGGCTGAGCTTCGACGACGCGATCGTCGATTGCGTCCGAAAAGTGGGGAGCGTCCAGTTTGACCCTCGAAAGGAGATTCCGGCGTTTCGCGGAGTACTGTCTGTGCACGGACAACGGCGTTCTGTAACTTTGCTGAAAGGTTCTCTAGTATAATATCAATATCTTGCAGTGTTATATTTTAGGCGTGGAGCGCGGTTTTTATTTCAAATAGGGGGTATCGTTATGAGTAATGGTCGTTGCAATCGTTACAGGGGGATGAAGGCGCTTTTTTTGTTTGCCGCGATATTGGCGGGCTCTGCGTGCGCGTGGGCGAGTGTGGATTCGGAGACGAAGCCGAAAATAACGGCGCTGCCGGTCAATCCCAGGTACCTCGAATATTGGGAAAAGATCGAGGCCGGGGAGCGGCCGGGGGGATT
>JAISQE010000048.1 GCA_031274425.1 Synergistaceae bacterium | reverse complement strand
AGCGAGGACGAACCCGACCGGGCGAGAATCGAGGAGCTTGAATCTTTTCGGGAAACATTGCTCACCGAGCGGATGGAGATATACGGGGGAGACAGGGACGCGCAGGTTCGCTGCCTCGACGCTTATAGCCCCATCATCCGGGAAAGGCGCGGCGTCGCGAGCCCCAAGCGATGAACGACAGACGAGAGAAATTGGCCGAGAAAGAAAGCGCGGCGGTGTTCAGGCGTTTGGAGCGGGATATGCTGAGCCGCTCGATGGAAAGCCGATCGCCTCGGGCCGTCGTCATCGGCGGGCAGCCTGGGGCTGGCAAATCGATGCTGCTCCGCGTCGCCCTGGAGAGCATGGCGGACCCGCGACAAACCGCCGTCATCCTGGAGGACGACTGCCGGGCGGCCCATCCGTTTTCCGAGGAGATCCTGGCGTCGGACGAAAAGCGCTACGCCGACAAAACCGACCCGGACGTCAAGATATGGATGCAACGGTTGCTCGTGAGCGCGGCGGAAAACCGCCGGGATATCGTCTTCGAGGGGAACCTGCGCGGCGGCGACCTGCTGGTGAACCTCGTCAACCGCCTCAAGGAGCGGGGGTACCGCGTCGACGCGCTGGTCATGGCCACGGGGGGCGAGATCAGCAGGCTCGGCATTCTGGAGCGTTACGAGGAAGAGAGGGAGGACGCAGGTTATGGGCTTTGGACCAGCCTGGAATCCCACAACAAAACGTACAACAACATCCCCGAAACGGTGAAGGCTCTGGAGCTCAAGGGCAGCCTGGACAACTTCGGCATCTGCAACCGCGCCGGCAAAGTCCTCTACAGGAACGCGTCCAGGGGAGGCGTCTACATAAAGCCCCTCCACAATGCGGACGCCCGCGCCGCGGTCATGAAAGAGCGGGGCAGGCCCCTTTCCAAAGAGGAACAGCAAAGCATCGACGAGGGGCGCAGGCGGGTTCTGGAGAGGATGAAGCGGCGCGGAGCCCCCCCGGAGGACATCTCCCGCGCGATGGTGATGTTGGGCAACGTCCACCGCCTCCGCAAAGAACTGGAAGCGATGGAATCCGACGCGTGAGCGTATCCGTTTTACGTCAGGGGCAGAACCAGCCACGGGTACAGGGTGACGATGCCCACGATCCGGGCGGTGTGGAATATGGAGGCGGTGAAGGAGTCCACGCCGATCTCCTCCGCGAAAGCGCCGATCTGATTCAGGCCGGCGGGCGCGGAGCACAAAAGGCAGGTGGTGAGATCCCACTCCGAGGTTTTGTAGAGGAAGAACGCCAGCGACGTGCAGCCTACGAGCATCACGCCGGTCACGACGATGGCGGGGAAGAACAAAGTCTCCAACTGTCCGGCGATGTGCGGCGTCATGCGCTGCCCTATCGCCAGGCCGAGCCCGATCTGGGCGACGCATCGAAACCAGCCGCCGTAACGGTATTCTTTGCCGAGACACAAAGAAAAGACGCCGCAGGCGACCATGGCCCCCAGCATCGCGCCGGTCGGCACTTTGAGCCAGGTTCCGATAACGGCCCCGCCCAGGGCCCAGGCCGGGAGAAGCCAATAATCTTTTGGGGAAAAGGGAACGTGGAGAGTTTTTTCGTTTTCGCCGCTTTGGGGGGAACGCTCCCTCGCCAGGCGGGGTTTTTTGGAGAGCCCGCCCAGCTTTCCGCCGATGATCGCCAGGTAGGGGATCAGGGCGAGGAAGATGACCACCCGGAACAACTGGACAAAGGCGATGACGGCGGCGTCCGCGTTGATGGACATTCCGAAGACGACCATCTCCGCTATGCCGCCCGCGGCTCCGCTGATGAGCGCCGTGGAGAAGGACGTGCCCCCCATCAAGTACATGGTGACGCCGCAGAACAGCGAGAGCGCAAGCATCCCGGCGACCTGCGTCAGAACGGGCCTCGCGAGAGTCCGAAAGCGCCGCAGCACGTTACGGTCGATTTGCCTCCCCAGCATGATCCCCACCATCATGTTGGCGACGAACGAGACGCCGCGCGTGTCGAAGAGCGGATAAAAGCCCGCCATGTTCAGCGCGCCGGTGGCGATCATCGAGCCGAGGAGCGCGGGGCTCGGAACCCGAAAAAACCGGAACACGAAATATCCCAGGCTTCCGACGCCGAACGTAAAACAAAATCCCCCAAGCCAAGATGCCCCAACCGTCTCCATCGCAAACCCCTCCCTCGCAACCCCGCCTCTGGCGTTCTCGCGCTCTCGTATTTTTAATACCATATTTTGATACATATTACAATGTCAATTCCGGCTTGGGGCTGACGCTATGGCTAAGCGTGGGCGAATGCCCCAGCCGCGCGCGCTTTGTTTAACGTATGCCTCATTCTGGCGAAAATCCCGTAAGAGCCTGTCTAAAAACTCTTGTCTGTGATGGTATTGCCTAGATTCCCGCTTTTGTTGGTATAATTTTAGGGGAAGCTAGATTTTCGGCTGATTTCTTAGTATTTTGTCGGTATAATAATGGTTAAAGCATACACAGAGGGGAGAGGTTCAATGTGCGTCAAGCATATGGCACTGATGTAAGCAGAGAACAGTTTGCCGCAATTTCACAGGAGCTGGAATCCACAAAGAAGAAGACGCGGCCACGTAAGGTTGATCTTTATGATATCTTTTGCGCCATATTATATTTGTTAAAGAGTGGTTGCACGTGGCGAGATTTACCCCATGATTTCCCAAACTGGAAACTTGTAAACTATTATTATCGCATATGGACAAAGAAAAGCGAAAATGAAGAATCGGTATTGGATCGCGTTCTTGCCAAGCTTGTAGCTATAGAAAAAAGATATACAGCAGGACGAAAGCCACAACCAAGTATGTCGATTGTTGATTCAAAAAGTATACAAAATGCTGATACGGCACAAGAAAAGGGATACGATGCGAGTGAAAAACTTCTGGCATAAAAAATACACATAGCTGTAGACGTACTTGGGTTGCCATATGCGATTTTGGCGACGACAGCCAATATCAGTGAGCGACAAGTACAACGAAAAATCGATAAACTGCTTGTAGAAGGTGTGATAACCCGCGAGCGGCATGAAGAGATGACGTGGGAAGCAGAAAATAGCGACGATGGAGGGTCCTTTTAGCACGCGCGATTTAGAGACATTCCAGGCGGCCCGCGGCTCGGCGAGAACCGGGAGGTCGCCTGGAATCACGGATGTCGTTCTTTGCGCCAACGCCGATTCACATATTGTCGCGGCGTTATTGGCGGCCCGCGCCGAGGTTCGCTTTCGAGAACTCCTCGATAAACCTGACGGTGTAGTCGGTCACCGCGTCGAGAATATCGGCCCCCAGAGCGGCGTTCGCTCGGGAGGGGCTGTCCCCGTACCCCGCGTCCCCCGACGGGATGGAGTCCACCACGTCCCGCACCATTTTCACGCTGGCCCCCTCGAACTCCACGTTGTGGATGTGGACGTTTTTCAACCGCGGGCTCAGGTGGACGACGCGGCTCTCGAACAGGTCCTCCATGTGAACCCAGTCGGGCTTTATCGCCATGGCGACGGCCGTTTCCACCCCGCCGCCATGCCCGCACATCCACTCCGGGCGGAGCTGCCCGCAGAGGACCCACCAGTCGATCTCCGCCGCCTGCCCGCCTTTATGGTAGAGGTAGAGGGCCGCCGTGTCGATGGCGGCCGTGTTGCCCCCGTGCCCGTTCAGAAAAAGAAAGCGCTTCACCCCGCAGCGAAGGACGGCGTCCACGCAGCCCTTCAAGACGGCGCAAAGCGCTTCGTACCCGATGTCCACGGAGCCGGGAAACCCGGCAAGCGCGGGGGTAACGCCGTAGGGCAGGGTCGGCAGAATCAGCGCCTTGTTCGGAATGCGCTCCTCGATCCTCCTGGCCATCTCGTGAGGAATGATGTGGTCCGTCCCCAGAGGCCCCAGAGGCCCGTGTTCCTCCAGGCTTCCCATGGGCAGGACGGCGACGATTTCCCCGCCGTTCCCTATCTCGGCCGCCTTGCTCCAGCTCAATGACGCCAAATACATCGGGCTAACCTCCCTGCTTAACTTTAGGCCCTTTATAAAAAGCCCTTTATTTTAAATTCTGAAAATGTTTGAATCAATGTTTGAATCTGTTTGAATCTGTTTAAATCTGTTTAAATCTGAAAATGACGTTTCAGCGTGGCCTCGGAAGCCGGTTTCGTCACCAGGCTGACGAGAATGGTGACGCCCATGGCCACAAGCCACGTGGGAATAAGGGCGTCGAAACCCATGCCGTAGCTCTTCAGCGCGTCGGAAAGCGGCTGCAGCGAGTTCAGTCCCAGTTTATCCAGCATAGCGGCGGAGGCCGAGAAAGGGATGTAGACCAGCACCCCGACGATGATCCCCGTAATGGCCCCTATGCTGCTGGTGCGCTTCCAGTAGATGCCCAGAAGCATCGGCGTGGCCCAGATCGTGAGGCCGCCGAAGGAAAAGATGATGATGTCGAAAATCGCGCCGGGCCTCCAGATGCCGAACAAGATGGCGATGACGCCCAGGATGACCGTGACGTAGCGGGACAGCTTCAGGATCTCGTTGTCCGTGGCGTTTTTGTTCAGCAGCTTCTGATAGATGTCGCGGGAAATCCCCCCGGTGGAGACGATCAGAAGGCTGTCGATCGTCGACATTCCCGCGGCCATGATCCCCGCGATCATCAGAGAGGCGAAGACCGGAGATACCGCTTTTTGCAGGATGAGCGGAACGATGAAATCCCTCTGGGCTCCCTCCAGACCGGGCACGGAAACGATTCCCAGAACTCCCACCCACTCGATCAGCGTCGCGGAGACCCACATGCCCAGGGTCCCCAGGATAACGGCCTTGAACATGACCTTGTAGTTCTTCATCGCGAAAAACTTCGTCACCAACTGAGGGCTGCCGATGCTGAAGAAGCTCCACATGACCACCATCGACACGAGCCGGGGCCAGTGATAGGATCCCGTCGCGCCCGGATGCGCCATGTAGGCCGGGTTCAGTTCGAACAGTTTTGCGTTGATGGCCTCCAGCCCGCCGCCCAGCTCGAGTGCGGCAAAAAAGGTGACGACGGCGGTGGCCACCATCAGGAGCCCCTGGAGGACGTCGGTCAGCATAGCGCCTCGGATGCCGCCCGACATGCAGTAAACGATGACGATAAAGCCGGTGGCGACGACGCCTATCCACTCGGGATAACCGGTGAAGGTGTTGAAGATGATCCCGGCCCCGATGATCTGCGCTCCCATCATGGGAACGACGAAAAACACCATGAGAACGGCCTGCAGGCTACGGAGCGCGTCGGACTCGTACCGGTCGCTCAGATAGTCGGCCATCGTCAGGAGATCGTATTTGTGTCCCAGGCGAATCAGTTTTCTGCCGACCACAAGCGCGGGTATGATCATGCTGAAGACCAGCCCCGGCACGGAGACCGTGAGGCCGGGATACCCTTGCTGGTAACACGCGGCCGGCACCCCCATGAAAGTGCTCATGCTGTACTGCGTGGAAAAATACGCGATGCCGCTGACGATAGCGCCCGCCTTGCCGCCCATGACGAAGAATTCTCTCAAGGAATCGGTTTTCTTCGCCGAGTAATACCCTATTAAGGCCATAATGACAAAATAGCCGCCCAAAACCAGAAAAAAGGTCCCGGGGGCAGGAACAATCATACTGCTGACCGCCACATCGACTCCCCCTTTTTTAAAAATCCCGTTTTAACCTTCCGTGCCAAATTCGAGGTACTCTTCACGCTTTATGGCTTGAACGTAAAAAACGACGATCAGAACCATCGTGATCAGCGTATGCCAAAACCAGCCGACCATGAAAATCGGCAGGCCCTTCCAGGACGCGGCGTAGGTCGTCGTATAGAAGTACTCCACGGGCAGCATGACGATGACATACATTGCCAGAAAAACGACGGACCACCTTTTTTCAAACACGTTGTCCCACATTCCCATTGATTTCACCTCCTTTCCCCGCAAATATTCCAGCTTAAAAAGCAGAGCCCGCTTTAAGCGACTCGCTTGAGCTTAAATTTTAAATCTTAAATCTTAAATCTTAAATTTTTCGCGAGTCAGGCCCGCCAGTTCGCGAACGAGAAGGTTCAGCCGATTCCACTGAGTCTTGGCGTAGTTGTGGACGATCACCTTTTGGCGCTCGCTCAGGCCGTCCCTTTGCAGAATGCGAGCGGCCTCGGACAGTCCGGGGACGAAATCGCCCACATCCCCCCAGTCCTGCAGATAAGCGTCGCGGGCGGCGTAATGGACGCGGTTGAGCAGGCGCGCCGCCCTCAAGGTCGTCTCGAAACGGCGCGCGTTCGCGTCCCACCGCCCCACGGCCTTCTGGAGGGCCTCCCGCAGCGGTTTGGGGTCGATGGATTCGGGGAGGACCGCCTCAAGCTCCCGCAGACGCCCGGCGACGGCGTTTCCCAGAGAAACCACGTCGAGCCCTCCCTCGGCCAGAAGGCGAAGGAGCCCCGTCATGTAAAGGCGAGCGTCGGTTTCGAGGGTCTGCGGATCGCAAAACTCGGCGGTGTCGGCCTCGGTGTGCCACCACCAGGGCATCGCGCCGCTTCCCGTTCTGTCGGGGCTGTCGGGGGGCAAAGCGGAGGTCCAGATGAAGAAGGGAGATATCCCGAGGTTTTGAAAAGACTGGTCCCAAGAGCGCACTCGGGGGGAGGCGGTTCCTTTTTGTCCCGTGAGGTCCGCCACGGTCCGCTCCGCCAAGGCGAAAAGGTCGGGGCCCGCCGTGATTTTGCCGAAGTCGGAGGCGCCTCTCATTCCGGGCATGTCGATGTTGGAATAGGCGACGCAATGCCGGTCCATTTCCTCGAACCGGTCCCGGACGTAGTTGGAGGAGCCGGTGTACTTGCCGAATTCGTGACCGGACCACCAGCATATCCTGACGCCCCAGCGCCTTTCGGGAAGGGCTCCCAGGGCCGCGGCGAGGGATAGGGCTATAGCCGCCCCCGTGGCGTTGTCCGTGGCTCCGAAATGTTTGCTGTCCAGGTGCGCCCCCACCAGAAGGAAATGAGGGTCGTCGGTCGTGGAGGGCAAAAAGGCCTCCAGCAGGGGCACGTCCGCAACCGTCTCCACGCTTTCGCAGGACAGGGAAAGAACGGTTCGTCCTTGTTTCGCGCGATCGATCAGGAGGTTTCCGTCGTCGCGATTCACGGCCAGCACCGGGATAGCGGGCGACCAGAGGCTTTCCTCCGGCATGGGCGTTCCCCACCACATGGCGACGCCGCTGTGGTGGATTTGTTTTTCTCCCCCCGTGTCCCAGCAGATCACGAAACCCACGGCCCCGCGCGACTGCGCGTTCAGCACGGCCTGAGGCGAGACGAACCTGGAAAGCGCGACGCGCCCCTCCAGATCGCGTTTCGTCCCCCGCTCGCCGGACAGGTGATCCAACACCCCGGCGGGGAAGTCGGCGCGTTCGAGAACCACCGCCGCGCCGGATACGGCCAAGGCAGGCGCGGAAAAATTCCAAGCCTTGGCCGGAATTTCACGAGGGTCCGGAGAAAGAACTTCGACCCGTCCCGCGCCTCCGAACGCCAGCAGACCTTTGGAGGCGCTTTCGGAAACCGCAATCCCCAACCGGTCGAGTTCTTCGCGGATGTAAGCCCGCGCGTCCCCCTCTCCCTTTCCGTCGGAGCGGCGATGGAAGGAGGCGATATTTTTGAAATAAACGTGAAGTTTTTCGACATCCAGATAGGACAGATAACGTTTTTCCTGTTCCGACAACACTTTAAAGACACCTTTCGCACACGGCATGAAGGTATGGTAACATTGCTGTAAAATTTTGTCACGAACGATTATTCGAAAGCGTTTATCGAAATCCGTTTATCGAAATCGAGAAAGGCGGTGCGGCATGTTTCTATGGAAACGCGTCAAAGAAATGTTCAACGCTTACATCGAACGGCTCGCGAAAGAAAACGAAAAGAACCTCGCCGGCGGCCGATTGGACTGCTGCAAGTTAAATAAAGGAAACGTCAAACAAAAACGTTGACCGGCCGTTTGCGCAACGCGTCCAGCCGGTCGAATTCTTCTTGAGTCGGTCCTTCAAAGTCCACTCGGGCTCCTCGCTGGCATTCAACAAATCAACGCCCAAAATGCGTTTATAGAGAGTCTATGCCGCGTTTCGGCTTTAATGCGTGATTTCTTCATAAATGATGTCCCCGCCGTTATAACGCCCCTCCCTCTACTCTGCGCGATTTGCTTTGCCCGCCCGCTTGACGCATAATGGCGGTACTTTAAGGAGGGGGATCCCATGAAAAGCGACGTGAGGAAAAAGGATTCTTTGCGGGTCGCCGCATGGTCGGGGGGGCGCACCACGGAGTTGTTCATCTACCCCGGCGACGCCGACCTGGCGAAGAGGAATTTCGAGCTGCGGGTGTCCTCGGCCACGGTGGAGGCGGAGGAGTCCACGTTCTCTTCCTTCGCGGGGTACGTCCGGCACATCACGCCCCTGACGGGAGAGATGCGCCTGGTCCACGAGCTGCGGGAACAACGCCGGGAGGTCACGCTGACCCCTTTGCGGGTCGACGCCTTCGAGGGGCACTGGACGACGCGGTCGTTCGGCAGGTGCGTGGACTTCAACCTGATCCACAGGCCGAACTGGAAGGGGGAGATCTACGCCGCGCCCGAGGGGACGTATCCCTGCGCCGTCGACGGCTTCACCTGCGTTTACGCGCGATGCGGCGACACTCGGGTCCAGGTGACGGGGGAGGAGACCGAATCCGTTCTCTTCGAGGCAAAGCTCGATTTGGGCGACCTGCTTGTCGTCGAGACCGGGCCGGAGCTTGTCCGGCTTCGCGTTTCGCGATGCCCCGAGCCGGCGGCGGTCGCCGCGGCGTCCCGTATTCCGTAGGCTCCGCCCCGCTTTAATTCTCCAAAAACAAGTGATAATATAACGAGGTTTATGCGTACATAACATACATAATTGCCGGAGGGGCGGGGTTGGGAATGCGGATGCGGAAAGACAGGGAACTGGCCAAGGGATACTCGCCCGAGGCGATCGAGGGGAAATGGTACGACGTCTGGCTCGAAAAGGGGTTTTTCAACGCGGAGGTCGACGGCAGGCCGCCCTTTTCGATCGTGATTCCGCCGCCCAACGTGACGGGCTCGCTGCACATGGGACACGCTTTCAACAACACCTTTCAGGATATCCTGTGCCGCGCCCGGCGGATGCAGGGGTACAGCGTCCTGTGGCTTCCGGGGACGGACCACGCGGGCATCGCCACCCAGAACGTGGTGGAAAAGGACCTGGCCTCCAAGGGCGTCACGCGCCACGAGTTGGGGCGCGACGCCTTCGTCGAGAAGGTCTGGGAGTGGAAGAAAATCTACGGCGACCGCATCATCCAACAGATGAAAAAGCTGGGAAACTCCTGCGACTGGCGGCGCGAGCGCTTCACGCTGGACGAGGGGCTGTCCCGGGCGGTCCGGGAGGTCTTCGTGCGGCTCTATAAAAAAGACCTGATCTACCGGGGGAAGTACATCATCAACTGGTGTTCCCGATGCCACACGGCGCTTTCCGACCTGGAGGTCGAGTACGACGAAGCGCCGGGCAAATTTTACTACGTGCGCTATCCCTTCGAGGACGGGGGCGAGGGCATCGTGGTGGCGACGACGCGCCCCGAGACGATCCTGGGCGACGTGGCCATCGCCGTCCATCCCCGTTCGGAGCGGTTCAAGCCGCTGATCGGCAAAAAAGTGCTGGTGCCGCTGTCGGCGGACGGTACGGGGGCCGAACGCGCGATCCCCATCATCGAGGACAACATGGTCGATCCCGAGTTCGGCACCGGCTGCGTCAAGATCACCCCCGCCCACGACCCCAACGACTTCCTGGTGGGGCTGCGTCACGACCTGCCTCAACTGCAGGTGATCGACGGGGAGGGCTTCATGAACGAGGCGGCCGGGGTCTACAAGGGGCTTTCCATAAAAGAGGCCCGCGCCAAGTCGGCGGAGGACCTGGAAAAGCGGGGCTTCCTGATCCGCACGGAGGACATGACCCACGCGGTCGGACACTGTCACCGCTGCAACACCACCGTCGAGCCCTACCTTTCGGAGCAGTGGTTCGTCCGCGCCAAACCCCTGGCGGAGCGGGGGGTGAAGGCCGTCCAGGATGGCCTCATCCGCTGGATCCCCGAACAGTGGGAGAAGACGTACTTCCAGTGGATGGAAAACATCCGCGACTGGTGCATCTCGCGGCAGCTCTGGTGGGGGCACCGGATCCCGGCCTGGACCTGCGGGGACTGCGGACACGTCACCGTGTCGGCGACGGACCCGACCCAGTGCGAAAGCTGCAAATCCGCCAACATCCTCCAGGACGAGGACGTGCTGGACACCTGGTTCAGCAGCGCCCTCTGGCCGTTTTCCACGATGGGCTGGCCGGACAAAACGCCGGAGCTCCAGTACTTTTACCCCACGTCCCTGATGGTGACGGGGTTCGACATCATCTTCTTCTGGGTCGCCCGCATGATCATGATGGGGCTGGAGTTCATGGACCAGGAGCCGTTCAAGGACGTCTACATCCACTCCCTGATCCGGGACGAGCACGGGCAGAAGATGAGCAAGTCCAAGGGCAACGTGATCGACCCGCTGGACATGATCGACAAGTACGGCGCGGACGCGCTCCGCATGGCGCTGGCGGCGCTTTCCACCCAGGGGCGCGACATCCTGCTCTCGCCGGGAAAGATCGAGACGTACCGCTTTTTCATGAACAAGCTTTGGAACGCGGCGCGTTTCGCCCTGATGAACCTGGAGGAGGAGCCGGCGAAGATCGACCCCGCGCATCTGCGCCTGCAGGACCGCTGGATCCTCGCCCGCGCCCAGGATGTGGTGGAACAGGAGACGCGCCTGATCGACGACTACGACATCGGCTCGGCCGCCCGGCTGCTCTACGACTTTATCTGGGGCGACTTCTGCGACTGGTATCTGGAAATGTCGAAGCCCGCGCTGAAGGGCGACGAGGGGGACGACCGCAAAAAAACCGTTCAGGGCGTCCTGGACGAGGCCTTCAAAACCCTGCTGCCCCTTCTCCATCCCTTCATTCCCTTCGTGACGGAGGAGCTGTGGGAGGCCTTCGGCTATCACGCGGCGGCCGAAAGGGCCGAATCCATCATGACGGCCGCCTGGCCTAAGCCGAAACCCGAGTACCGTTTCGAGATCGGCCGCGGGATGCAGGACTTTCAGGACGCCGTGCGGACCCTGAGAAACCTGCGGGCCGAGGCCCACGTTCCCCCCCAGCAGTGGATGGGACGGGCCGTGATCCGCATGGACCGCCCCGAGACCGTGGCGGCCCTGAAAGAGGCCCTGCCCCTGGCCTCCACGCTCTGCCGCGTGAAAGAGATCGAGCTGTCGCCCACCGCCGCTCCCCGCCCCTCCGCGTGCCTGTCCTCCGTCATCGGAGAGGGGGAGATCAGCCTCCACGTGGGCGACGTGTTGGACATCGACGCCGAGGTCGCGCGTTTGAAACAGGAACTGTCCTCTATCGAGAAGACCGTGGCCGCGAGCCGAGGCCGTCTGGACAAACCGGACTTCGTCGTCCGCGCCCCCGTGGAGGTCGTGGAGAAAGAACGCGCCCGCGTCGCCGAGGGCCAAGCCCAGATCCTCCGCCTGGAGGAAAACCTGCAAAGCCTGAGCGAATAAAGCTCAGGGCTTGAATTTAGGAGGCGTCTTATATATGGGAAGTGCGAAGGAGGCCGGGAGGCCGGAGTTTTTCGACAATTATTGGAAGCGCTCGAGTCTGTGCGGGCACGTGGGGGAGGACGCGATCGGCGAGGAAATCAAAGTCAACGGTTGGGTCCGCAGAAGACGCGACCTGGGCGGCATTATTTTCATAGAGCTTTGGGATCATTCGGGACCCGTCCAAATCGTTTTCGATCCCGACTCCAATCCCGACGCGGGCGGCGTGCACGTCCGGGCGGGGGACCTTCGGAGCGAGTATTGCATAGCGGTGCGGGGCAAGGTGACCCGGCGGCCCGAGGGGACGGAAAACCCCGCTTTGGCCACCGGCAAAGTGGAGGTCGCGGCGGAGGACTTTCTCCTGCTCGCGCCCTCGGAGCCCCTGCCCTTCGAGGTGGGGGACGCCACGGACAAGGTGGACGAAAACCTTCGCTTGGCCTACCGTTACCTGGACTTGCGCCGCGAGCGGATGCAGAACAACCTGCGGACGCGGAGCAAACTGTACACCTTCACCCGCAATTTCCTGGCCGACAACGATTTCGTCGAAATAGAGACGCCGATGCTGACGAAGGCCACGCCCGAGGGCGCGCGGGACTACCTGGTTCCCAGCCGCGTCAACCCAGGCGCTTTTTACGCGCTGCCTCAGTCCCCGCAGCTCTTCAAACAAATTTTGATGGTGAGCGGGTTCGACCGCTACTACCAGATCGTCAAATGTTTCCGCGACGAAGACCTGCGGGCCGACCGCCAGCCGGAGTTCACGCAGGTCGACGTGGAGATGAGCTACGTCGTGGAAGACGACGTCATGACCACGATCGAGGGCTACATGAAGGGATTGTTCAAGACGATTCTCGACGAGGACGTCCCCACCCCCTTCCGCCGTATGGACTATTGGGACGCCATCGACCTTTACGGCAGCGACAAACCGGACCTGCGCATTCCGATGGAGCTTGTGGACCTGGCCCCCGTTTTTCGGGAGGGTTCCTTCGAGCCCTTTCGCAAAATCCTGGAAAGCGACGGCGCGGTGCGCGCCCTTCCCCTTCCCGGCGGGGCCTCCCTGTCCCGCAAAGAGCTTTCGGAGATCGAAGAGCGGGCGAAAAAGTGGGGAGCGTCGGGGTTGGGCGTTTTCCAGATGAAAGAAAACGAACTGAAAGGCCCTTTGGTGAAGTTCATGAACGAAGAGGAGCGGGACCGTCTGAAAAAAATCGGCGGCCTCGGGGACGGAGACGCGCTTTTTGTCGTGGCCGACCCCTCGCGGCTGAAGGCGTGCACGGTGCTGGGAACGCTGCGCCTCGACCTGGGCAAAACCCGTGGGCTGATCGACGAGAAAGGGTGGAAGTTCCTATGGGTGGTGCGTTTCCCCTTGTTCGAGTGGGACGAGGAGGCCCGTCGATGGTCGGCCATGCACCACCCCTTCACGTCGCCCGTGCTGGAGCAGCTCGATTTGATGGAGACGGACCCGGGGAAGGTTTTAGCCCGGGCGTACGACATCGTCCTGAACGGCAGCGAGGTGGGGGGAGGGTCCATCCGAATCCACGATCCGGCGGTGCAGCGCAGGGCGTTTGCCTGCCTGGGCATCGGAGAGGAACAGGCGAGGGAGCGCTTCGGGTTTTTTCTGGACGCGCTTTCCTACGGGACGCCCCCCCACGGCGGCATCGCTTTGGGAGTGGACCGGCTCGCGATGATCCTCTGCGGCGGCCAATCCATCCGGGACGTCATGGCCTTCCCCAAGACGCAAAAGGCGCAGTGCCTGCTGTCGAGAGCGCCCGACGCCGTGGAGGAGTCGCGCCTGGAAGAGCTGCACATCCGGTGCGCCCCCGTCGAGAACTGAACCTCAGGGGCTCGACGTGGAGTTTTGGATGGCCTGGTCGATGCGCTCCGTCGCCTCGGCGAGTTCTTCCAGGGGACGGCAGTAGGCCATGCGCAAAAAATCGCCCCGCGCGCAAAACGCGTCTCCGGGGACGACGGCGACTCCCGCTTTTTCCAGCAGCCACGCCGCCAGCCCCGGAACGTCGAGACCCAAACGCCTCATCAGCGCCGACACCCTCGGAAACACGTAGAACGCGCCCTCCGGTATGCGGACCTCGAAACCCCGGATGTTTTTCAACCGGCCGACTAGAAAATCCCGGCGCTCCCTATAGCCCTCGATCATCCGTTTCACGTCGCCGCCCGCGCCGCGCAGGGCGCTGGCGACGCCCGCTTGGGCGAAGGAGGTCACGCAGCTCGTCAGGTGCTGATGGCACTTGGCCGCGTAGGGCTTGATCCCAGGCGGCAGGATCAGCCACCCCACGCGCCACCCCGTCATCGAGAAGGTCTTCGACGCCGCGTTGACCACGATTGTCCGCTCGCGCATTTCCGGCAGCGACGCGATGGAGACGTGCTGCCCTTCATACGAAAACTTTTCGTAGCACTCGTCGCTCACCACCAGGAGGTCGTGTTTCCGCGCCAGCGCGGCGACGTCCTCCAGCTCCCCGCGTCCCATCACCGCCCCCGTGGGGTTGTTGGGCGTGTTGATGAGAATCATGCGCGTCCTGGGCGTGATCGCCGCCTCGATATCTCCGGCGTCGGGGCGAAAACCCGTCTCGAATCGGCAGGGGACCTGGCGCAGCAGCCCCCCCGCCATCGCGATCTGCACGGAGTAGGCGGGGAAGAAGGGCGTCGGGACGATCACCTCGTCCCCCGGCTCCAAGATCGTCAAGAACACCGTGGCCAGCGCCTCGATCGCCCCCGCCGTGACCACCACCTCCCGGTCCGCGTCCACGTCCATGCCCGCGTCTCGCTCCGCGTCCGCTATGGCGCGCCGCAGCTCCGAAGTCCCCGCCGTCTCCGTATAGTGAACGTCCCCGCGTTCCAGCGCCTCGATCACCCCCGCCTTCGCGCAGGCGGGCGAGTCGTAGTCGGGCCGCCCGATTTCCAGATGAATGATCTTCCGGCCAAGGCGCTCCAGCGCCTCGGCCTTCGTCACAATCTCGCGTATGCCCCCGCCCCCCATGGCGTCTTTCATGCGGGAGCTGGGCAGACGATAATCGATCGTGCCCGCGTTTTCCGTATCCGTGTTTTCCAATTCCAATTCCCCCATCGCCGATATCTGACCTTCGGAGTTATAGTACACCCAAACCCCCAAAAATCCGTGGTGGTACAATAAAGCGGACTTTATAGCGAATTGAAGTAAAAGGCCTAAAGTTAGAATAGCTAAAAACAGTTTTTTATTGGTGGGAAGAGGTTGAGTCGAGCCTCTCCGTTTTTTATTTTGTTTGCGGGTGGGAAACGTGGCGAACGACGACGTAAAAAGAATCAAAGACCGACTGGACATCTTGGATGTTGTGGGGGACAAGGTGCGTCTGCATCGATCCGGCCGGAACTATACGGGGCTCTGCCCCTTTCACGACGAAAAGACGCCCTCTTTCCACGTCTCTCAGGAGCGTCAAAACTACCATTGCTACGGCTGCGGCAAGGGCGGGGACATCTTCACCTTCGTCATGGAGACGGAGGGTCTGGATTTTCGCCAGACCCTGGAGCTTCTGGCCGCGCGCGCGGGCATCGAATTGACGCCCATGGAAAGCCGGAACGACGGCAAAAAACGCGTTTCCGGCAATCTTTACGAGATCATGGAGATCGCCGGCAAGGCCTTTCGCTCGCTTCTGACCGCCCCCGAGGGGGAGGCCGCCCGCGCCTACCTGACCAGGCGCAACGTCTCGCCCGAGGCCGCGGCCCGCTTCGAGCTGGGCTGGGGCAGCAGTTCCTGGGACGCCACATGGCGTTTGCTCCAGAGCGAACACGTCTCGGCGCAGGAGGCCCTGGAGGCGGGGCTGGTGCTGGAGAGCCAGCGGGGCGGTTTTTACGACCGCTTCCGGGGACGGGTGACCTTTCCGATCCGGGACCTGTCGGGCCGCCTGATCGCCTTCGGCGGCCGCATCGTGGACGGGGAAGGGGCCAAGTACATCAACAGCCCCGAGGGATCGCTTTACAGCAAGCGCCGCAACCTCTACCTGCTCCACTCGGCCAAGAACGCCATCCGGGAAAAGGGACGCGCGCTCTTGGTCGAAGGTTACATGGATGCCCTGCGGTTGCACATTCACGGTTACTCCGAGACCGTCGCCTCCTTGGGCACGGCTCTGACCGAAGAACAGGCCAAGCTGCTGAAACGTTTCGCCGACCGGTGCTACATCTGCTACGACAGCGACACGGCGGGGCAGGAGGCGACGCTGCGCGGAATGTACACGCTGCAAAACTTCGGGCTCGACGTCTACGTGATCTCGCTGCCCGCCGGCAAGGACCCCGACGAACTGCTGAACTCCGAGGGAGGGAAGGCGCTCTTCGACGCGGCTTTCGACGCGGCCCGCCCCTTGGTCTTGCAGCATCTCCACGCCGTGAGCGCGCAGCTTGAGGACCCCGCGACGCGACGCGGCGGCGTGGATTCCCTCTGGAGCGGACTGCTGCAGCTTCAACCGACGGCGATCGCGCCCTATGTCTCTCAACTGGCGGGCGCTTTAGGGTTTTACCCCGACCAGTTCTGGCGCGAGCTGGAGCAGTTTCGCCGCGGCAGAGGCAACAGGGCGGAGGAGCGCAGGACGGAAGAAAGCGGGATGGAGGGGAAAAAACGGGGGGAACGGGTGTCCTACGAGCCCTTGGAGGCGGCGCTTTGCGCGATGCTTTGGCGCGACGAGGAATACCGCCGCTCCTGCCGGCCCGAGGAGATCCTGCCCTTGATCGCGGACACCCAAGTGAAGGAGATCGTCCTGGCGATCATGATGGAGTCGCCCCAAGAACTCGAAATGAGGTGGCACTCCATGGACGAGCGCTTCCCTCTGGCCTTCATCGCCCGTGGCGACTCGTTTTGCGAAGAATTGGAGTTCGCCCGCGACGCCGATCCCTGGGGCGTCGTCTGCGAAGGGCTGACGCGAAAACGGGCGAAAGAGCGTATGGATTACCTCGATGCCCGCATGAAGCGCCAGGAGGCGACGCCCGAAGAGATGACGGAGTTCCAAAAGATCGCCACACAGCTCAAAAGCGGAAAGAAAATGAAAGAAGCCGAGTGAACCGGCGCGATGTCCAAGCCTTAACGTTTATGGAAGTTCACCATCTGAATAGTGAAATTATTTGTAATCTACTACGCTCGCAAATTCCGGAAGACCCCGTCAGGGCGTTGCAAGGGAAAATAAAAAGGGCTCAGGAAGTTCTCCTAAGTCCTTGATTTTACTGGAGCGGACAACGGGATTCGGACCCGCGACCCTTAGCTTGGGAAGCTAATGCTCTACCAGCTGAGCTATGTCCGCGCGTATCGATTTATTATTATACAAAGGGGTTATCCGTTTGACAAGCGGGCATTTCTCCCCCAAATCCGCGAGGGAAATGTGGATAAATCATAAATGGAGTAAGGGGCATTCCAAGAAAACACCAATACCGCCATACTACCTATAAGGTCAAGAAGTGGAAGTCCCAAAAAAACAAAAGACAAAAAACACGAAGTCCTTTTCGCTAATTTTCTCTGAATAAGCCCTTCGCCTACCCATCTCTCTTTTGTCATGGTTCCCACGGGTCGGACTCTCGCAACGTCAGAACCTTCCACGATATAACGCCCATTTCGCGCCAGAGGGAGGGGAGGCGTTTCTGACGGTCCGCGAAAATCCTTCTTTGTTCGGGATCCGGCGTTTTTTTCGTCGCCCGACGCGAAGGCTCGATCCGAAAACGTTTCTTGTTTTCAATGTCGTCGTACTTAAAAGTTTTAACCACGGTCGTCATGTTCGCGCCTCCTTCCGATTTGCCGCAACTGCGCCAAAACGCCTTCCCGATCGCCGCGCGCGTTGCGGCAACCCCTGCACATTATCCCACATGCTCTTATAATTCCCGCGCCTATGCTAGAATAAAAAAGTTAGTATTGAGAAGGGGGAATTATATCATGCCTATGCAAATAGGTCTCGACGAACTGCTTTCCATGCTTCTGGCCCGAGTGGACGGGATGGCGATAGACGCCGAGAACCAAAAAAGCCGTTTCAACATCATGTTTCGCATTCTTTACAAAAAAGGCGTCTTCTCCGATCAAGACGTTCTGGACTCCGTCAGGGAAGAGCATCGGATTCTGAAGGAGCTGGGGATGATCGAGGAGCTTCCCTCCAACGAGGCGCTGGAAAACGTGGCCAAAGGGCTTTTGCTCTGGCTCAAGGGCGACGTGGCGGCCATCAGGAAGACAATGGAGGAGTACGAAAAACGCGTGTCCGACGCCGTGGCCAAACAGCAAAAACCGAAGATCGACGTGGCGCCCGCGGCGGTTCTGGGGCAGCTCGACCGGTTGGGGGCGCAGCAGCAAGGCGGAAAAAAGCTCATTCTCTAAAATGCGAATTTTAAACTCCAACAGCTGATCGCCGGATTTCAGGACAAAAAATCTATGCGCCATACGTTGAACGGCGTGCTCGATATCTGGAAAAAGGTGGCAAACCGCGCTTTTTGCGTGGCGTTGCTCGATTTTGTTTTTCTGGCGTTCGTCGCCTACCTGGGGTACGCCATCCGGCTCACCCTCTTCATTCCCCGCGTCAATCTCATCGACCTCGCGCGCGTAACGTTCGTTTTTTCCTCGACGACGGTTTTTATCTTTTTCATCGGCGGACAATACAGAACCCTCTGGACTCAGGCCGGAATGGAGGACTACGTTCGTTTTGCGCGTCTTTACATTTTGAGCTCGCTCCTATTCGTGGTTTTGAGCTCCGTATGGCGTTTCGCCCTTTTGCCCCGAACGTCGCTGGCCATCATGCTTTTTGCCGGCATCATCTTTTGCGGGGCTTTGCGGATCTCCTGGAGGCTCGCCCACCTGCCGCTTTCCACCACCGAGGCTCGACTCGAAACTCTGATCGTCGGCGCGGGGGAGACGGGCGTTCTTTTGGCGCGCGACCTGCTCCGTAATCGGGAAAAGCTGTCTCTTCGCGGCTTCGTCGACGACGACCCCCAGAAAGAGGGAAAACGCATCGCCGGCCTCGTCGTGCTTGGAGGGAGCAAAGCCCTGCCCGCGCTGATACGAGAACATCGGATCAAGGTCGTTTTGGTGGCCGTCCCCTCGGCGAACAGCCGGAAGATACGCGCCCTTTACGACACGCTGGCCCCTTTGGGCGTGAGCGTGCGCGTGCTCCCAAGCCTCCGCGAGCTGGCGGGCGGGAATATTTCCGTCAATCGCCTGCGCCACATTCGCCTGGAAGACCTTCTGGGGCGGGAGCCCGTTCAGATCGACGTCCATAAAGTCGCCGCCTACCTGAAAGGACGCGGCATTCTGGTCACCGGAGCGGGGGGGTCCATCGGCAGCGAAATCGTCCATCAAATTCTGCAGAACGCCCCCAAAGAAGTGATCCTGCTTGGGCACGGAGAACAATCCATCTACCTGCTGTTGGAGTCCCTTCGAAAATCGCTTCCGGCCCGTATCCCCCTGCATCCCGTCGTCGTCGACGTGGCGGACGAAGCGGCCATGCGCGAGGTCTTTGCGCGTTGGCGTCCGCGGGTGATTTTCCACGCCGCCGCCCACAAACACGTTCCCCTGATGGAGGACAACCCCCGGGAGGCCCTACGCGTCAACGCGCTGGGAACCCTTACGGTCGCGGAGCTTGCCGGCGAATTCAACGCCGAAAGAATGGTTTTGATCTCCACGGACAAGGCCGTCAACCCATCGAGCGTCATGGGGGCGAGCAAGCGCGTGGCGGAGCTGTTGCTGGGCAGGGCGCAAAAACGCTTTCCGGGGACGGTCTACATGGCGGTCCGATTCGGCAACGTGCTGGGCAGCCGCGGCAGCGTCATTCCGAAGTTCGAGGAGCAAATCGCGAACGGAGGGCCGGTGACCGTCACGGACCCCGCGATGAAGCGGTATTTCATGCTGATCCCAGAGGCCGTCAGCCTGGTCATTCAGGCCGGGGCCATAGGTCAAGGGGGAGAGCTGTTCGTGCTGGACATGGGAGAACCCATCTCGATCGCGGAAATGGCTGAAATTCTCATTCGTTTGCACGGCTACGAGCCGGGAAGGGACATATCCATCACCTACACGGGAATACGCCCGGGCGAAAAATTGTTCGAGGAGCTTTTCTACGACCCCGATACCGTCCAACCCACCGCGCACCCCAAGGTGTTCGCGTCGACCCTGGCGGCAATGACGACCGAGGGAGCGGCGGAGATTACGGCCCTGCTGCGGCAAAGTCTGAACGAGCCCGACCGGGCGCTGCCTCTGCTTCGCGTCATGGTCCCGGAGTACGTTCCGCAAAATCGGCAAATTTTGGAAAAATCCTAACGCCGCTATCCCCGTTGCGGGCATTTCAAGCGCCAAGGGCAACGACGGCAGTGTTCGCGCCTGGGAATCCAGGGGCCTTGGGCTGCGGCGCGGGCTGCGGCGACAACCTGATTCCGCAGGGTCTCCCAGTCCTCGTCCTGGGGCAAGCTCTTCGCATCGCCCAGCCTTCCGCCCTCCCGCAGAAAAATCAGACCCACGTCCACCCCGTCGAAAGGCAGAGGCGAGCGTTCGGTCAGCAGTTTCACCACCAACGCGTAAAAAGTCAGTTGGGCGCGATACAGTTCGGCCGGCGCGTTGTCGGACAAGGTGATCTTGTAATCCCGCACGTGCCAAAACCCGTCGTCCCGCCACAAAACGTCCGTCGCCCCCACGAGGCGTAAAGTCGAAAGCCCGTTCGCCGCGTCGATCATGACGCAAAACGGGCTTTCGCGGCGTAGCGTGCCGATTCGCGCCGCGTTCGCCAGGCTTCGACCCTCCTCGGAAAGCGAGAAGGCGGTGAGCCACCCGCGCAGGGCTTCCCTGTTCTCCGCGTCCCGCCATGTCCTCCGCAGCGTCGCGGCGAGGCGAAGCTCCACCGTCGGGTTATCCAGCCACTGGTGAAGCGTTTCCTCTCTCATGTCCCACCGGGACAAAATCCAGTGGGCGATGGAACCCAGTTCGGAACCGCCTACGGCGTCGGCGTCCGGGATCTCCCAACGCAGGTCCAGGCCCTGCCGGTGACGTCGCCTCCAGGCGAAGGGACACCACTCGAACAAAGCGAACGACGTGGCGGAAAAGCTCGAAAGCACGATCCCATCCGTCGCGGGCAAGGGCGTCGGCGACCCCTTTTCCCCATTTTTCCTCGGCCTTCCCAAGCCGTCGTCTTCCGGCCCCGTTTCGTCCAGCGGCGGCGCGCTGTCGGGCTCTTTCGCCTCTTCTCCCGACTCCACGTAAACGAGAGGAGGCCCTTTCAGGTCGCGCCAGTCGCAACCTCGTTCCTCCGCCAGCCAATTCAAGGTCCAGGAAAGCCACGTGTCGTCTTTGACGTTTCCGCCACCCTGGCTTTCCTCGCTGACGATGCCGCACAAGATCAGGGAATCCTGCGCGCGCGTCGCCGCCACGTAGAACAGCCGCGTGCTCTCCTCCAGCTCGCTTTGCGCCGAAAGGGCCCGTTCCCATTTCAGAGAATACGCCTTGACCTCGGATTCTTCTTCATTTTCCTCTTCATTATTATTATTATTTTCCCCCGGCTTTGTCGGCTTCATCGACTTCATCATGTCCGGCATGTCGGAAAGGGCCACGCCCATGTGTTTCGAGGCGGCCACCGTCGTGGGGTTTCTGCTCCGGGGGCCGCGCTCCATGCGCATGACGGCCACGACGGGGAACTCCAGTCCCTTGGAGGCGTGAACGGTCATGACGCGGACGGCGTCGGCGTCCGATTCCACCCATTCCGGTTCCTCGATCGCCCTGCCCGCCCTCAATGCCGTGTCCAGCCATTGGGCGCAACCGGCTAGAGTCGGCGAGACTCCGTTTTCGTACTGCCGCGCCACCGTTATCGCACGATTGACGTTGCCGACAACCCTAAGGCGCTGGGCGGCGTCGAACGAAGCCAGCCACCTCCTGTCCTCCAGCAGATAGGAGAGCACGGCGGAAGGTCCTTTCAAACTGCCGAGACGCCGCATATAGGATAAGCGCTCGAATGTCGCCGGCAATCGCTCCCGCAGCGCGTCGTGAAGAGGCGCGGAAAGGCGGGCTTGGAGGCACGCCTGGGCCTCCCTCTGCGGCGTCCCGGAGAGGGGAGAGGCCAGCCAGCCGGCCAGCGCGGCCTCGTCGTCGGGAAAGGCGGCGACCCTCAAGGCGTTGACCACGTCCACGACCTCGCCCCGCGAAAAATAACTCATGCTTTTTTCGAACGCGGCGGGAATTCCCTCCCTTTCGAAGGCGGCCTCCAGGATCTCGTACTCGCTCCTCGTCGGCGTGAGGACGGCGAAGTCCTTCCATCGCACGGGGCGCAGGCAGCGCTGCCCTTTGTCCCAAACCGTGCGCCCCTCTTTCACGTAGCGGGCGAACGTACGGGCCAAGCCTTCGCCCAGGCGCTCCCGCGCTTGGTCCCCGCGCCCTTTTTTGACGGACAGGAGCAGGGTGAAGGGGGGGACGGAGGCAAGCTCCCGTTCGGCAAACCCTCGTTCGGACGGTTGGGGAACGGACAAAGGCTCGAATTTCAGACTTTCCATCCGCTTCCCCACCCCGAGCCCGTCTTTCCATACGCGGGAGAAAAGAGAATTGATCCGATCCATCAGGGCGGCGCGCGTCCTGAAGCTGACGTTCAGAGAGACGTCGGCGTTCGACGCCCGGCTTTGCAGGACGTAATCGGCGAAAAGCGTCAGGTCCGCGTGGCGAAAGCGGTATATCGCCTGCTTGGGGTCCCCCACGAGAAAGAGTTTCGCCCCCTCTTTTTCGCGCAACGCCCGAATCATGTTGTCCTGTTGGGGATCCGTGTCCTGGAACTCGTCGATCAACACGTGCTTGAAGCCCTTCGCCCGAGCGTCCTTGTCAATGGATTGCGCGGCGAAATAAATCATATCCGAAAAGGAAAGAAGACCCCTCCTCCGTTTCGTCTCGTCCCACAGGCCCCAGGCAAAGGCGGAAAACCGCAGCAGGCTTGCGCGCAGGCGCTGTTCCGCTTCGGAAAGGGGAGAGCCCGGAGGGAACTCGGAAAGAGCTATCCACGTCGACTGAGCGTCGCGCCATTTCGAGGAGGTTTGCCCCAAATGCCCGGCGATCGTCTTGAAAAGTTTGGAACCGTCGCCGCTGAGCTTGGAGCAAAGATCCAGATAGAACGCTCTCTGAACATCCGGGCCGGGCGGTTCCTCCCGGCTCAACAGATCCTGCCAATTCTCCGCCGTTTCGGCGAGGGGAATCGCCGGGTTTATCCGTTTCGCCTCGATCTTTTCGCGAGCCCTGTCCCGAGCCTCGAAAATTTCGCGGCCCAGCTCCGTGAAAATCGTCCTCCACATCTGCCACGCCGCCGCCCATCGAGGCCGGAGCAATTCGAGAACGGCCTCGGAGGTCGTCCGCGCGTGGACGTCGAGCCGCACCGCCCCCACCCGCTCCACATCCTCGGCCCACGTCAAAAGGGTCTCGTGGGAATTTCCGAGGCTTGCGTGCAGCTCGGTCACGTCGCGCGCCAGACCGCACAAAACGGAAGAGCCCCATTTTTCCAGGGCCGCCAGGAGGGTGGCGTCGCGCTCGAGAAAAGAGGCCGTATCGCGCAGCGTTTTATTGGCGTAGGGCAAAGCGAGGGGCAAAAGGTCCAGATTCTCCAACGCCCGCTCCAAAGAGCCCCAAAACGCGTCCTCCTGCGGCGCGTTCACCACTCCCGACCGGGGGTCCACGTCGAGAGACAGCCCCGACTCCCGAATCAGGCGCGAGGCGAAGGAGTGAATGGTCGATATCCACGTCTCATCGAAGCCGTCTTTGAGGGCTTGCCGCCGGCTCTTTTCCTGATCTTTTTCTTGATTTTTTTCTTGGTCTTTTTCTTGATCTTTTTCCTCGTCGGGCAAGGCGGCAAGCAGTTCGAACGCCCGGCGCCGGATGCGGTCCTGCATTTCCCGCGCCGCGGCCTCGGTGAAGGTGAGGGTCAGGATGTTCTGAGGCAGACACTCGGGGTCCGAGAAGAGAAGGCGGGCGAACCTCGCGGACAGCACCCATGTTTTGCCCGTGCCGGCCCCCGCCCCGACGGTGACCAGGTCGTCGTCGCGGGTCACGGCCCGCGCCTGCCCCTCCGGAGTGCCCTCCGGCAAAAGCATCGTTAACGCCAGCGTCCTCATTCTACGGGAATCCTGCCCCACCTATTTTTGAAAAAACGGCCGCTGCCTTTACTGTTGCCTTTACTGTCGACGTTTTCCGACATGCCGCTCTTTTACTTTTTTACCAGGTGCAACGCGAACCCGCCGATCTCCACGTTCAGATAGGCCACGGTCAGGGCTCCGGCGGAGTCTCGCTTTTCGGTCTCGGGAAGCGTCGCGATGCCCTTGCCCGCGAAATAGGCGACGGCGCGATCTACGTTTACGGTGGCTATCGCGATGTGGCCGTTCTTGCCAAGGTACTGGGTTTTCATGAACTCGAACCCGATCCCCGCGAAGTTGCTGCTGTTTCCAGGCTTCAGGGCAAAGCCGAAAAGCTCTTCCATCTTTTGCGCGTCTTTCAAGGCCGAGCCCTCGTCCGGCTCGTTGACGCCCAGATGACGCAGTTCGAAACCCAGAGAGGTCATCGCGGCCTCGCGGCAAAGGCGCGTCACCTCGTCGTATTTTCCCGCCGCTATCAGCTCGGGCTTCACCATCCAACTGCCGCCGACGGCCAAAACCTTGCCGAACGAGAGGTAGTCGGTCATATTTTTCGCGTTGACCCCGCCGGTGGGTATGTATTTCACGCCGCCGTAAGGTCCGGCGAAGGCCTTAAGCATCTCGAGCCCTCCGGATTGCTCGGCGGGGAAAAACTTCAGCACGGACAGCCCCAATTCGATCCCCTGCTCGATCTGGGACGGGCTGTTGACGCCCGGCGTCATGGGGATGCCGTTGTCCACGCAGTACTTCACCACCGACGGGTTGAAGCCCGGCGAGACGATGAACTTCGCGCCCGCCGCGACGGCGCGTTTGGCCTGATCCACCGTCGTGACCGTCCCCGCCCCCACAAGAAGGTCGGGAAGCTCGGCGGAAAGCCTCTTGATCGACTCCTCCGCGGCGTCGGTCCTAAAGGTCACCTCGGCCACGGGGATGCCGCCCGCAATCAACGCCTTGCCCAAAGGAACGGCCTGGTCGGGCGAGTCCAGCTTGACGACGGGGACGATTCCGATGTGATAAATTTTTTTCAGCGCGTCATTCATGATCCGCTCTCCTATCTCGATCGCGTTTTCGGTTCAGCTCAGCGCTGAACCCGCCCGGAGGCGTCGCCGCCCATCAGGTTCAGCACGTCGTCCAGCGCCACCCGGTTGAAGTCGCCGTAGATCGTGTGCTTCAGAGCGGACGCCGCCGCCGCGAACTCCGCAGCCGATTGAAGCCCGTCGGATTTGCCCATGTCCCAGTTGTTCATGCCCCAGATCAGGCCGGACCCGAAGGAGTCCCCGCCCCCGATGCGGTCCACGATGTCCCGGATTTCGTACTTCTTGCTGACGTGGAACGCGTCCTTCGAGGCCAGCACCACCGACCAGTTGTTCCAGTCGGCGCTCACCGACTCCCGAAGGCTCACCGCCAGATACTTGACGTTTTTGTAGGCCGCCATGACCTTCTTAGCGAGCCCTTCGTACTTGGAGACGTCGAGCTTTCCCGCGGTGACGTCCACGTCCAGTTCGACGCCGAGACACTTCTGACAGTCCTCCTCGTTGGCGATCATGACGTCGATGTACCGCGCCATCTCGCTCATGACCTCCTGAGGCGTCTTGCCCCAATTCCACAGCTTCTTGCGGTAGTTCAGGTCGCAGGAGACGGTCAATCCCTTTTCCTTGGCCTTCTTCATGGCCTCGAGGGCGACCTCGGCCGTCCCTTTCGCGATGGCCGGGGTGATGCCCGTCGTGTGAAACCACTTGGCCCCGTCGAAGATGGCGTCCCAGTCGAAGTCTCCGGGCTTGACCTCGGCGATCGCGGCGTGAGCGCGGTCGTAGACGACCTTGGAAGGACGCATCGCCGCGCCGGTCTCCGTGAAGTAAATCCCAAGCCGATCGCCCGATCGCCGGATGTGCTTCGTGCAGATATTGAAGCCGCGAAGCTCTTTGATCAAGGCGTCGCCGATGGGGTTTTTCGGGGCCGCCGTGACGTAGGCCACATCCTCGCCGTAGTTGGCCAGGGAGACCGCCACGTTGGCCTCCGCTCCCCCGAAGGTCGCCACGAAGCGCGGCGTTTGCAGCAGAACCTCGAAGCCGGGAGGCGTCAACCTCAACATCACCTCGCCGAACGTTACGTATTTCGCCATAATTCCAATCCCCTCTTTTCGATTCGGTATGTTCGGTATGAGCATTGTATTGCGATAATTCTAGCCCTCAATTCTAACCGTCTTGAAGGAAGCGTCAAGCGTTCCTGAAAGAAGCGTCAAGCGTTCTTGGAGAAAGCGTCAAGCGTTCCTGAAGGAAACGCCAAGCGTCGGACTGCGTGTTATCCGCAAAAAACGGGAGAGCAAGAGAGGTTATACTATTACAATTTTCAGAAATACAGGATTTACAAAAACTGAGCACAAAGGTAGTATACTTTTGTGAAAATAGCCAGACAGGAGGGAAAAGGCATGTTTGTATTGGTGATCTCGTTTTTTGTGTACCTACTCCTCTCCTGGTCGGGAAGCATGAGCATACAAGAAGTGACGATCGCTTTTTTACTGGCGGTCGCCGTTTCTTTTGTCGCCTCAGGTTCGTCTCGTCCGGGTTTTTGGAGCATGAGAGGACTCGATCCTCGAAAATGGTGGCTTTTTTTTCGTTACGTGTTCGGCCCCTTCGCCGCCGGACTGACGCAGGCCAACTGGGACGTGGCCAAACGGGTGATCACGGGGGAGATCAACCCCGGCATCGTCAAGTTCAACCCGAGGCTCAAAACGGACGCCGGGCGCATGATGCTGGCGAACTCGATCACTCTGACGCCGGGCACTTTGACGGTGGATATAGACGACGACGGGGTGTTTTACGTCCATTCGATCAACCTGACGTCTTTGACCCCCACGGAACAGGACGTCTGCGGCACGTTCGCCCAATGGGCGAGGAGACTGGCGGGATGAGCCTGAGCCTGAGTCAATATCTTTTCGCGGGGGCGAGTTTCGTGATGGCGGTTTTGATCGTGATTCTGCTCGGGCGTTTGATCGTGGGGCCGACGATCCCGGATCGCCTGATCGCGCTGGACACGGTCAACACCTTGGTGTCGGGGATCATGCTTCTCTTGGGCGCGGTGTACGACGCCGTCGTCATGGTCGACGTGGCGATCGTGTACATGGCGCTTTCCTTCGTGAGCACCCTCTACTTCGCGCGGCATTTGGAAGGAGGGGTTTGAGTTATGCTGGCCCTTTTCGTGGGACTTCTGCTTCTGGTCAGCCTTTTTTTCAACTGTCTGGGGGTTCTCTCCCTTTATCGCTTCCCGGACGTCTACACGCGGCTTCACGGCGCCACGAAGTGTTCCACCTTCGGAACGATTTTCGCCATTTTCGCCCTCCTGCTTTACTCCTTCGCGCGTTTTATGGCGGAGGGCGAGAGCCGTTTTCTGGTCCTTTTCATTCACGTCGTGATCGGGGGGATCGTTTTGTTGATCTCCAACCCCACGGGGGCCCATGCTCTGGCGCGCGCGGCGTATCGCGCCGGCATCCTTCCCGAACCGGCCGTCGTCGACGCCCTCGAGGAGGCCAATAAACGCAAAAGGGAGGCGGCGGCATGAATCCCGGCCTGCACGTTCCCGTTTTGGTCATGCTTTTTCTCTCCGCCTTCATGGCGCTCTGGTTCCGCAACCTGATCCACTCCATTCTCGCGTTGGGGGTGTTCAGCCTTCTCCTGGCCCTGGAGTTCTACATTCTGAGGGCCCCCGACGTGGCCATCGCGGAGGCCGCCATCGGCGCCGGGCTGTCGACCACCATCTTCATCATTACGCTCCGCGCCTGCGCGCCCAGCGCGAGAAAGAGAGAAAGCAAAGGACTCGACAGGGGGGAAACGCTATGAAAAAAACGATCTTTATCGCCGCCGTCATCCTCCTGGGGGGATTGCTCTGCGACATGTTCGAGGAAATGCATCCCCTGGGCGTTCCCCTCAACACGGCGATGGACGACTACATTCTGGCCCACGCCCTGTCCGACAGGTCGGCGCAAAATGTGGTGACGGCGATGGTTTTCGACTTCAGGGGGTTCGACACCCTGGGGGAGGCCGCGGTGCTTTTTACGGCGCTGAGCTCCATAGCCGCGCTCTTCCGGGACGGGGGCAAACGAGAATGAAACCCTTGTCCGTGATCGTCACGTCGGTTTGCGATATCTTCGCGTGGTTCATGATCGTTTTTGGCGTCTACGTCATCAACAACGGCCACAACACTCCGGGAGGCGGCTTCCAAGGGGGGGCCATCGTCGCCACGTTTCTGAGCTTCATGCTGGTGGCGTACGGCGGAAAACGGTTTTGGGCCTGGCTGCGCGAAGGGGTGTACGGTTTTTTGGAGTTCCTGGGTCTCGTGGCCTTTTTTATCTTTGGGTGCTTGGGGTTCCCGAACTCGTTTTTTTATAACTCCATAGCCGTCCCTCAAGGGGGGGAGGCGCTGTCCGAGTGGCTTCCCCTCTGCGGGACGATTTCGCTGATGAACGTCGCCGTCGGCTTCGAGGTCGTCGGGGCGTTGTCTCTGGTCATCATTTACATGTACGGCAGCATCCGGATGGTCGACACGGGCGCCGGAATGGGGGGGGAACGCGGCCATGACCGATTCGATCGCTAAAAACGCCTCGGACTTCGCGGGCAACGCCGCCTATGTGGTCGTCGCTCTTTTGGTCATCATGGCGCTTTATTCGATTTTGACGCAAAAAAACCTGATCAAGATCTGCATCGGGATCGCGGTGCTGGGGTCCTCCGTGAACTTTTTCCTGGTGCTCCTGGGTTATCGCCAAAGAGGGGGCATCCCCGTCTACTACCTTAGAGGGGCGGGGGACGCCATGGTCCTGCCGACGCCCCAGTGCCTGACGCTGACGGCTATCGTCATCGCGCTGGCCACGACGGCGCTGATGCTGTCCCTGGTCATCTTGATCAACAAGCATTACGGAACCATGAACATCGACGAGATCAGGAGGTTGCGGGGATGAACTGGCGCGACCACCTCCCGGCCCTCCTCGTCATGATCCCCCTTCTCGGGGCCTTTTTGACGCCTTTCGTCGCGTCCTGCGGCAAGACGGTGCGCAACGTTTTTTTCGTGTTCTCCATGGCGCTGGTCCTTTTCGTGGGGGCGTCCCTCTGCGCGGCTACCTTCGACGGGCGAGTGCTGGTCTACGTCATGGGAGGGGAGAGCTTCTCCTTGACGCTGCCCTCGGGGATGAGCTATCCCGTCCGCATCCTTTTCGAGATCGACGCGTTCGGTTCGCTGTTGATCCTTTGCGTTTCCGTCGCCGCCTTCGCGGGGGCCGTCTTCTCGATCCACTACATGGACCGTTTTTCCGGCTGGAAGCGCTTCATGGCGCTTTACTTTCTCATGACGGCTGGGGCCCTCGGCATGTCCGCCACGGGGGACCTCTTCAACTTTTTCGTGTTCGTGGAGATTTCCTCCATCGCGTCGTTCGGGTTGATCGCCTTTTGGCGCGACAAGCCCGAGTCTTTGGAGGCCAGCTTCAAGTACATGCTGATCTCCCAGATCGCGGCCATGTTGCTTTTGATCGCCATCGGGTCGCTTTACGGCAAGTACAACGCCCTGAACATGGGCGCGCTCTCGTCCATGATGCGATCCGGCACCCTGGAGCGCGTCTCCCTGGCTTTGATCGTCTCCGTCCTGGCCTTCAAATGCGGCGCGTTCCCCATGCACGCCTGGATGCCCGACGCCTACGCGGAGGCCCCCAGCGGCGTGACCTGCCTTTTGGTGACGGTGAGCCAGGCCTCTTTTTACGGCCTGATTCGCGTCTGCTATTCGATCTTTCCCGGCCTGACCCAGGGAGGGACGGTGGGATGGCTCCTGATCGTTCTGGGCTGCATGTCCATGTTCTTCGGGGTCATGATGGCCGTGGTGCAGCATGAAATCAAACGCCTGATGGGGTATCATTCGATCTCGCAGGTCGGGTACATGCTCCTGGCGATGGGCGTGGGGCTTTTGGCGCTCGGCGACGGGAACCGGGTGGCGGCCTACGGGCTCACCGCGATGAAGGGCGGCCTGTTTCACGTCATGAATTACTCTTTTTACAAAGGCTTGCTCTTTTTGTGCGCCGGGTCCCTCTATTACGCGACGGGAACCCGCGACCTGGACAAAATGGGGGGGCTCGCGCGGAACATGCCCTGGACCGCGGGGATGTTCGTGATCGGGGCCGCGGCCATCTCCGGCCTTCCCCCGTTCAACGGCTTCGTTTCGAAGTGGATGATCTACGAGTCCAGCTTCGCCGTGCACCCCGTGCTCCCCGCCGTGGCGATGATCACCTCCGTCCTGACCCTGGCGTCCTTCGCGAAGGTCTTTCAGGCGGCCTTTTTGGGCCCGGCGAAGGCGAAGTTCGTCGCCGTTCGGGAGGTCCCCTACGGAATGCTGGCGGGGATGGCGATTCTCACCGTGGCGACTTTGTTGCTCACCCTCTTTCCCGGCTGGTTTACGGGTAACCTTTTCGAGAACGCGGCCCAAGCTCTGCTGAACCGGCAGGGCTATATCCATGCCGTCCTGGGAGGGATGTAGAGATGTGGAGCCAACTCGACACAGGGTTCGGCCATTGGAACGTTTTCGTGTGGATTTTCTTCTTCGTCGTCATCTCCGGTTTCGTGCTGTGGGCCCGCTCCCTCGGCAGAATGGATTACAAACGCAACACCGACCAAGACGAGATCTACTGGTCCGGCAACCAGGTCCCCGACGACGGCGCCAAGATCTCCGTGCCCGCCTCCTCGTCCTATTGGGGTTTCCGCGTCGCCATGGAGCCGCTGTACACGCTTTTGTACCGCTTTCACAGCGGCAACGCCTCCGATTACGCCGGATATTTCGTCGTGACGGTCGCCTTGATCGGGCTTCTGGTTCTCTTTTAACAGACGGCGGGAGGCAAACGGGAATGAAATTTTTCAACATGCTCAAAATACTGCCCAAATCCTTGTGGGTGACGACCTGCAATACCGGGTCCTGCAACGGGTGCGACATCGAGATCGTCGCCACTCTGAGCCCGCGATACGACATCGAACGTTTCGGCATGAAGCTTGTGGGAACGCCGCGCCACGCGGACGTTCTCATCGTGACCGGCCCGGTGACGAAGTTCATGCGCGAAAAACTTTTGCGCGTCTACAACCAGATGCCCGACCCCAAGGTGGTGGTGGTGGTGGGAAACTGCGGTTGTTCCGGGGACGTTTTTTATAAGTCCTACAACCTGGACGGGCCCGTGGACAACATCGTGCCGGTGGACGTCTACGTGCACGGATGCCCTCCGCGCCCCGAGGCCGTCATCGAGGGCGTGACGAAGGCGGTTTTGAAACTGGAATCCCTCGACAGGGAGAAAAATTCCAGGGAGAAAATTTTCAGAGAAAAAAATTCGGCGACCGAGATCCCGCCGATCCTGAAGGAGGCGGCGTTATGACGGAAAGACCCAGGGAGCGGCATGGCGCGTCTCTTGCCGGTCGTCTGTCCACGTCGAGGTTCGCGAAGACGGCGGTGGACTGCGGCGTTTTGTCCGACGCGTTGAAAGCGCGGTTCGGGGACGAGATCGTGAGCTTGGAGGTCCGCGAACACGGAGGCGGGGAAACGGACGAGGCGCAGGCCCGCGACCTATGGATCGAGATCGCTTTGGAGGCGTTCCGCCCTTTTGTGGAGGAGCTGTTTGTCTACGATTTCGTGAACTTTCACGTGATCTCCGGGGACGATGTGGAGGACGCCGTGGCGCTCAACTATCACTTTTCGCTTTTCCAAAGGCTGCGGGGCGGGCGCGTCGGGGTCGTCCTCACCGTCCGAGTTCCGAAAAACCGCCTTTCGCTGCCCTCGATTTTCGACCTTCTGCCGGGGTCGGAGTACAGCGAGCGCGAGACCAGGGAGATGTTCGGCGTCGACTTCGTCGGGCTTCCCAACAAGGCTCTGGTCTTCCTGCCCGAGGACTGGAACGAGGACGTCAAACCCTGGCGGCGCGACGCGGCCGGCCCGGCTCCCGAGATGATTCGGGAGCTGAGTTAGCCGTGGGAGGAGGTATGTGAAATGTCGGCAACCTATACGATACCCGTCGGCCCGGTCCACGTGGGCTTGAAGGAGCCGGTGACGGCGTGGCTGGAGCTGGACGGCGAGCGCATCGTCGACGCGAAAGTGCGCCCCGGAGCCATACATCGCGGAATCGAGTTCATGGCGCGAGAGCGCAACCCCATCCAGGTGATCTACCTTTCGGAGCGCATCTGCGGCATTTGCTCGTTCAGTCATGTTCTGTGCTTCATCCGCGCCATTGAGGACTTGGCGAACCTGAGCGTTCCGATACGGGCGCAGTACATCCGCACCCTTCTCCTGGAGCTGGAGCGCCTCCATTCCCATCTTCTGTGGTCGGGCGTCGCGTGTTACACCATCGGCTTCGACTCCGCGTTTCACCTGGGGATGCAGATGCGCGAGCGCGTCATGGACGTGCTGGAGCTGCTCTCCGGCAACCGCGTCAACTACGGCGTCGCGACGTTCGGCGGCGTCCGCTGGGACGTGACCCCCGAGCTGGTCAAGGCGGCTCGCGGGATGATACGCTACTACCGCCGGGAGTTCGGCCCGTTTCGGGAGATCGTGATGGAGGATCCCGTGGCTCAGGCCCGCATGAGAAACGTGGGCGTGCTCACCCGGGACGACGCCGTCCGATACAGCGCGACCGGCCCCACGGCCCGGGCCAGCGGGCTGAGGGTAGATATCCGCAAAAGCTCCCCCTACGAGGCCTACGCGGATATTCCCGTGGAGCCCGTCGTCCCCCAGGACTATTTTGGCGCGGCGCGGGGCGACGTGTTGGACCGCTTCGCCGTTCGCGTGCTGGAGGTGTACCAGTCGCTGGATATCCTGGAAACGGTGCTGGACGGACTGCCCGAGGGGCCCATCGTCGCGGAGCCCAACCTCAACAAGGTGCTGGCCTCCTTGAAAAAAGCGGATGGAACGGGCTGGGGCATCATCGAGGCGCCCCGGGGGGACAACACCCATATCGTTCGCCTGAAGGGCGGCGACGACAACGTTTCCTGGTGGAAGGTGCGGGCCCCCACCTACGCCAACGCGGTCTCCTGGCCTCTCATGTTCCGAGGAAACGAGCTGGCCGACGCTCCTTTGATCATCAACAGCATAGACCCTTGCATTTCCTGCATGGAGCGTATGATGGTCACGGACGGGCGAAACGCCGGGGTCGTCACGAAGGCGGACCTGTTGAAGCGTTGCCGCCAGAAAACTTTCGATATGAGGGCCAATGGATTTGAGGGAGGGGCGGAAAGATGACCTCTATTTTTTTCATATTGTTTTTGAAGATCTTCGTCGGGCTGGCGCTGCTGGCGTTGGTGGTCGCGCTGGCTCTTCTTTTTGACGGGGCGGACCGCGTCGTTCACGCGAGGATGCAGCGTCGCGTCGGGCCTCCGTTGTTGCAGCCGGTTTACGATATCGTGAAGCTGATGGGCAAGGAAAACATCGTCCCCCGCCGCGCGTCGCGTTTCTTTTTCACGCTGGCGCCGTGGCTGGCGCTCGTCGTCACCTTGATGATCTTTCTCTATATCCCCGTGGGTTCGGCCCGCGCCGTTCTGGGAACCGAGGGCGACATGATCCTGATCGTCTACCTCCTGGCGATGGGGGCTCTGGTGATGGCCATAGGGGGCTTTGCCAGCGGCAACCCGATCGCCAACATCGGGGCGGGACGCGAGATCACGCTGATGATGAGCTACGAGTTCCCCCTGGCGATGGTGATTTCGACCCTGGCGTGGGTGGCTTACAGATCGGGCATGCCCGGCCCGCCCTTCAGCCTGGAGACCTTCGCCTCCGTGTCGGTCTGGACGGCGGTGGGCGAGGTGGGGGATTTCGGCCTCATGTGCCTGTTCCTCTCGCTGGCGTTCGTCGTCCCCGGCGAGACCGGCAAGGGGCCGATGGATATTCCCGAGGCCAAGACGGAAATTCTGGACGGCCTCATCATCGAGTACAGCGGCGTCAACCTGGCCTTGCTCAAAATCACTTTCGCGCTGCGCTCCTTCGCGATATCGGCTTTCATGACGAGCCTTTTCGTGCCCGCGTCGCTTGCCGGCCTTCTCGGCGTCGGCGGGTTCTTCATCGCGGTCTTCGATTTTCTGTTCTTCTGGGTCAAGGTTTTTGTCGTCCAGATGATCTTCGTGACGTTGATGCGCACTTCTTTCGGCCGCCTGAAGATATGGCAGGCCTCGCAATTTTACGTCATGAGGGTCGCGGGGCTCTCCGTCACGGGAATGATTTTGCTTTCCATCGACATCATGACGCGGTAGGGGGGGACGAAAAGATGATCACGCGCGTATTGCCGCAACTCCTGAGGCAGCTCTGCTCTCGGGCCGTCACGAACCTCTTCCCCTCCGCCCACATGCCGCCGTCCTTGACCGCGGTCCTCTCCGACCCCGAGGTTTCGCCGAACCCTCCCGTGCCGGTGGGCAAGCGCTTCCGAGGACGCCTCCACTACGATCGGAGCAAGTGCATCGGATGCCGGCTCTGCGTCAAGGTCTGCCCGGCCAACGCCACGGACTACCTAGCCGAGGAGAAGAAAATCGTCATTCACAACGACCGGTGCTGTTTCTGCGCGCAGTGCACGGAGATCTGCCCCGTGAAGTGCCTCACGATGTCGGAAACCTACATGATCTCGTCGTACGCCCGAAGGGAAAATGTCGTCGCCGACAGCGGTCCTCTCCCCGCCGCGGAACCGAAAGCCTGATAGGTAAAGCACTTAACTACCACCGGCTTTAGTCGATGGTAGTTAAGTTGCCGACCTGTCAAGCTCGAATTCAGGGCAGGGTCCGGAGTCAAAAAAACCACGTCACATGCTTTCCGGCAAGGGTCACGTGATGCCCACTTCCTCCGCGCGGTCTAACGAAAATCAATTGCTCACGTACTTAATTGCTCACAAACTCCGCCCCTCGTACATCCATGACCTTGAGCTGGGAGAGCTTCAATACGACGTATTCCAGTTCGTCGGTGTCTTTGAGGCGTTGAATCGCCCCTATCGCCTCGACCCAGTCGCCTCGTTGGGGCGCCGGGGCCGGGGCGTCGTCGAATACCACCTCGAACCCGGCCATTCCGTCGTTGCCGCAACAACCCGGCCCGTAACGGATCACGTAACGGGCCGTCACGCTTCCCTCCTCGTTCTCCTCTTCGTAGATGCCCTCCAGCTTGATCGTTCGTCCCTGGTAATCGTCCGGGTTGAGGTAAATGTCGTTGCATTGTTCGATGAACATTTTCTCCCGGATTTCGAAAATATTCGAGTCGTCCCCCTGAGCGGCAAGGCTCGCCGATTGACGGCCCAGCGCGGCAAGCGCCGCGAGCGAAAACCCCAGAAACGCGGCGAGCCATCTTTTCACTTTTTTAACTTCTTTCGCTTTCTTCACTTTCTTCACTACCTTTCACTCCTTTCATCCCTTTCATTAGGCAATTCGCTCTTATATTTTTATTTTTTACGCTTTGACGCCGAGCTTTGCGGCGACCGCAAACAGGCAGAACATCGCCAGATTTACGAGAACGACGCTCGCTCCGGTCGGCGTGGACAGGGCGAAGGAGAGAACGAGCCCGACGAAAAAGCAGGCGACGGAGAGAACGGCCGAGCAAAGCACGACCCCCTTGAAACTGGAGAAGACGCGCATGGAGGTGAGGGCGGGGAAAATGACGAGGCTGGAGATCAGCATCGCGCCCATGATCCTCTTTCCGACCTCGATGACCATCGCCGTCAGAAAAGCGATCAGCATGTTGTAGCGGGAGACCTTCATGCCTGTGGCCCTGGCGAAGCTCTCGTCGAAGGTCGCGGCGAAGATCCGGTGATAGGAAAAAACGTAAAGGATCAGGACGAAGACGGCGACCGCCGTGCTCAACACCACGTCGCTTTTGCTCATGGCCAGAATGGAGCCGAACATGTAGTTGCACACGTCGGTGTTCATCCCGGTCGTCATGGAGATCACCACCACGCCTACGGCAAGCGCGCTGCTGGATATCAGCGCGATCGCGGCGTCGCCTTTGATTTTCGAGTTCTCGCTGATGCGGAGCAGAAAAAACGCCGCCAGCAACACCACGGGTATAGAGACCTCCAGAGGGGCCAGGCGCAGCGACATGGCGACCGCCAGGGTCCCGAACCCCACGTGGGAGAGCCCGTCCCCGATCATGGAATAGCGTTTGAGCACCAGCGTCACGCCCAGCAGCGCCGCGCAGAGAGCCACAAGAATGCCGACCACCATGGCCCTAACGATAAAGACGTAGGAGAACAACTCCCGTAAAAGATCAAACAAGGCCGTCAACGTGGTCGCCTCCATTTTTGTCGTTTTCGTCCGGTTTCGCGACGCCCACCATGCGTCGATAGACGGCGGTCTCCAGGTATTCCCGCGTTTGCCCGTAAAAAAGGGGCTTTTTATACAGGTGCAGGATCTTGTTCCCATAACGCAGGGCGCTTTGCAGGTCGTGCGAGATCATGACGAGGGTCATGCCGTCGCGGTTGAGCTTTTCGAGCAGCGCGTACAACCCGGAGGCGGCGACGGGGTCCAGCCCCGCCACGGGTTCGTCGAGCATCAACAGTTTCTCGGCGGCGCAGAGAGCGCGCGCCAAAAGCACCCGCTGCTGCTGTCCGGCGGATAAATCGCGATAGGAAGCGCGCGCCCGGTCCGCCATGCCCAAACGCTCCAGGTTTTCGTCCGCGCGGGCGCGGTCGTGACGCGAGTAAAACGGAAGGAGTCCGCGGCGGTTGAGGCATCCAGACAACACCACCTCACGGACGCTCGCCGGAAAGTCCTTTTGCACGACGGTTTGTTGGGGCAGGTAACCGATCTCGGTCCGCTTCGAGCCATAGAGATCGACCTGCCCGGAATCCAGCTTCAGAAGTCCCAATAATCCCTTCATCAGCGTGCTTTTGCCCGACCCGTTCTCTCCGACGATAGAGAGGCAATCTCCCGGAGCGACCTCAAAACTGACGCTTTCCACGGCGGTTCTGCCGTCATAAGAAAGGCTGACGTCTCGGCAGCTCAACATTGTCATGATTTTTTGCACGCTAAAGAACCTCCTGTTGTTTGCGTAATATCGTAATATACTTCTTTTTTCGTAAACGTTCAAGCTCCGCGAGACAGCCTGGGGCGATACGAAAAGCCGGTCCCCTGATCGAGCAATCCAATCGAGGGGCCGGCTCCTATATTTTTGAGCTTTCTGAAAACCGATAAATCAAACTTGGCTGGGGTGGCTGGATTCGAACCAACGATGGCGGAGCCAAAGTCCGCTGCCTTGCCGCTTGGCTACACCCCAAATTTTACGCGCTTCGCCGATCTTTTCCGCTAAGCACAGGATATTATTATCAACGAAAGTTTCGCCGGAGTCAAGTCCGAGTAAACGTAACGCTACGTAAACGCTGCGTAAATTTTGAAACGTTCACGCCCTACTTTGGGTGCGCGAATCGGGTGGGGCTCGAACGCTTCAGGTTTCAACGTTTCAGGTTTGAACGTTTAAACAGGAGAAAAGCCGCCAGAACCATCCCCATGAGGGAACCGGGCGCAAAACTTTGGCATCCGCCGCCGCCGCCGCTTTTCTTGCGCTCAGTTACGGTCAGGATGTAGCTGTCGCTGGCTGTCATCGTTCCTTTGCTGTTTTTTGCCGTGACGGTGACGTTGATCAGGGACTCCCCCGGAGACAGAGCCTTGATGACCGCGCTGGAACTGGTCGGGTTGGCCTGGGTCACCGTCGCGACCGTGGGGCTGCCCGACTCGAAGGTCACGGTGTAGGGCGTCTCCTCGGGAAGAATCTTCACGTCCAGGTGGAGCGTGTGCTGGTCGTTGACCGACATTTGGGTTTTCTCGTCGGTGATGGAGGCGGTGACCGTCGGGGGAACGAGCGCGACGGACCCCACCTTGACCGGCTTGGAGCTTTCGCGGGTGATGACGTTCCCCACGGCGTCCCAACCGTGGGCCTCGACCTTGAGGGTGGCGTTTCCCACCGCCAGAGCCGAGACCCTGCCGTATCGGTCCACGGAGAGAATCGCGGGGTCGCTGACGCTCCAATTGAGCCCGTCCGTATAGGTCCGAACATCCAGGGTAACCCCCTCGGGCTGAAGAGCGACGCTGTAGTTCTCCGAGGTGAATACCTCGATGTAAGAGCTGCCCTGCAGTTCCACGCTGGTCAGGGGAACGGGGCTGAGTTCGTAAGCGCCCGCGTCGACGGCGGTCATCTGGGGACGGTTCGCCCCTCGGGCGTCGATGGGCGGAAGGGAGAGGGCGTTGGCCGATGGAATTTTATCGAGAGCGGCGTTGCTCGTGGCGCTCAGAAGCTCGACCACCTGCACGCCGTCCACCGTCGTCAGCAGGGCGGGCGTCTTGAACACGTCGGCGGCCTCAATGGAAACGTCGTTGTAAAAACCTGCCGCGAAAAAGCTCGACGCGTTCGTCCGCCCCACGACGTTGTACCATCCCGTGTTGGAGACGACGCCGTCGGAAACGTGGAGATCCGCGTCGGTCTGGGCCTTGTTGCCCGTCACGATGGACGCGGTGAACTGGACGACTCCCCCGGCGAGGGCCACGCCGCCGCCCCTGTCCGCCGCTTCGTTGTTCGTTATGGTGCAGTTAGTGAAGGTGGTGGGGCGATTGCCGCCGCCGTACACGTACACGGCCGCCCCGTTTCTGCCCGCGCGATTGCCGAAAAAAGTGCAGTTCACGAAATCGGCCGTCGCCGCGGAGGAGTCGATGTAGATCGCCCCGCCGTTCTCCGAAAGCGTGTAGCCGTCGGTGAAGGTGAGGCGATCGAACACGGCGGTCCCGCCGGAAATGTCGAACAGACGGGTTACCTTCGACCCTTTGATGGTCGCTCCCGATCCGTTGATCCGAACGTCCTCGGTGATGGCCACCGCGGACAAAAGGGATATTTCTTTCACCGATGCGGAAATATCGATGACGTCCGCCTCGGCGCTCGCGTTCGCGCTCGAAACAGCCTGGCGCAAAGATCCAGGGCCTTCGTTGGCGCCCGAGGTGACCGTGAAGTTGGCCGCGCCCGCTAATCCCGCGTTGCCGAGAACCCACAACGCCACCCACACGCTCCACAGTAATTTCTTTTGCATGACACCTTTCATCGCAACACCCTCCTGCAATACGGTTTTGCAGGCATTGTACCCGAAAGAGCGTAATATGCAAAGGTTTTTGCCTCGGCCGTATATATTCTCTTATTATTATATTTTCTTACAGCCCCGCGCTGTACCGTCCCGGTCCGGACGCGTACACGAGGCTGGAGGCGCAGAGCGTCGCCAGGCAGGACTGCATTTCGACGAACCCCAAGCCGCTTTCGTCCATCAAGTCGTCCACTGTGCGCCCGCCCTTACGCTGCAACAGGCCCAACACGAGTTTTTCGTCCTCGGACAGGCACAGCGGCGGACCGCCTCCGAAATCCAACAGCAACTGCCCGTATTTGCCCGATATTTTACCGATGAACTCGTCGACGTCGACCAAAGGGTTAGCGCCGTCGCGGATCAAAGCGTTGGTACCCTTCGAAATGGCCTCCGTGATCCGGCCCGGAACGCACCAGATCTCGCGTCCGATGTCGAGGGCCAGGCGCGCGGTGATCATCGCTCCCCCGTCCTCCGGCGACTCTACGACGACGACGCGGTTGCACAAGCCCACAATGATGCGGTTGCGCTCTGGAAAGCGCCAAGGATCCCCTCCCGTGCCCATGGGGTACTCCGACAGCAGAGCTCCTTTTTCCGCGATTTCGAGAAAGAGGGATCGGTGTTCCGCGGGGTAAACCCGGTCGACCGCCGTGCCGAGGACGGCCATGGTGGGGCCGCCCTCGGCCATGCAACCCACGTGTCCCGCGCCGTCGATCCCTTTGGCGCCGCCGCTGACCACTTGATGCCCCACCCGCGCGGCCGACCGTCCGACCGCCTCCGCCACGGCGCGCCCGTAGTGGCTGCAGCGCCGTGTTCCCACCACCGCCAGGCAGGGCTTCAAAGAGTCGATTTTCCCTTTGACGTAGATCCCAATGGGCGGCGAAGAGAGGTCTTTCAAACGGACGGGGTAGTCCGAGTCGTCCACTGTGACGAAACGCGCGCCGAACGCGTCCGTTCGCTCCATCTCGCGCTCGGGCCAGTCTCGTTCGGCCAGAAGCTCCTCCAGCCTCACGCACGATGACGAGCGAAGGCCCAGTTTCTGCCACAACGTTTTCCCCTCCGACCACAAAGCCTCCGGAGCGTCGTTTTTCCGCAGCGCCTCCCACGCGGTCAAGGGCGCTTTACAGGCGTTCAAAAGCAATTTCGCTTTAAGAGATCGATCCATATATACCACTCCACCACTCCGCCCTCGTGTGTCGACGAGCTGTCGATGGGCTTCTACTCTCCTCTCAAAACCGCGGTCAGCGCCTCGGCCCGTTGGCGCGCCGTCGCCCGAAGAGCCATCGCGCAGCCTATTTCAGGGGACGTGTCCTGAGCCGAGTCGGGGTTTTTTTGCAGGGCTTCTTTCAACTCCGAAGACAGGGGGTCGGCAAAGCGCAGGAGCAAATTCGCGTATTTCGCATACTGTTCCGGCGAGAGGGCTTTTTCCGCCTCGTACAGCTCGTTGAAGTTTTTCGTATACTCCGGAGGGGTGAAGAACATGCACATCATTCTCCTTTCGGACGGATCGCGGAGCGCCAACCATATCTTCGCCTCCAGGGCGTCGTTCGGCAGTTTTCGGATCTCGTCACGCGTCATCTGTCTCACCTCGCGTTTCTTTGAGATATCGGCGCAGAGAGACGACGATGGAAAACAAGACCACGCCGTGAGCCGCGAGAACGTAGCTCGATTCCACACCCAGGATACGCAGAAAATTGAACAGGACAACCACCGACGCCACGCCGTGAAGAGCGAACGTGACGGGTCGCGAAACATGTCCTCGCCGCGCGGCGAGGGCGAGGTTGACGACGAACAGCGCCAAAACGATCACCGCGCCCGCCAGCACGACAAAAAAACCCGCGGAAAATTTCACGGATATAACCTGTTCGAATTGAGCTTCGGGTCAGCTTTTCGCCGCGCGATTGAAAAGCAGCTCCGACCCCTCGACCACCGCCCAGGTCACCACGCCGACCAGCAACGCGAAGCCCGGTGTTTTGCATGCCAAGGCTCCGGCGATGACGCAGGCGATGCCGCGGTCGTTGGTGCTTGTCGTCATGCGGATGCCGATGTTGCCGCAGGCGAAGCACTGGACGGCCATCGTTATCCCGAAGAAAATGGCGAACGCGGGCCGTATCAAGGTGACAAGCGGTAAGGTCATGACGGCGAGCACCGTCGCGGCGCGGAAGGTGCAAACGCCGTCCCAGTAAGTATTCAAAGTTTTATAGCCCCGCTTGTAGCGCTCGGTGATCGTGAGCAGGCCCGACGCCCAGAGGGGGCCGCAGAAAGGGACCCAAGGAGCGAACAGGGCCATGACGGCGTTGCGTATGAAGCTGACCAGATTGGAACGGCCGGCGTCGAAAACCACGATTTCGTCGGGCCGATCCGCGGTGGACTCCGTCACGATTTCCTTTGCCAGCACGAAGTCGGAAAACGCGATGATGTAAACCGTCAGCGCCATAGGTATTGCCGTTATAAAGTAACTCATCGCGGGAAAGCCGAGACCGAAAATAGTGAAATGCTCCGCGACGAATTTGAAGTTCAAAGGCGTGATGCCCCACTGAATTTCGGGGACGGGGATTTCCTTGAGCAGAATAGGGGCCAAGACGATGGCGAACAGTTGAGCCGGAACGACCCCTTGGTTTCGCACCAAGGTCCAAAATGAGCTTTTTTTCGCGGCGTTGGCAAACGTTGGGTTGAACAGGAAGAAATACGACATCAACACCGCGATGGTGACCGTCCAGGGAGCCGTCGGCATTCGGGCCGTGATGACGTTCATGCCCGCGGTTACGCCCGCGCCCAGCACAATTCCCGCTTTGATGGACATGGGAACCAAATCCACCAGCTTGCGTCCGAGCCCCGTGGTGCCCATGATCAAAAACAACAGCGCCACCAGCATCTGAAGGGCAATCATGGCGTAAATGCGATCCACATTGCCGGTGGCGTAGTCGGGAAGGCTCCACTGATTCAGATAGGTGAGGGTGAGGGGGAGCGCCGGGGTGATCCAGCCGGGGACTACCGGGTCGCCCAGCAAAGAGGGCAAATAGTAGCAGAGGGCATTGAGCGCCCCAAAGGTCAGCGTCATGAGAAAAGCGCCGTTCTCCGTCAACCCCAAGGCGGCGATATTGGCGGGTTTATCCAATCCGAAAGTGGTCATCGTCGTCATCACGCCGGCGCCCAGGCAAGCCACACCCAGGAACATGGCGGCCAAGCACTCGGTCCACGACCAACGATGATGAATCAAAGGCAGGCGAATACAAAAAGGACCGGCCTTGATGCCAGGCTGTTCTTCACCGTAGAGTCTTTTCTTCAGAGGAAATATCCCGGACATGAATCCCGCTGGAACGTTTTGCGTATCTTTTTGCTGACTCATCGCACAACCAACCTTTCTTTAAAAAATGAATTGTCTTTTAGAGCCCTTGCGGAACACCGCAAAACTTATGTCCTCACCATCCCCCTTTCCCATGAAAATTGGCTGTCATATTACGCTGCTATATTACGTAAAGCATACAAAAATAAGGCCCTCTTCTCATAACAGTTTACTATATTTCCCTATTTGCAAAACACCCTATTTACAAAAAGAGAGGAGGTGATTATAATAAGTCTATTCCTAATAAAGAATCTTGTTCTTAATTAAGAACAAATTTAATAAAAACGAACTTGCTGAAGAGGGATACGATGGCACACGACGAGCACCGCACTGTGGACCGTGTTGTGGATATTTTGGAACTCTTGGCGAAAAACAACGAGGGAATTTCTTTTTCGGAGATCGCGAGGCTTCTTTCGGTACCCAAAAGCAGTCTTCACCCTGTGTTGCATACGTTATGCAAACGCAGGCTAGCCCATTGCAAAGCAAAAGAACAAAAGTATGTCCTGGGGGACCGGATGTTTTCACTTGGAAGCAATTATGTGGCCGACTCCAGCCTCCTGAATAAAGTGGACGAGCTTTTGAGCCGTCTTGCCGAAGAAAGCGGCGAAACCTGTCATTTCGGCGTCTTGTCCGGGAACGAGGTGCTGTACCTGCTCAAGCAAAGCCCGGCTAGCCCGGTCCACGTGGCCGCGAGATCGGGGTACCGGTTGGGGGCGTACTGCACGGCCATAGGCAAGGCGCTTTTGTCCCAGTTCGATAAAGAGGAGCTGCTGGCGCTCTACCCCGAGGGGTTGGAGCCGATAACGCCCAACACCGTCAAGGACGTGGACGCCCTTTGCCTGCAGCTCGAAGAGGTCCGCAAAAACGGTTGGGGGTACGAAAAAGAGGAGTCGTCTATCCATGTTCAGTGCCTGTCGACCCCTATCGTCTGTCAGCAGAAAACCGTCGCGGCCGTCAGCGTAGCCTTCCCTGTTTTTCAGCTTCATGAAGAGACCGAGAAAATGCAGTTCATCAAAAAATGCCTCGCAAATACGCGCCGGGAAATAGAGAACGTCATTTCCCAAAACATCGCGGATTGGATTTACGGGAACGGAATCAAAACCGAATAGAGAAAGCGGAGATCACTTGAAAACGGCTATCACCGATTGCGATCATGTGGCGATGGAGGAGGAGACGGGCGTCTTTGCCTCCCACGGCGTCGAGATGGATTTGCTTCAGTGCAGAACGGAGGACGATTTGATCCAAGGGCTGCGCGGTTACGAAGTCGTCGGGAACCAATACGCGCCTTTCACCGAACGGGTTTTTGCGAATTTGAAAAATCTGAGGGCTGTGGTGCGTTACGGCGTAGGGGTGGACCACATCGACCTGGACGCGGCCTCCCGGCACGGAGTCAGCGTCTCCAACGTTCCAGATTATGGCATTCAGGAGGTGGCCGCTCACGCGTTGACTCTGATGCTGGCGCTGACAAGGAAACTCCTTCTTCTGGACAAATCCGTCCGCGCCGGAGGCTGGGCCTACGAGGTGGGGATTCCCATCTATCGCTACAGCCGGCAGACGATAGGGATCGTCGGGTTGGGGCGCATCGGGAAAACCCTTGCCGATTACGTCCGGGGGCTGGGTATGCGCATCCTGGCGACGGACCCTCGTTATCCCCAAGAAGCGGGCGAACGGTACGCTTTTGTGGAGATGACGTCGTTGGAAACATTGCTCGCGGAGTCTGACGTCGTTTCCGTTCATTGCCCTCTGGAAACGGCCCGGAACCTGATCGGGAAGCCGCAGCTCAAAATGATGAAGCCGACCGCCTACCTGATCAACGTCGCCAGAGGCGGAATCGTCAACGAGGGCGCGCTGGAAAAGGCGCTGGCCGGCGGATGGATTGCCGGGGCCGCCTGCGACGTCCTGGTGCGGGAGCCGCCTGTCGGCATCCATCCGCTTCTGCGTTTGGAAAACTTCATCGGCACGCCGCACATCGCGTGGTATTCCGTTCAGTCCTCCAAAGACCTGAAGCGGAAACTGGCCGAGGAAATCGTGAGATACCTGAACGGGCAAACGCCGTTGTACTGCTTGAACGCATTGAACGAATTGAACGAATTAAGCGAGGACCGGACGCGCGGAAATGGACAGGGGGGTAGGGGATGAAGGCGATTGTGTTTGAGGGGCCGGAGAAAATCTCCGTAAAAGAAGTGGCTTTTCCACAGGAAAAAGAGGGATGGGTACTGGTCGAGGTCTCCCACGCCGGTATATGCGGCAGCGACATGACCATCTTCTGGGGAAAGCACCCCAGGGCCAGGGCTCCGTTGGTTCTCGGGCACGAATTTTCCGGAAGAATCGCGTCGGACCACCCGACCCTGCCGAGGGGAACTCTGGTCACTTCGTACCCGTACCTGGCCTGCGGAAAGTGCCAGGTCTGCGAAAGCGGGGGCTCCAACACCTGCACGACCCTGAAACTGGTGGGCATCGATCTGGACGGCGGCATGGCGGAGTACGTTCTGGCGCCGTCGGACAGCGTCTACGCCGCCCCGAAGGGCGTTTCCCCAAAGCTGGCGGCGTTCATCGAACCAATAGGCATCTCTGTTCACGCCATGCGGCACGGAGGATATCGCCCCGGAGACCGGGTGGCCGTGTTTGGGGCGGGCGCTATCGGGCTTGCCGTCGCCATTACCCTGCGGCAGTACGGCGCGGGCGATCTCATGATTTGCGAGTCCAATCCTCAAAGACTGGAGCTCGCGAGGTCGATGGGTTTCGACGTTATCGCCTCGGGGCCGGACGCGCTGGACCAGATCTATTCGCGCACCGACGGCAGGGGCGCGGATTGCGTTTTCGACTGCGCGGGACACCAGTCCGTGATCGACGTCCTGCCCGATGCCGTCAGGATCAATGGCAGGATCGTCATTGTCGCCGGATACAAAAATCCTCCGCAGATGAACTTCCAGAAGGGCATGATGCGGGAGTTCGTGATTCAATTCGTCCGCAACTGCACGAGACAAGATTTCGAGATCGCCTGCTCCCTCACCGGCAAGAGCGGCGACTACGAAAAACTGCTCAACTGCGTCTTGCCCATAGAACGAGCCGAGGAAGGTTTCGACGCCGCAATCCACCCAAAGGAGGCGATCAAAGTGATGTTTTGCATGGAGTGATTAGGAGAGAAATCGAGAATTCGCTATCCATAACAAGAGACAAGCTACCGAGAACTATCGTACTCTCTATAAGAAATACTCCGCGAAATAGAAGCCTTTATGCAAGTGATTCTGCCCCAATGGCCGTTATCAGCTGGAGTCTAAATGCCGAAACTTGGCGTCAGAAAGTAGATTATTTCCACTTCGATCACACTACTGCGAAGAAACCTGTGCGCATGCCACTTTTTAATTTTGAGTAGGAGGGCATCATGATTTGTTCTTATCGCATAAAAAATGGGCGTGTTCTTGACCCTGCAAAAAAATGCGATCAAGTAAAAGATATCTATATACGCAATACTAAGATTGTGGAGGCACCCGATGGCGAAATACCAAAAGCGACAGAAGAAGTGGACGCTTCTGGTTGCCTTGTATTGCCTGGCCTCATTGATTTTCATTGTCATATCAACTACGGTCATTCGGAAGTTGGGATATTGCCCGACGTTATGACTTTCCCAAATGCCGTTACTACGGCGGTAGACGCTGGTTCAGCAGGAACTGCCAATTTTGAAGGTTTTTATCGTGATGCCGTGTGCAGTAGCCTTACAACTATCAAAAGCTTTATTAACGTTACCGTGATGGGCATTGCAAGCTATCTCCAAAAGGAAAACTATGATGTGAGCACGTGGGATATTCCACGTCTAGAATATATTCTTGAACGCTATACCAACAATATTCTGGGAATAAAGCAACGTATAGGCAAAGAGTTTGGGAGCTTTAGCACTCTTGTCCAAACAAAAAAAATCGCAAAATTGCTTGCACAAAGGATTAATGTACATGTCGTAGGCCCAGAACAAGCATATAACGAGATTTTACCACATTTCGACAAAAACGACATTCTCTCCCACTGCTACCAAGCCAAGAACGGTCCTCATACTATTTTAGATAATAATGGGAAAATATGTACAGCAGCTAAAGAAGCTCGGGCTCGCGGTGTTTTTTTCGATGCGGCCGCTGGTCGTACGTTATATAACTTCAATATTATACAAAAAGCTCTTGAAGACGATTTTCTGCCGGACATTATTAGCAGCGATGCATCAAGCATCAGTATTTTTAAAAAATCCCTTCATTCCATTCTATATGTCATGTCAATGTACTTGGCCCTAGGTATGCCGCTGAATAACGTTATTCGGGCGGTCACTGATACCCCAGCCAAGCTTATTGGCATGGAAGGGCAGGTTGGAACGCTTGCCCCCGGTGCCGCAGCAGACGTTGTAATTCTTAAAATTCGCGAGAAATCAACGATTTTCCAGGATTCCCATGGAAATACCATATTGGGTAGCAAGTTGTTTATCCCGCAAATGACCATTAAGGCAGGGCGGACAGTTTTTCGCCAGATTGATTTTACTTTTTAGGTGGCCGGAGCCAGCTCATGATTGGGAGAAAACCTTCCATGAGGGCATTCGTGTAAATAACTTGAAATAACGATTTTCAGACGATATTTTACGACTTTGCCACGAGAGTGAAAAAGGTATCTTTACAAATGAAAATAATTATGTTAATTTGGGTGTGTCTCGAATGCAGAACTGAGTTCTTATATAGGAACAAATTAAGGGAATTTTTACAGAATCCCTGAAGACCTCCAAATCAATGTTGAAATTAGTGCTTATATACATTTTTCTATATAAATTTTGAGAAAATGAAGTCACTGTAATCACTAAGCTTCCCAGCTTTCGATAGCGAATTCTGACAAACTTCATTAAGGTTACTTAAAATTTACGTTTTTTGTTCAAAGCTGTTTTAATCATGACTTGAAAGGTCAGGGCTGCTTATTGGGAACGATTTTGTGTGGAAGGTTGCAACTAACGGCAAACCGTGCAGAAATTAAAGGAGAAGTGGTTGTGAATGGGACAATTGGAGGGTAAGGTTGCGATTGTCACCGGGGCAAATCGAGGCATAGGGAAAGCAATCGCGATCGCTTATGCTCGAGAAGGAGCTTACGTTGCGCTTGTTTGCCGTAGCGAACCGGGTAAGACCGTAGAGGAGATTGAGGCGGCTGGAGGAGCATGTAGGACGTTCCAATACGATCTTTCTGACCTTGGGGGGATTGAACGATTGATCGGCGAGATCGTCGAAAAATGCGGGACGGTCGATATTCTTTACAATAATGCCGGCACGCAAAGTCGTCATTCATGTGTCGAGTTTCCACTTAAGGATTGGCTTTATGTCATGGATATCAATTGTAATGCTGTCTTTTTTCTCTGCCAGCAGGCAGGTAAGGTCATGATAGAGAAGGGGTATGGAAAAATTATAAACATGGCGTCGATGTTGTCCTTTCAGGGAGGTCTTACCGTTCCAGCCTATGCTGCGAGTAAGGGAGCGGTCATGCAGTTCACGAAAAGCCTCGCGAACGAATGGGCGAAACTGGGAGTCAACGTCAATTGTATCGCACCCGGCTATCTCAATACGGATATGAACGCTGCTCTGATAAACGACCCCATAAGAAGCCGCCAAATTCTAGAACGTATTCCTGCAGGTCGTCGAGGAAAACCCGAGGACATAATAGGCGCGGCAGTTTTTTTGGCAAGTTCCGCTTCGGATTACATCAATGGCATCGCGTTGCCGGTGGACGGAGGCTGGCTGGGAAGGTAATGCCCAAAGGGATGGGACTTGAAGGTCTCGTTCACTTTATAATATTGAGGAGAATATATAATGAATTTTATAATAAATTATAACTTTTCTTATCTGCTCAATATCTCTGCGTTTTTGGCTCTGTTTATTGGGGCTCTGTTGGGAATGGTGATTGGCGCGCTGCCTGGTTTGGGTGCTACTATAGGTTGCGCACTTTTGATCCCACTTACTTTTCGCATGGATCCGAAGGTAGCAATTCTAGCGTTGTGTTCCATGTACATGTCATCCTGCTATGGCGGGTCTATTTCATCTGTTTTGCTAGGAATTCCAGGAACTTCTGGAGCGGTCGCGACAGTGATTGACGGATTCCCGATGGCGAAACGGGGATTTCCGGGGAAAGCGCTTGGGTATTCTTTGTATGCATCTACTGTAGGCGGTTTGGTAGGATGGCTCTTTTTGGCGTTCTTAACCGTTCCGCTCTCCAAAATCGCGTTAAATCTTGCCGACCCCGAGTTGTTTGTAATCGGATTGATCGGCCTTGTAAGCGTATCGGCTTTAGGAGCGGTAGATCCTTGGAAATGCGTAATCTCGCTTTTGTTGGGCTTGATTGTAGGCGTTATCGGTGTTGATTTCTATACCGGCGCGACTCGTTTTACCTTTAACAACATAAGCCTTGGCGACGGTGTTTCTTTGGTCGCGCTTTTCACAGGCTTTTATGCGTTGAGTGATATGTTGGATTTGTGTATGGGAGATTTGGGGGCACATTCTATTACCGACACCAAGCGGCTAAAATGCGAAATAAGCTGGGCAGAATTTAAAAATGTTTTTCCCGTTATTTTAAAATCGGGAATTATAGGAACTATATTTGGCATCGTTCCCGGACTTGGCGGCGGCCCCGCATCGTTCTACAGTTACTCGGAAGCGAAGCGTAAAGATAAAGAACCAGAAACATTTGGGCATGGAAATCCACGTGGATTATCCGCATGTGAGTCTTCTAATAATGCCGTCGTTTCCGGGGGCATGATCACCTTATTGACGCTGGGAATTCCAGGCACCTCAACGGTAGCGATAATTTCCGGAGCGTTGATGATGCACGGCATCACCCCCGGCCCTGAGTTGATGAACTCCGATTCTGCTCTTGTTTATACGATATTTTGGGGAATACTCCTCTCCATTGGGGTAATGTTTCTACTGGGCAAATATACAACATCTTTCTGTGCTCGCATATTGGTTTATCCTAACTATGTCTTGATTCCGATTATTTCTATACTGATCGTGGTGGGATCTTACGTAGGACGATTTTTTATGATTGATATGTGGACTGCTGCCATCGCGGGCATTTTCGGGTTTATCATGGAAAAATTGAATTTTTCACGAAATGCATTCGCTCTTTCTTTTGTTTTGGCCCAACTCATAGAATTTCGTTTTCGTAGGTCGTTGATGATATCCAGAGGCGACTTTCTCATATTTTTTAATAGGCCATTATGTCTGATTTTGTGGGTTGTGTTTGCCTATATGATCTTTTACAGCATCAAAGCCGCGAAGAAAAAAAGAGCTGACAGGAGAGAGGTAGCGGCGTTATGAAAATCACGAGTGTAAAACCGTATCTGATTTTCTCTGAATGGAGAAGGAATTGGCTTTTTATCAAAATTGAGACCGACGAAGGCATAACAGGATGGGCGAAGGATATACATTTCTGGACCGTGATTACAGCGTTATGCATTATGTCGAGGAATTGTCGAATTGCATCATCGGAAGAGATCCTTTCAATATTAAAAGTTTTACTTATTTTAAAGATGGATATCTTTATCTTCCGGATCGCCCTGGCATCGGCATGGAAATTAATGAGGAATTCCTGCTTAAAAGCTCATACAAACACGATCAAAGGCGTACTATACATGAATTTTTCTGAGGACATGTGTGTGAGGTGCACTTAACAGTAACTCTAGAAGAGTAGAATTACTTGAATGGCTTGTTCCTCCGTAATATATCGTGATGCACCTCAAACTTCGCAGGGCATTTTTGAAGATAAAACTTTGTTACAGCTTATTTTTACTTAGAAAATCCTGCCTCAAAACACCTACTTTTGAGTTAAATAGAGCCCGCTAAGACAGGGATTCCGCTCACCAACAAACGGGTATATCGAACGAATAAAGAAAGGTTGTTGTTTCATGGCGAACCACACTTTAGGAGGAGGTAGAAAATGTTAGCTATATTCGGTTTTGCATGTGTGGCCGCGATTCTTTTTTTGATTATGTCAAAAAAGATGACTCCCTTGGTGTCACTGGTATTAGTCCCCTTGATATTTTGCATCTTGCTTGGCAAAGGCGATTTTATCGGAGATTATGTAAAGAACGGCGTTACAAAAGTGGCTGTCAACGGCGTGATGTACATGTTTTCCATTCTGTTTTTCGGGTTGATGCGTGACAACGGCGCTTTCGACCCCGTGGTGAAAGGCATTGTCAAATTTATGGGCGGCAACCCGGTTCTTGTCGTAATCGGCGCATACACGATTGCGCTCATCGGCCATTTGGACGGAGCGGGCGCAACAACATTCCTGTTGGCGTGCCCGGTCATGATGCCCATCTTCGAGTCCCTGAAAATGAGCAACATGGTGCTTTGCTGCGTGGTGGCCATGGGGGCCGGCATCATGAATATGGTACCTTGGGGCGGCCAAGTAAATCGCGCCTCTGTTGCTCTCGGCCTCGACCTGATGGAAATCTACCGTCCGCTGATGCTCCCCCAGATAATGGGGATCCTCTCCGGCTATGGGATCGCTTTCTATCTGGGCGTCAAGGAAAAGAGACGCCTGACGGCAGCGGGGCTTTTGGTGGAAGGCCACTTTCCCTCCGAACAAATCGGGTTTCAGTCAACTGAGTTCGAGCTCAGCCTGCGGCGTCCGAAATTATACCCCATCAACCTCGCCATCCTGCTTACCACAATTGCCATCATGATGACCGGAGTGATTATCCCCGCGGCCACCTTCATTGTCGCCGCGTGTCTGACCATGCTCATCAATTATCGCAGCCCAGAATTGCAGCGGAAGCTGGTGAGTTACCACGCGCCGGAATGTATGATGATTGCAGGAGTTTTGTTTGCGGCGGGCGTCATGTCCGGCATCCTGACCGAAACAGGTATGATCGGCGCCATGTCCGACGTTCTTATCAGAGCAATCCCGGAATCGCTTGTAAGATATTCGGCGCTCATCTTTGGCTTCTTCGCGATGCCCCTTACCCTGATATTCGACACCGACGCCTTCTACTACGGCGTCCTGCCCGTCATTGCGAATTCTGTCGGACGTTTTGGCGTTCCCCCGACGGATATCGCCCGTGCTTTCCTGACTGGGCTGCATACGATCGGTTTTCCAATTTCAGCTTTTTCTGCCGCAATCTGGCTGCTGATTTCGCTGTGCAAGGTGGAGTTGGGTGACCTACAGAAGTTTGCGTTTAAATGGCTTTGGCTGATGTCGCTTGTCGTCCTGTTTGGCTGTTTCATCACTGGTGTGTTCGTATTATAGGAAAGAAAGGAGTTCAATCATGCATTATAAAAAAATCGGCAACACTAACTTAAACGCGTCCGTGGTGGCTTTGGGCACTTGGTCCATGGGCGGCGACAGCAACTGGGGGCCTGTGGAAGATGAAAATTCCATCCAGATTATCCACGCCGCCATAGATATGGGCATCAATTATTTTGACACGGCGCCGGCATATGGTTTCGGTCGCAGCGAACAGGTGCTGAAAAAAGCCTTGGAAGGCCGCCGAGACAAGGTATATGTGGCGACTAAATGCGGCCTGCGCTGGGACGAAACCGACGAAACCACCTATCTGCACAACCAGAGGGACGGCATTACGAACCGCCGTAACCTTTCACCTGCCAGTATGCGGTTTGAGCTGGAACGGTCGTTGCAAAATTTGGGCACGGACTATGTGGATATGTACGTCACGCATTTTCAAACCATGCCGGGCTACGGGCCCAGCATCGAAGTGACGATGACCGCGCTTGAATCTTTCCGGAAAGAGGGGCTAATCCGCGGGATCGGTGCTTCCAACATCACGAAAGAACAAATACTGGAATACACGAAATACGGCACGTTGGATTTGGTACAGAACAAATACAGCATGCTTGACCGCGACGCCCAAAAGGAAATCGTCGCCCTGTGCGCCGAAAAGAAAATGACCTTCCAGCCGTTTTCTCCTATGGAACGCGGAATTTTGGCCGGGAAGATCGGCGTGGATACCGATATCAGCAACCGCGCACGCCAAAACAACAAATGGTATGAGCGCGAAAACCGCATCAAAGTACTGGGAATGCTGGATAAAATGAAACCTCTGTGCGACAAATATTCCTGCGGCATATCCGGCCTGGTAGTCGCCTGGACATTGACGCAAAGCGACAGCATTAACCTCTTGTGCGGCTCACGTAAAATCGAGCAGATACAGGAAAACGCGCTTGGCGGTGGCTTTGTCATGGACAAAGAGGACATTGCCGCAATTGACGGCTACCTTTCTGAGGTTTTAGCCTAACCTGCCAGTAAACGTCCAATCTTGCAGGCAATTTTGCAATGCGCTAAAACTGCCTGCATTTATAACAAACGGAACAGACGGAGGAAACAACTATGCCAAGAGTTACCGTGGAGATTCTGGAAGGCCGCAAGACAGAGCAAAAAAGAGCGGTTGTCAAAGGTGTCTGCGATTCCATCAACGAGGTTTTCGGCAGTGCCAAGTCCAACATCGCCGTGCGGATCGCGCCCATAAAACCGGAGGACCTTGCCGTTTCTGGAGAACTTCTGTCCGATGCAGGGAAAGATATCACCGCTTTGTACGGACTGGGCGAACCCCGAATTACGGTCCAGCACGTGGAAGGCCGAAGTTTGGACCAGCGAAGACAACTTGCCGGGCTTATCACCGATCGGGTGGCGCAGGCGCTTGCATTGCCGAAAGACCGTGTGGCCATCTATTTCCTTATCGCTAAACTCACCGAGCTTGCCGGGGGCGGCGTGTTGAATATCGACAATAAAAAGTAACAGGAGGGATTCATCATGCCAAGAGCCACATTGGAAATATTGAAAGGCCGCACGCTGGATCAAAAAAGAGCGTTGGCAAAAGAAATCACCGCGCTTTTGCAAGAGTATCTAGGCAAGCCCGAAGCCGCTTTCAACGGTTTTTTACGTATCCTGGAAAGCAACCCGGAAGACTTGGGCAGCAACGCGGAACTGTGCGCCGACGCTTTTGCTCGCGGCGAAGGGTATGTCGGCAAGCCGGAACCAAGGCTTACGATCCAATACCTTGCGGGCGGCATGGACAGCCTGGATATGCGCAGGACCTTTGTCCGGCGCGTGACGGATGTGTTGGTGGGTATTCTGGGCGTTCCCGAAGGGAACGTGCTGGTACTGCTCCTGGAAATCCCGAAGTCCAGATTCGCCAGCAACGGCGTGATGGTTGCCTAGAGAGTGAGGAAGGGCGATTATGCCAAGAATTACAATCGAGATTTTAGAGGGCCGTACTTTGGATCAAAAACGGGCGTTGGCGAAAGAAGCCTGCGCATTGGCTTGCGACTGTTTGCACGCTTCCCGGGAGAATGTGGTCATCCGGATTGTCGAAGTTTCCTTCGAAAACTTTTCCCACAACGGTGACTTGCGCAGCGACACTGCGGCACGGGAAGGGAGGGCCGTTTACGGCAAAAGGATGGAACCCCGCGTGACCGTACAATTTTTGGAAGGGCGTACACAGGGGCAGTTGGAAGCCTTTGTCACGGGCCTGACCGACCGAATAAGCGAAATCCTTTTCGTGGAAAAAGCCGACGTCAAGATTTTTCTGCTGGAGATATTGCGGGAGGAAATTGCCAAAGGCGGCGTGCTTCTTTGCGACAGCAAATGACAAGTTGCGTAAGCGTACACCTTAGCCGTATTTTTGTAGGCTCTGCCCTGCGCTCTTGTTATTTCACGCCTCCGATGCTCTTCAACATCGCGAACATAAATATGTAGATACATGATTAGTAAGGCTTGACGGTATTTTATGTATTATCTAACTTTCGACTAAATAGAAAAACTGCGCAAGAAGGAGCGTAAGTATCGATGAAAATTACGAGCGTAAAACCTTATTTGATTTTCTCTGGATGGAGAAGGAATTGGCTTTTTATTAAAATTGAGACCGACGAAGGCATAACAGGATGGGGCGAAGGATATACATTTCTGGACCGCGATTACAGCGTTATGCATTATGTCGAGGAATTGTCGAATTGCATCATCGGAAGAGATCCTTTCAATATTAAAAGTTTTACTTATTTTGCCTATGTGGATTTCGCCAAAAAGAGAGGTTCTCTGGATTTTTACGCCGCTGTCAGCGGCATAGAAATGGCGCTTTGGGATATTGCCGGCAAGGCTCTGAAAGCGCCCATACATCGCCTGATGGGCGGCGTCTGCAGAGATAAACTGCGTCTTTATTTGAACGGCTGGGGTGCGGAAGATGTGGATGATTTGGGTGAACTTTCCGAAAAGGCTCAGCAGGCGGTTGCACAGGGCTTTACTGCACTGAAGTTGGATCCCCTTCCGCCGAATTGGTCGATGTTCTTGAGCCGCGAAGAGGAACAGTACACTATCGACCGAATTCGGACAGTGCGTGAGGCAGTGGGGCCCAATGTGGACCTTTTAATGGACGCGCATCGTCGGATGTCGGCTTACGATACCGTCAACCTAGCCAGGCGACTGCAAGAGTTCGATTTATATTGGTATGAAGAACCGGTTTCCAGCAAAAATATAGAATTGTTGGCAAAAGTCAAATCGGAGATTAAACAGAGAGTGGTGACAGGAGAAGAACTTTATACGAAAGCGGAGTTTCGCCGAGTGTTTGAACTGGGGGCTGCCGACGTTATCAATCCTGACCCATGCAATTGCGGTGGATTACTTGAACTCAGAGAGATCGCCGCCATGGCTGAGGCGTATTATATCAGCGTGACTCCGCACAATTGTTACAACATGTCGTGGCTGGCTATGGCTGCATCGGGGCATGTTTGTGCCGCGATGCCCAATTTCCTGATCGCCGAATATTTCAATAGATTGGACGGTGTTTGCAGGGATCTTTTTAAAGATGCCCTCGTCATTAAAGATGGAGATCTTTATCTTCCGGATCGCCCTGGCGTCGGCATGGAAATTAATGAGGAATTCCTGCTGAAAAGCTCATACAAACACGATCAAAGGCGTGCTATACATGAATTTTTCTGAGGATATGTGTTTGAGGTGAGGTGAGATTTGCTGAACAATATCCTGGGGAAATTTTGAAGTGGAGACGGTGTGTTCGAGTAAAGTGTCCATGTAAGGAGGCGTATTTGGAAAAGATAAAGTAGAGGATTTTTTAGGCGATGAAGTTTAAAGCGGAATATTTGTTGGCGAAGGGGTTATCTGAGGCGGCGGTGAGGAAATTGGAGTGCCTTTACAAAGGGGATATGGTGGAAATATATCAAGTCGCTCCCACAATATACTTTAGAAAAGCTGACTTGAAAGTAAGAGGCCAGTGTAACAGTATTTTTATTGAGGGGAATAATTCTATCGCGCTTGTTGACCCTTCAACTCAGGAAGCCGCTCATGAAATCTCGACGGAATTAGCACTATTATTTAAAAAACCGTTGGGTTATGTTTTTTTGACGCATGCGCACAAAGATCACGCTGCGGGATTGCCCGTCTTCTTGGACAAGCAAGTCGTCGTGTTCTGTTCGAACAAACTTGTAAAAGAGTACGCATCGATGGAGAAAAAAGCGACTATAGTCGGAATTGAAAACAAAGCGGGTATAGACTTGGGCGGAGTGAGCATCGAGTTGCTGGTCTTGGGCGACACAGCGCATTCTCCTTGGGATATGTTGATAGGCGTGCAGGAAGAGAAGATCTTGTGTACCGGAGACTTTGTGGTAGAATATCCGGCGCTATTTTTCCACTATGCTTACCCTGAGCAATGGGAAACCCATTTAAGGGAACTTTCTCAGTATTCTTATGAATTTATCCTTCCTGGTCATGGCGGAATGATGCCGTTTTCAGTAACCGGTGAGTTAGCGGACTATCTGAGAACATTGAGATTTGCGGCTCGTTATTGCCTGGACTCCTCTGTTCCCGGGGAGAAAGCGGGGATAGATTTAAGCTATGAAGAACTAAGTGAAATGGCCTGTGATTTCCTTGCGGGGAGTACGCTTGAAGCTGGAATAATAAAAGAAAAAGCTGGAGGCGATGCGATGAGAGAACTAAGAATGATGATGCGTCTTCTTCATTTTCGCGGGATATTCTAACAAACGATGTCACCTGTTGCAATTGGGATTCCACGGCGATAGCGCCAAGGAATTAGATTAGTAAAGGAGTACAAAATGAACTTAAAAGAAAAAATGCATAAGGGAGATAAACCCGCTGGATGTATGATGAGAGTCATTAGAAACTCGCTTGCGGCTTTGTTTGCGCGACAAGCTGGTTTGGACTTCATTATGTTCGACTGCGAACATGCTTGTTACGACTATGAAACGTTGCATGATCTTTTCGTGGCGTTAAACTTCAATGGAGTGGCGGGCCTAGTTCGCGTCCCTGAGCTTTCGAAAGGACATATCTCGCGAGTGCTCGATTGCGGTGCTGCCGGCATCATGATCCCTATGGTGAACACGGTGGAACAGGCTCGATTGGCTGTCAAATATTCAAAGTACAGCCCCATAGGAGGCCGCGGTTTTATCGGCGCGACGGCTTATGATGAGTACAGCGCCGGAGGGAAGAGTATACGGCAAATAATCGAGGAGCAAAACAACAGGGTCGTCACTATAGCGCAGGTAGAATCTGTTGAGGCTGTTGAGCATATTGAAGAGATCGCTGCTGTCGATGGTATTGACGTATTGCAGATTGGTCAGGCCGATTTGTCCATTTCGCTAGGTATTCCCGGAGAATTTGAAAACCCTACCTTCCATAAAGCGATACGGCGCGTTGCCGATGCGTGTAAAAGCAATCGAAAAATTTTCGGGATGTCGCCAGCGGTCCCGCTTTTCGAAACTTTTGTCGATGAGATTGGGATAATAATACACGGTACCGATGTCGATTTCATTGTAAAGGGGATGAAACAGATCGCTGAATTTCGAGACCTCCACAAGAAGAAGTCATGAGCGCGTATTGAGCTTAAATTTTGCAGGTGCGGAGGAGTTTACGAACTTTTGCCGCATGACCGTGTTTAATCAAACATAAGGAGGAACTAAAATGAAAAGATTCATTAGTCGGTTCGTTTGTGCCATTATGTTAGCCGCCTTCGCCGCGGGTTCTGCAGAAGCGTGGACATTCGAGAAGGATATTACGCTCATTGAGCCTTTCAACGCAGGTTCCGCGATCGATCCTTATGCGCAGATGTTCAAGCAGGTAGCCGAAAAACATACCAATGTAAAAATCCTCATAGAATACAAGCCGGGAGGTTCTACAAATGTGGGCATGAACTATATGTTCTCAAGGCCTCACGACGGGTATACCGTTCTTTTCGGCGCGCAAAACGGAGAGGCTCTCGTTGCTACAGAACAGGCCGACTACGATGAATTTTCCTACGTCGCCATTGCGAACACATGCGGAGAACAGATGGTTCTTTGTGTTCGTGCCGACAGCCCCTACCACACATTGGGAGATATCATCGAATACGCCAAAGCGAACCCCGAGAAATTTAATTGGGGCGGAGCCTCCACGATGGGCTTTCAGCAGTTTTTTGCTCTTCAAGTTATGGAAAATGCGGGTGTAAAATTCAACTATGTACCTTTCGAAAATGCAGGCGAAACATGTCTCAATGTTTTGAACGGCATTGTCGACTCAGGAACGGCTTCCGTTTCCAAAGTAATTCCTTACGTTGAAGCCGGAGAGATGAGAATCGTGGCTCAGGGTCTTGCCGAGAGAGACGCGTCGCTAGCTGCGCGCGATCCTAAATTATTTGGAGACATTCCCACCGTCTATGAGACGCCCGGTCAAGATTATAACAAGTTCGGCATGCTGTTTTGGACTACCAGAGACCTGATATGCCCCGCCGACGTGCCTGAAGAAGCTTTGGTTGCTTGGGATAATCTAGTGAACGCGGTCGTTCAGGATCCGGAGTGGATAGAGTTTGTCAAAAAGATGGGCGCCTTGACGGAACTCTACATGAACAGGCCGGACTATACGGCATACAAGCGACAGGCTACCAATATTTATCGCGATCTCTATAAGAAATATTTCGCTCAATAGGACTTTTTCATACCGGCTAAACGTTGTTCGCTTGCGGATGCTACATGCATCAATGAAATAAGAACTTTTTGATCGTGAAGCCATTTCCCCGAGTGTAGCGTTTAGCCGGGTTAACTTATAGGGCGAGTATTTTTCTGTAGGAGGCGATTTTTTGAAAATCAGTTATAAAAAGTGGAGCATCGGCGTTTTGTTTTTTTTGATTTTCTGTGCCCTTGCAATGATCTATTTTACAAAAGACATCAAGCAACAAGCAAACACAGTATTGTTGAGTGGGCCAAGGTTTTATCCGATTTTGCTTGCGTGCCTTTTAATAGTTTTCTGCCTAATCTCCATTGTTTTCTCGGCGCGAAAACCAGATAAATTTATCGAATTTCCTAATATTCATAGACCGCTCGTTACGTTGGGAATTTTCTTCGCTTGGACTCTTATATGGCAGTTTTGGGGTTTTTTTTACTTAGTCAGTTCAATCGCAATTTTTGTCATTACGGTTTTTCTGAATCCGGAACCGATGAGCGTAAAAAAAATTCGTAACGCGATAGTGTTGGACGCTATTATCATGGGGCTCGTATATTTGCTTTTCACACTCCTTTTGAATGTGAAGTTTTAGCACACCTTTTCGGTGTCTTATAAAATAGGTACCGACGTAATTCAGACGTGCAATCTCGCCGGGCTGGAGTCTTTGTGTTATTCAACGCGGGCCCGGTTTACAGCCACTTATTCTTATAGATGAAAGCTGCCTTTGATTTGAGGAATTTCATTCAGGAGGAATACCGTATGAGCGCATTATTCGATTTGAAGGGGAAGGTCGCCATTGTCACGGGGGCCCGTAAGGGGTTGGGCTTCGGCATGGCCGAGGGTTTGGCGGAGGCGGGGGCGGACGTCGTCGGGGTTGGTCCCGTCGCGATGCCGGAGCTGGAAAAAAGCGTGACGTCGCTGGGGCGCAGGTTTCTGTAC
>JAISQE010000036.1 GCA_031274425.1 Synergistaceae bacterium | reverse complement strand
TCCAACGCCATCTACCGCGAAGTGCTGCCGCGCGAGCTTTCGTACGTGATGCAGGCCGGGCTCACCTCTCGCCCCACTCAGGAATGGTACGTCAAACCCGACGGAGAACTCGACATGGCAAAACTTCTGCGCGAGTTCCAGCAGTTTTTCCGGGAGAACATCGAGAGCTGGAAGGAAGGCTATGACTACAAAGAAGCGGGTTTTCAGCTCTTGTTGCAGGCGTTTTTGCAGCGTATTCTGAACGGGGGAGGCTTGATCGACCGGGAGTACGCCTTGGGAAGCGGGCGAGTGGACCTGTTGGTCCGCTGGCGTTACCCCAGGGACGCGGACAGAGGGGCTCAGAAAGAGCAGAGGATCGTGCTGGAGCTGAAAACGATTCGCGCCAAGGCCCACAACACCCCAGAACACGTGCTGTCCGACGGAGTGGAGCAAACGACCCGCTACGCCGACCGATCCAACGCCGCGGAGGCCCACCTGATCGTCTGCGACGAACGGGTCGGGCGCGGCTGGGACGAAAAGATTTACGACCGCCTCGAACGTAACGGGGCGAAAGAGATTCGTATCTGGGGCGTGTGAACGGCCGCGACGCCCCTTTTTCCGCGGTTTTCAGGCTCGGCGGTCATTCGTTATGTCGATTTTGAGGAACCCTTCACTAAATTCGCGTTATCAGAACATTTCGGTTGTATGCTATTCTCTAAAAAATTCCCGTGTTTGCTAATCTGTCTCTTTCTTTTGCAAAGCGATCATTAACAGCTAGCGAGTCCACGTACTCAAAGCAGCTCTTCGAGGGGGTCTCGGGGAGTCGGCGACAAGCGGCGAACCGAACAGTCAAGCGAGTCGCTTGGAGCGAGCCCTGTCCCCTCGAACTTGAACATTTACGAAATTTCATGCGTGTTCGCACCCTGGGTTTCCCGGGGTAAAAATCAATGAAAGGAGTAATGGGGCATGAGTACGGTCAAAGAAGAAAGTCAGCAAGTCGTTCAACCGAAAGGAACAGCGCTGGTCCCCTTTCTGGTTTTCGTCGCGGTTTACATGGGGGTGGGGCTGACCTTGGAGTTTTCGGGCGTGGAAATGGCGTTTTACCAGATGCCGTCGCCGATAGCGGCCTTAATCGGCGTCGTGACGGCGTTCGTGATGTTCAAGGGGAGCGTCGGCGAGAAATCCGCTCAGTTCATGACCGGTTGCGGAGACAACAACATCATGACCATGTGTTGCATCTACCTCCTGGCCGGAGGATTCGCCGCGCTGGCGAAATCGATGGGCGGAGTTCAGGCCACCGCCAACCTCGGTCTTTCGATAGTGCCCGCGGAGTACGTGACCGCGGGCCTTTTCATCATTTCCTGCTTTCTTTCCATGGCAACGGGAACCTCCGTGGGCACCATCACGGCCATAGGTCCCATAGCCATCGCGGTCGCCACGCAGGCGGGGCTGAACATGCCCCTGGTGCTGGGGGCCGTGGTGGGCGGCGCCATGTTCGGCGACAACCTGTCGATGATCTCCGACACCACCATAGCGGCGACCCGGACCCAAGGGGTGGAGATGCGCGACAAGTTCAGCGTCAATTTCACAATAGCCGTCCCGGCCGCGCTGATAACCTTCGTCCTGCTTCTCATGTTCGGCCGGCCGGAGACCACGGTCCCGATCGGGGAGCTGGAGTACAGCATCGTCAAGGTCGTGCCGTACATCTGGATTCTGGTGCTGTCCCTCATGGGGATTGACGTGTTTGTCTCGCTGGCGTCCGGCATCTTCGTGGCGATGGCGATCGGCCTCTACTCCGGCGACCTGACGCTTTTGAGCAGCGCCAAAACCATCTATGACGGCTTCAACGGCATGTTCGAGATGTTCCTGCTGTCCATGTTCATCGGCGGCCTGTCGGAAATGGTGAACCGGAACGGCGGCCTGTCGTGGATATTGCGTAAGATTCAGTCCAAGGTGACCAGCCAGCGCTCGGCGGAACTCGGCATCGCCGTCCTGGTTTCCGCCGCCGACGTGGCCACGGTCAACAACACGGTATCTATCGTCATCAGCGGCAACATCGCCAGGAACATAGCGGAGAAATACCGTGTAGACCCCCGCCGCAGCGCCTCTTTGCTGGATATATGGTCCTGCGTGTTCCAGGGGATCCTGCCTTACAGCGCGCAAATCCTCATCATCTGCGGATTGGCCGGCGGCGTCGTGAGCCCGTTCCATCTGCTGTTCACTTCGTGGTATCCCTACCTTCTGGGGATTTTCGCGTTCATTTCCACCTACGTTCCCTTTGCGGACGGCTACATCAAGAAGCACCCGTGGAACTGGGAGACGTGGAAGGCCGAATAAGAGGGGAGCTTTCACGCGGGGGAGGGCGCGAAAATTCGATGTGGGGCAAATTCTTTGTCCACGTATGTAAAGCACGTATGTAAAGGAGGTTGCTCCAATTTTGCGGGAAATTCGATGGCATGGCAGGGGGGGAAACGGAGCGTTCACGGCGGCCAGATTGCTCGCCTTGGCCGCTTCCGTTTACGGCGGCCGTTACGCGCAGGCCTTCCCTTCGTTCGGGCCGGAACGGAGGGGAGCGCCGGTTTTGGGCTTCACCCGAATCGGCGATTCGGCGATCCGGGATCATAGTGAGGTAGTGGACTGCGACTGCGTCATCGTGCTGGACGAAACGCTTGTGGACGTTGTGGACGTGTTCAAGGGCCTCAGGGCGGACGGCGTCATGGTGATCAACAGCGCCAAATCGGAGGCGGAACTCAGGAACGACGCGGGGTTCGCGAGAATCAAAAACCTGACGGCCCTAGACGGAACGGCCATCGCTCTGGATATCCTGAAGACCCCTATCGTCAACACCGTGATGCTTGGGGCGGCGATAGCGGCAACCGGCATGATCCGCGTCTCGGACGCCGAAAAAGCGATAGAGGAACTGATGCCCGAGCGCTTGGCGGAGCCGAACAAACGAGCGGTCATAGCCGCTTACGACAAAGCGAGAGGTAAAAATCGATGAATCCTCAATCAACTAAACCACAATCAACTAAACCTCAATCAACGAAACCACAACCAACGAAACCGCAATCGATGAAACCGCGATGGATCAAAGACTTTCATTACCCGTCGCGGCCGGAGGAGCTGGCTTTCGGCGCGTGCACCGAGGCGGGAGTTTTGATAACCCCCAACTCGGGTTGGCGGGTTTTTCGCCCCGTCATCGACCACTCTCGATGCGTCCGCTGCCTTCTTTGCTGGACGTATTGCCCCGACGGGGTGATCGGCAAGGAGGAAAAAGAACTCACGATCGACTACGATTACTGCAAGGGCTGCGGCATTTGCGCCCACGAATGCCCCAAACGGGCGATCTCCATGGTGAAGGAGGGGAAGCGGCCGTGAACGAGAAGGGGAATGAGAATGAGAATGGAAAAGAAAAGAGCGAATTTCTCTCGGGAAACGAGGCGATAGCCGAAGGCGTGCGCCTTTGCGGGCCTCAGGTCATCGCCGCGTACCCGATCACTCCCCAGACGACGCTGATGGAAAAGCTGTCCGAGTTCGCGGCGGACGGGGCGTTGTCGGCCTCTTGCAAATTTCTCCTGGTGGAGAGCGAACACAGCGCGATGGCCGCGGTGATGGGGGCGGCCATGATGGGGAGCAGAGCGTTCACCGCCACGTCGTCCCAGGGCCTCCTGTACATGTGCGAGATGCTGAGTTACGTCAGCGGAAGCCGCTTCCCGATCGTCATGGCCAACGCCAACCGGGGGACGGCCACGCCCTGGACCATCTTCGGAGATCACCGGGACTCCTTCGCGATGAGGGACTCCGGATGGATTCAGATCTACGTCGAGAGCGGACAGGAGGCGCTGGATACCATTCTGCAGGCCTATCGGATCGCGGAGCATCCATCCGTCATGCTGCCCGTCATGGTCAACATCGACGGGTTCACTCTGACGCACACGTACGAGCTGGTGAAGGTCCCCGAGCGGGAAACAGCGGACGCGTTTCTGCCGCCTTTGAACACTTTCAACAAATTGAGCCTCGAGGCTCCCAAGTGCCTCAGCTTTGCCTTTTGGCCGGACTATCACCTGGAAAGCCGCTGCTTGCAGCAAAAGGCATTCCTGGACGCGGTGAATTTCATCGAGCGGACCGACGAGGAATTTTACGGCTTGTTCGGCCGGAGGTATCACGGTCTGGCCGAGCCGTATCGCTGCGAGGACGCCGAATGCGTTCTCGCCGTGGCCGGCGGCGTGGCCGGGACGACCCGCGTGGTGGTGGACAAGTTGAGAGCGGAGGGGCGAAAAGTCGGTCTCATCAAGGTGCGCTGCCTGCGCCCGTTCCCCATGAAGTTCTTCGCCTCGCTGGGAAGCCCGTGCCAAGCCCTCGGCGTTGTGGACCGCGACATCTCCTTCGGATTGGAAGGAGGGCTGTATACGGACGTCAAGGCGTCTATGTACAAGCCCGGAGCCGGGATTCGAACGCTGGGCTTTGTGGCCGGGCTGGGCGGGCACGACGTCTCGAAGGCCGACATCGAGCTGATGTACGACAAGCTCCGCAACCTGGCCGATGGGAAACCGGAAGAAGAACATCAGTTCATCGGGATGCGGTGGGCATAATGGCGGAGGTGGGCATAATGGCGATCGATTTCAAGAACCTGAGCGACCGGGAGCTGATGTACGGGCAAAAGACCTGCCCAGGCTGCGGGGCGACCGTCGCTATACGGCTGGCGCTGAAGATCCTGGGCGAGCGGACCTTCCTCTGTATCCCGGCCTGCTGCGCGGCCGCCACCACAAACGCCTATCCGCAGACGTCGTTTTTTGTGAACAACGTGGTGACCGCCTTTCCCGCCACCGGCTCCACCATCGCCGGCATGGCGGCCGCGGCGGAGGCGCAGGGGCTGGAGGACGTCACGATTCTGGGCGTGGCGGGGGACGGCGGCACGGCCGACATCGGCCTGCAGGCGCTGTCGGGGGCGTGCGAAAGAAACGACAACGTGATTTACCTCTGCTACGACAATGAAGCCTACATGAACACCGGCATCCAGAGAAGCAGCTCGACCCCCTGGGGCGCTTGGACCACCACGTCGCCCGCCGGGGAGGGGGCGCGGGGCGTGGTCAAGTCCCGCAAAAACCTCTTCGACATCATCGCCGCGCATCGGGTTCCGTATTGCGCTACGGCCAGCGTCGCCTACCCGAGGGACTTCATGGAAAAGATCGCCAAAGCCAAGGCGATCAAAGGCGCCAGGTTTATTCACGTCCAAGCGCCGTGTCCCACCGGATGGGGCTACCCGACCGAGAAAACCATCGAGTACGGCAGGCTGGCGGTGGGGTCGGGCCTTTGGTATCTGGCGGAGTACGAAAACGGGGAAATGAAGCTCAACATGACGCCGAAAACATTCAAGCCGGTGGAATCCTACCTGAGGGGGCAGCGCCGTTTCCAGCACATGAAAGAGGATGATTACCGGCTGATCGAGAAACAGAGGGACCGGGAGTGGGCTCTGCTGAGGGAGCGGATGAAGTCCTGACGGGACAGGGCATCGGCAAATCGGCAAATCGACAAAAATGTCCGGCACAAAAACAAATTCAAGAGGGGGCTTTCGGGGTGAAATTCAGAACGAGGGAAGAGTACCACGCTGATTTGAGAGCCATGCGGCGCAACGTTTTCAAAAACGGAAAATTTATCGAGGACATCGTGACGGACCCGGACACGAGGGCCCTGGTGGAAAACGAGTCCCTCACCTACGACCTGCTCCAGGATCCGCGGTACGCGCCCATTTTGACGGCAAAATCCACGCTGACGGGGGAGACCGTGGCGCGCTGGCATACGCTGATGACCTGCGCCGAGGACCTCATGATGTACGGTAAGCTGAAAAAGCTGCACTTCCACAAGACGGGAATCTGTTGCGCCGGGGTGTGCACGGGGTGGAACACCTTCAACGTATTGTGGTCGGTGACGGCCGAGGCCGACGCGAAATACGGAACCGACTACCACAAGCGGCTGGAGGCGTGGGTGCGCGACATCGAGAGCAAGACGCACAAGGTCGGCGGGGCTCTGACCGACGCGAAGGGGGACCGGGCCAAAAAGGCCAGCCAGCAGAATTCCCCGGACTTCAACGTCCACGTCACGGAGATACGCGACGACGGCATCGTCGTAAACGGCGCGAAGGTCATGATAGCCAACGCGGCCGCCTTTCACGAGATTATATGCATTCCCGGCACGGCCTACAAGGAAAACGAGAAGGAGTTCGCCGTGTCGTTCGCTGTGCCGCGCGACGCCCCCGGTTTGACGCTGGTTCAGGCCGAGGGCTGCGAGGGGCGGCAGGGCTGGGACGAGATGAAATACGCCTCGATGGCGTCGTACCTCCTGTTCGAGAACTGCTTCATCCCGAAGGAAAAGGTTTTCATGTGCGGGGAATGGGATTTTTCCGGCTCCATCATCGCCAGATTCACGGCGAACTACCGGGCCGCGATCGGCTCGTGCATGAGCGGGCACGGAAACGTCATGGTCGGCGCGGGCGCGCTGATGGCAAGGGCGAATGGCCTTTCGGCCAACGTCTTCCGGGAGAAATTCGTGGACATGGAGATGATCAACAACTTGGTCTACGGCCTGGGGCTGGGCGCGATGCTGGCCGGGGAAAAACACCCGTCCGGCGCGTTCTACGCGGACCCGACGCTGGCCCACGCCAACAAATATTACCTGGCGAAGAACTACGCCGAGCTGCGGCGAATATGCCAGGACATCGGCGGCGGGGTCGTGGAGAACGGCTGCCTGCCGAACTACAGGGACTGCACCGACCCGGAGATGGGGCCGAAGATCATGAAGTACATCCAGGGCAACTCGGAGCTCTCCGCCGAGACCCGGGCGAGGGCCGCGCGCCTGTGCGAGTGGTTCACCAAGGGGGCCGGGACGATGGCCTTCATTCACGGCGGCGGGTCGCCCGATGGCGCGCGGGTGGTCGTGCGCATGAACACGCCCATTGAAGAGTACGTTCAATACGCCGCGAACATCGCCGGCATCACGGAGAAGGTCGAGGACCCGGCGAAAAAGTGACGAAAGCGGGTTACTCCAGCTCTTTCTATTCCAGCTCTTTCAGGCAGCCCTTCAATATGTCGACGAAGGACTGCGCCTCTGGGCCGAGGGCGGTGTCTTTCTTTTGGATCCAGCCTAGATGAATGTAGTCGCCGGGGTTTCCGATCGGGATCGCGATGACGTCCGGATGATGAAACCCCGACGGCAACAAGCCGGTTCCCACGGAGATCGCGTCGGTGTTGGCCTCCACGTTATAGGCGCTGGCCCGGTCGCTGACGAGGATGTTCCTTTGGGAGGGCTGGAAGTCGGCCAGGGCGATTTCCTCCGAGAAGTGAAGGGGGGCGGCCCGTTCTTGATCGAAGGCCACAAAAGGGTAGTTTCCCAGTTCCTGGACGTCGAGGCATTTCCGATGGGCCAAGGGGTGGTTTTTGCCCATGAAGGCGTGGGGAACGACGGTCCTCAACGGATGAAATTCCAGGTCCCGCTCGGACAGGAGGCGTTGGATGTACTCCCGGATGACGTTGGACAAAAATAAAACGCCCACGTCGCTGTTTCCCGTGGCGACGTCCTCGATGATGAGCCGGGTGTTGGTCTCCTTCAGCCTCAGATCGTATTTGTTCTGGCTCGGGTCGATGGATTTCAGGTAACGGATAAAAGCCTGCCCGACAAAAGGATAGTGGTGCGAGCTGACCTGGAGCCGGGGCGAGAGAGAGGCGTTTTTGTCGCCGTAGGTTTTCATGATCTTCTTTTCCTGCTCCAACAGAGGCAGGACGCAGTCGTAAAAACGGCGGCCCTCGTCGGTGAACTCCACGCCCTTGTTGTGGCGCAGAAATATGACGAAGCCCAGTTCGTCCTCCAGCTCCCGGATGGCGTTGCTGATGCTGGACTGAGAGATAAAAAGATTTTTGGAGGCTTTGTTGATGGAGCCGCTTTCCGCGATCTCCGCCAGATAGTGCAATTGCAACAAGGTCATCGCCCACGCCTCTCTTTCCGCTCAAATAAAGAAAATTAACGGGGTCAGGGGACTGAGAAAAATGAGAAAAATCCCCTGCGGGGTGTGGGGCGGAGCCCCATATTTTTGGCTCAAATTCTTGGCTCAAGTGCTTGGCATTGGTTTTGAGGGAGAAGACCGCGTACTGCCCCCTATGCTCTCCGGCAACCCGGACTTCCTCTCTCCATTGCCAGTGTATCAAAAAACACCGCGAAAATAGATCTTTAGATTAGCGGAGCAATGCGTCACATGTGCAATCGGCCCTCACCTTGAACATATGTACACAACCCCCCTATTTTCTCCTTAAGTTGACAGCAGTGATCTGAAATTATACAAACAACTCATCTCCGAACATGCCGAAGACCTTTCCCAGGCAGAATATATGCTTATGCAACGCGATCGTTTGCTTTCTGTCAAACGTGTCGAGATTGACTTGTTTGGCCACCAG
>JAISQE010000023.1 GCA_031274425.1 Synergistaceae bacterium | reverse complement strand
ACATTTAGCAAGCGATTAAAAAATAGTGCATGCTTACACATATGGATGGACTTTCGCACAAATGATTGCCATAAAAGGCTTTATAAATAGACTTACTATTCAGATGGTGAACTTCCGTTACATAGCCAATTATGAAGAACGCCACCACCAATAGCGCGGAGCGCGCGGGTGGGGCAGGTGGTTATTTCGCCTTGCCCGCTTCTTTCAAGAAGGGAGAGACCTCAAGATGGTTTCATAATAGTTTGACTGTCCATTCCGCGTCCTTGACGTCGGTCTTACGCCCAGGGACGGACTTCATGTGCCCAGCGTTCACCACCATCGCCAGTATCCCTTCCTGTTCAAAGATAGTGTACAGCGGCTTCCAATAACTACTCCCCGTGCTTTCCATGGTAGCCATCTGAACATCGTTCTCCTTGAGCCGCGCTGCCATTTCGCGCAACTCACACGTCAACGTTTCGAATCGTATCGCTCCTGTTCTTTCGACGGAACCGACGACGAGCGGCCGCAAGGTAGGGGCGATTCGCCTCCTTTCCTCAAACGATGAACGGGGCCCGCCCTTTCGGCGACAACACCCCGTTCTTTGTGTTCAATGTTGTATTCAATGCGCTCGATTCAGCTGTAATACTCCATCTTGTCGTGCACGACCACAAGCGAGTTGAAGTCCTCGAGTTGAGGACGCGGCACGATCACCGGTTCTCGCACGTGCTCGTAGTCCACGTTGACGCGCCTCATTACGGCGCCCCGTTCCTTATGTCTGGTGTATCCCTCTGTGTGGATGATCGTGTTGGTCGTGACGATTCGCATTTTTCGCCGCCTCCTCGCGTTTAGATCTTAAAATAACTGCCTTGGCTCTCATTTTATATCAACTTGTACGGCTGTAAAGAGATTTTTATCAAAAACGTTCACGCCAGTTTGCGCTTCCATTTCGTGCCCTGGGGCGTGTCCTCCAGCACGATGCCTCGCGCAAGCAGCTCGTCGCGAATGTCGTCGGAGCGCGCGAAATCCCGGGATTTACGGGCCGCATTGCGCTCTTCGATCAGGCCTTCGATCTCGGCGGCCTCGGAATCTTCGCTTTTCTCGATTCCCACAACGCCCAGAATATCGTCGAGCTTACGCAGTTGGCTCTCGGCCGCGTCGAAGAAGGCGACGGGAAGCCGATCCTTTTTAAGCCAAGTGTTCACCAGTTTCACGATTTCGAAAAGCACCCCAACGGCGGCCGCGGTGTTGAAGTCGTCATCCATCGCCTCGTAAAAGCGCGCGTCCAGCGCCTTGAGTTCCTTGACGAAGGAAGCGGCATCCCCGTCTCCGACGCGGTTCTCGCGGGCGTACAACAGATCGGACCAGCAATTGCGCAGGCGAGTAACACCCCCCGCCGCCTGCTCCAACCCCTCCGGGGCGAAGTTGATCGGCGAGCGGTAGTGGGCGCTCAACATGAAAAGGCGGATCGCCAAGGGAGGGTATTTCTCGCGGGCCGCGCGGGCGGTCATGAAGTTGCCCAGGGACTTCGACATTTTTTCTTTGTCGATCAAAAGGAAACCGTTGTGCAGCCAATAATTGACGAAAGGCTTGCCCGTCGCGGACTCCGCTTGAGCCACCTCGTTTTCGTGGTGCGGAAACGTCAGATCCACCCCACCCGAATGGATATCGATAGTTTCGCCCAGATATTTCGAGGACATGGCGCTGCACTCGATATGCCAGCCGGGGCGTCCTTTGCCCCAAGGGCTTTCCCACGAGGGCTCGCCGGGTTTTTCCGCCTTCCATAACGCGAAGTCCAACGGGTCGCGCTTGACTTCCCCGACCTCGACGCGCGCGCCGGCCTCCAGCTCGTCGATGCTTTGTTTGGAGAGCTTGCCGTAGGGCGCGTAGCTCCTTACGTCGAAATAGACGTCGCTGTCGCCCGAGGAAGTTTTGACCTCGTAGGCATGTCCTTTCTCGACGATTTTCCCGATGACGTCGAGGATCTCCGCCATATGCTCCGTGGCGCGGGGGGCCACCGTGGCCCGGCGGATCCCCAGCGCGTCGGCGTCCTGATAGTACTCCGCGATAAATCGTTCGGCCAGTTGGGCGACCGTGATGCCCTCGGCGTTGGCGCGATTGATCATTTTGTCGTCGATGTCCGTGAAATTCTGGACGAACGTCACCTTATAGCCGATGTGCTCCAGGTAGCGCCGCAGCACGTCGAAAACAATGAAGGGACGGGCGTTGCCGATATGAAAATAATCGTACACCGTGGGGCCGCAACTGTAGAAAGAGACGCATCCCTCCCGGACAGGGACGAATTTTTCTTTTGTTCTCGTCAGATCGTTGTACAGTACAAGGCTCAAAACAATGCACCTCCACAATAAGACCTCGCCTTTCTCAAGGTATTCTAACACGCGATCCCGAGTATTTCCTCATTTTCCTCGCCTGCGCATGAGGACAAACGCCGCGGCCAGAACGACGAGGCTACCGGTTCCCAACGCGTCGCAGCCTCCACTCGGCGCGTCGGGGCCTTCCGGCTCTTCCGCGTCTTTCGGGTCCTCCGGGGGGGCCGGGTCCTCCGGCTCGGCAGTTTTCGGCGTCTCGTCCGTGAAAGGGACCAAGCGATACTTCAGACCGCCCGCGTACGTCTGCACATACTCCGTCTTGTCGCCTTTAAGCCAGTATTCGATTTTGTCCAGCGCGCCCTTCTTCAGCGCATCGACGCTCCGCGCCGTGAAGGCGATTTGCAGATATGGAGGGCTCACCGACGCGCTCTTCACACTTTTGGCCGTTATCGGGATAACCTTTCCGCTCGCGTTCACATACTCGTAAGCCACCCGCGACACGGTCACCCCGCTTATCGTCGCCCGCATCGCCTCGATCTTCGTCCCGTCTACCTCCCCACCGTCCAAGGGAATTCGCAGAGACGCCCCGGCGGTGCCGTCCGCGTGCGCCACGTAGGCGACCTCGCAGGTCTTCGGGTCGTTGGATAACAAAGGGTTCTCCGTCGGAGCGGAGGACGCCCGTTTCACGGCGACCGTGATTGTCGTTATCGTCATCCCGTCCGCGGCCGTGATGGTATAGGTCACAGGGCCTCGGGAGAAGTCCTGCGGGCTTCCGTTCGCGGGGAAGACCTTTGCGCCCTCCGGCAGGGTGAAGACGACGCTCAGCGCCGTCATATCCGTCACGGAATCCGCCCCAGGGGGCAGGACAAGGAGGTATGTTCCATCCAACTGCTTCTCCGCCCTATATTGCACGCCCTCCAGCGTCACGCCGATCTCGGCCGGAGTCGCGTCCGCAGAGGGCGCGTCTTCAGGGCTGGGCGTCGGTTCCGGGTTCGGGACTGGGTTTGGAGCTGGGCTTGGCTCAGGATTCGGGGTAAGATTGGGGTCAGGGCCCGGCCCAGGTTCAGGATTAGGCTTAGGATTGGGATTCGGATCTGGACCAGGATCGGGATTGGGTTTTGTCTGGTTTTTCGTGGTAAAGCTGAATTTGCCGTCCGCTTCGTTGCCCGCGATATCTTTGAAGCCGGAAATGCTTATGGTGTAAGTTGTGCCGTAATCAAGGCCGGAATAAGGAACGACGTAGACCCTATCCGACGTCCATTTGCCGCCCGTAAGGGCGTCGCCGTTATTCAGCGACACCGTACCTTCCGCACCTTCCGCCACGCTCATGGCCTCGTTGAAGACGATCTCAATATCGCCGTCGTTTTCCGCGTCCACGCCGCTTGGAGACACGGACGAAATCACGGGTTTGGTCTTGTCCGTACCCGTCACGGTGCAGGTCACGGTGACGTTGCTTGCGAGATTTCCTATGATGAAAATGTTACTATCGACAGTGCTGATTACTTCTCCTTCCTTCCACTCGTAAGCATATGTGTCGTTCGCGCCGCCTCCACTCCCCTCGGCGACGATTATAAGCTCTCCATTCCTACCACTCTTACCGACTCTGCTCTTCGATTGAATCGGCACGTTGTTATATGCCGCTGTTATAGTCGCGCTGCTTGCCGTCCCTTTAGGAGATACGTCAAAACTCACCGCATAGAGCGCCGGGGTCGAACCGGATATGCTCGCTTTGTCGCCTATCACAATGGTTGTGGGTCCTGTAGTGGAAATAGCCTTGGCGTCGACACCGCTCGCTTGTATTGTACCTCCCTTGACTTCGATGGTGCCGGAAGAGACGGAAATCGTCGTACCCGCCCCCTGCACTAGGCCTCCACTGACTTCAACACTACCGGCCTGGCTAATAAAAATCGCTGAGCCGCCCGCCGCGACAACACTACCTCCGCTGATTTTGACGTTGCCTGAAATAGTGGCAATCGCCTTGCCTCCGGCGGCTGTCGATTCCACCGTCCCCCCGCTGACCTCGACATTGCCGGAACCAGTGGAAATTGCCTTGCCGCCGCTACCCGTGGATTTTACCGTGCCGCCGCTGACCTTCACAGTGGTTTTATTTGAAGCCTTGGACACAATCGCGGTGTCCACTCCGTTAGCAATATCGCCGCTCAGCACCTCAAACGCCCCGGTGCCTGATATATCATTTGATAATGTAATCACTTGGGAAGCCGATCCGGTCAGCTTCGCTTCCCATTTGACCGTCGCGCCGTCGCCTATCTCCAGTATTATGCCGTTCACGTTGCTGGTCGCTGTGCCGGTAATCGTTACGATGGAGTTGTCGGGAATAGACAAGGTACCGGACGGCGTATTTGCTATGGCGACAATGTCGCCGCTCACCACGGTTGGAGGATTGTTATTGTTCCAGTTTTGCGTCTCCGCGTACGCCGAAAGCGGCGATAAAAGCAGGGCGCAGAACAACAAAAGAATCGGACGGCGTCGGTTGCCGAAGGTCGGTAATCCCTTCCGATTTTTCCCATGAATATTGAGTCTCCTTCTCAGTTTTCTCACCTCAAAGTAAGTGGCGACCCAATCCCGAACAGGGTATTGGGACACGCGAAAATAGTTTTCAAAAACAAAACAACTCGGCCTTAGGCCAGGGTTCGGTACAAATTTGGAGTTCGTTGGAGCGCGCGCTCGCGTGCATTATAGCGGAAGTTCATCACCTGAATAGTGAATTTATTTATAAACCCTCTTATAGCAATATTTCATGATATTCAAATTAAAATATATAGCTGTGCATTATTTTTAAGTATCTATTATGCAATAATTTATGATATTTTTGACGGCGATTTTATACCGGCAGGTAATTCTCGGCTCGCCGCAGATGACGTCTTCGAAAGCGTCGATAAAAACGCCGCCGTTTTTCCTCATCACCTCGGCGGACGCGATATTGGCCTTGTCGCAGGTCAAAAGGGCTTCCTCGATACCCAGGCGAGCCGCCTCTTTCAACAAAAACCTCAACAGAAGCGTTCCGTATCCTCGATTCCATTTCGTCGGCCTTACGGCGTAGCCAATATGCCCTCCGAAACGCAGCAGCGCCTCCGTCAGCCTGTGTCGAATATTGCCTATCCCCACGAACTCTCCGTTCTCCACCAGCCAAAACGTGGAGGCGGGCACGTACGCCTTCGGCAGGTTCAGACCCTTGCGGATCGTTTCGTAGCTTTTGAGAATGGTCTTTTTCCACTTGTCCGCATCCATCGCATCCGGGTCGTACAAACCGAAGGTCTTTATGCGGAGATCGTAAAATTCTTTGCTCGCCGCCACGCAGCTATCCAGATATTCTTCTCTTGGAAGGATCAACTCTGCGGGCACTTTTTATTCCTTTGCTGAGTCCTTCGGCTCGTCTTGTCTTTTCACCAGGTCGATCACCGTAACCTCCGGCGGCGTCAGGAAACGCAGAGGAGGCCCCCAGAACCCAGCTCCGTTGCTGACGTAGACGGCACTGCCTCCCCAATAGGACAGGTGCTGCACGTGTTTGTTCACCCACTTCACGATATAGCCGAACGGCCAAATCTGGCCGCCGTGCGTGTGGCCGGACAATTGCAGGTCGAACTTTCCCTCCGTGCCCTCTAGAACCTGCGGACGATGCTTCAGGAGCAGCACGAACCTGTCGTCCGGGAAGGCCACTCCCTCGGGCAGGAATTCGCCATCGAGGACGCCCCGCCCAAACTTCGCGGGATCGTCCAAACCGATAATCGCGATGCCCGCAACGTCCACGCGGCTGTCGCGAATGACGGAGAGATTCGCACGCGCCATAAATTGAACGGCCTGATTGATTCCGGAGTAGAAATCGTGGTTTCCCGCGATGGTGAAAGCGCCGTACTTCGCCCCGTGGGTCGTCAGAAGTTCCGCCTCGCGCTCGCGATAACTCATGTCGCCGTCGACCAGATCCCCTGTCATCACCAGAAGATCCGGTTCGGCGGAGCGCACGATGTCCATGACCCTCGCGAGCCGCCCCAAAGTGTACACTCCGCCGATGTGAACGTCCGTGAGATGAACGAGCCGCAAACGTTCGACCCCCTCGGGCAGTTTCGGCGTTTCGAGGGTGAGGTCCACGCGCCGAACGGCCCATGCCTCATAGAAGCTGTAAAGCACAACGGCGACGATCAAAAAAAACGTGATGGGGACGCACTTGCGCGGCGCAAAGAAGCGAGAGCACAGAGAAGCCCCCGTGAAGCCATCGACGAGGCGAGCCGCAAGGGAAACGGCGTCCATGAAAAAAAAGCCGACGCAGGCCATCCCCACGATCGCGACCCAGGTGAAAGAAAGGGCAAACACTATCTCGGACATGCGCCCGGAGCCAAACATTCCCATACGAGAGGCGAAGGGCAAAGCCGCCGCCAGAAAAGCCCAAGGCAGATAGAGCCAGTTCCACAAACCGCTTCCAAAACCCAAAAACAGCTTCCGATAAAGATAGACGTTGGTGACGACAAAAAAAATCAGCACGTTGCGAATCAAAAAAGACCTCCTGAGAACGATGAAAAAATCAAAAAATGGAAAAATCGATCAGATGCCTAAAGCCTTGTCCAATTTTTCCAGCACTTGCTCGAAAAGAACGTCCTCCGAAGGCGAACCCCAAAAAGCGACGCACTCCCGAATTTCGGCAGCTCCGTCGAACCCGGCAAGCTGCTCTTGAACGTGGGGGACGAAATCGGCCAGCCTGCCCATGATTTCTTCGGCCCTGTCCAACTGCGTCTCTGGAAAAACTGCGAGAATGTCCCTCGGTCCCACCAGACAGGAAATATCGGTCACCCTCGTAGTCGCGCGGATGAATCGACAATACGCGTTGAAAATTTCGTCCTCTTTCGCGGGCGCGTTGTTTCCCCGGAAAACCATGCGCAACAAAGCGGCGGACATCCATCGCTGGTAACGTCGAATGCGATAGAGTTCTTCCCCCACGCGTCTGGCGGCGTAGGTCCGGGTGCAAAGAGAGGTCGCGGCGTCGACGAAAGCGATCTCCCCCTCCGCGTGCGACGGCAACGTCACGACCCCGTCGCGTACTTCTTCAAGCTGGAAATAATAGGTATCGTTTCCCAGGGGAGTTTGGAGGATTTTCCACGTCTTGCCTTCCATGTCGATGGTATCTTGGTCGAGGGGCAAGAGTGAGGTGATTTTCCCCCCCGTCGCGATCGTACGCGGCATTTGCGCCAACTGCAGCAGCGCGTCGCTCACGGAGAGAACGTTCCCCTCTTTGTCCGTGTAGGCGCAGGGCAGCGGCAGCTTGTCAAGCTCCGGCGGAACCATGACGTAGCCGCCGTCGGGGGATACGATGCGGGATCGGTAGTAGAGCACCACCAAGACGACGGCGCCGCAAACAGTCATAGTCACCCCAAGCCATTGAAACATCCGCGCCCCAAAACGCAAAGAGAGCGGACACAAGAGAAGGCCCTGAGCGATGAGCTGAACGGGAAAAAGTCCCTTGGGGAAGTCTTGCCGAATAAAGAGTCCATAAAGGACGGTCAAAATGACGAAAAGCAACCCGACGAGCCCCCATAACGCCTCGTCAACCGGAACGGAGGCGCCGGAAGAAAACAGGCTCGTCGCCATTACGGTGAAAATCGCGATGAACGGCGGCAGCGAAAACCACCGCGGGGAGATGTCGAGGGTGAATATATTGACAGGAGCGTCGCTCATGACCCGGCAAAGCTCCGATATTTTGTCGCCGGGCGCGAAAAGCTACGGCGCAACAAACGGCCTGGATGCATAAAATGACCTCCTCATGTAGATTCCAGGGGCTCAAAATCCAACCTGACGCGAACTATAATACAACAAAACCCAAATTAGACGGTCCGCGTTAGAGCGGGCTCCGTCCCCCTGAGCTTGAATTTTGAAATTGGAGTCACACCGCGGCCTTGGCCTCGGCGAATTCCCGCTTTATATCTTTTACCAGTTCCGGGTTTTCCATCATGTCAAAAGAGGCTCCGGCTAATATCTTCGCCGCCAGCGCAACCGCGTCGTGCGCCTCGCGCCCTTTTCCGGCCGAGACAAACTCCGTCGAGTGAGAGGGCGTTCCGTCCGGGACGAAAGCGACCCTTATAACGGCCCCGGGGATCGCGCACGTCACGTTTCCAAAATCCGTGGAACCGGTCTTCTCTCTTGCCGGTTTCCTGTTCGGCGCGTTCACCAGCTCGGCGTTCAGCATCAGAATTTCGTTGAGCTTATAGGCGGGCAGCTTGCTTTCCAGCCTCTTTTCCATCGTTGTCTCCACGGTCGTTCCACTCATAATCGCGGCGCCTTTCAGCACATCGCGCAATCGGGCCAAAAGCTCATCGAGATACGCGGAGCTGTAGGATCGGATCACAAACTCCCCCTCGGCGACCGCCGGGACGACATTGGCCGGACCGCCGGCGTCAAGTATCGCATAATGCATCCTGGTGTCGTCTCTGACGTGTTCCCTCAGAAATTCTATCCCGTGGCACGCCAGAAGCAGGCCGTCCAACGCGCTCCTGCCCTCCTCCGGCTTCAGCGCCGCGTGTGCGCTCCTGCCCCGGAAAACGGCCTTGACGGTCGACAGCGCCATGCTCTTCACGTCCGTTTGCGTCGCGGGCCCGCCGTGAGTCATGAGGGCGACGTCCATGTCCATGAGGCGCCCTTCGGCCAGCATTTTTATCTTGCCGCCCCCGCCTTCCTCAGCCGGGGTTCCGTAAACGATCAGCTTGTAGGGAAGATCTCCCACGTTTTTTATCAACGATTCCGCCGCCCCAACGATCGCTGGGCCCTGGACATGATGCGCGCAGCCGTGTCCCAAGCCAGGCAACGCGTCATACTCGCAGAGGAGGCCTATCGCGGGACCTCCTTTCCCGTTTTCGTACACGGCGCGGAAAGCGGTGGACAGCGAGCCGAGCCCCAAATCCACCGAAAAACCGGCCTCCGCCAAATAATCGGTAAGCAGTTTCGATGCCTTGCGCTCCTCGAAACCCAGTTCCGGATTGTCGAAAATATAATCGGCCATCTCGCACAGCTTGGGGGCGATTTGGTCGATGTAGCCGAATATTTCTTTTTTCATCAGTATTTCAACGCCCTTTCCGACCTGAAAATCACGGCGTGCGCTCTCTCACCTGCGACGCGAGAAAGGCCCGCACCTTCTCATGGGTCTCGTCGTCGGGCATGTAGAGCTTGACCATCTCCCATATGCCGCGTTTTACCAATATCGTCCGCATCGATGGAAAGCTTGTGAAGCTGTCGGCTTTATTCCAGGGAACTTCCCTGGAGAAGACGCGGGGCGACGAATCGTTCGCCTCCGCAACTCTCGGGCGATACCCGAGAAACACCCCGCCCCCTTTTCTTCTCCCTCTGGTCTCACAGTAAATATGGTGTTCGTTCAGGAC
>JAISQE010000002.1 GCA_031274425.1 Synergistaceae bacterium | reverse complement strand
AGGGGCCAAAATGGCACAAAAGCCAGTGAGGGGAGTGATTGACGAAAAAATAAAATGTAACACAACCAGGTTATGTTACATTTTTGACTGAATTCCATGCCGACCTCGATGGCGACTAGGTTGATAGAGTTTCCCCTTCTGCGTTGCAAACCCGAAGAATTTTCTTCCATATTAAATAGGTTAAAAATATGTTCGCGTTCTTGTTAAACTCGGCAGTGTCCGCTCTTTATATTCGGTGCGACAAGGGGCGTCGTGCTATAATTTTCAGAAATTCAAATCAAGGAGGCGTGAAATATGAGGAAATTTGTTGTGAAGAGCGCGGCGGCGGCGGTTTTGATTTGCGTGGCGTTGCTGACGGCGGCTCTCGGCGTGGCGAGCGGCGCGGAGGTCAAAGAGGAGGAGAAGTTTGGCGGCGTTTTGAGGATGGGGCTGGCCGCCATCGCGGCCAATACCGACCCCATCAAGTACACCAGCGTTTACGAAAACCAGATCATCAACGTGGTCTGCGACACGCTGGTCCGGTACAGCGACGACTTTTCCTCCTTCGTTCCCTCCCTGGCGACGGAGTGGAGCGCCAACGAGGCCGGGGATGTCTACAACTTCAAACTTCGCAAGGACGCGTACTTTCAGCCCGGCAAGTTCCAAAACGGACGTCAGATGACGGCGGAGGACGTCAAATTTTCGCTGGAGCGCTCCCGCAGGCAGTCGGCCATGAACAGGCTCGCGATGCTGGATCACGTTGAAATCGTCAACGAGTTCGAGGTAAACTGCTTCCTGGAGACGCCGAACGCCTCCTTCGTCACGGCCTTGACCAACGGGGGCAACGTCATCGTTCCCAAGGAAGAGGCGGAGGGGTGGGGCGACGAATTCGGCGCGCACCTTGTGGGGACGGGCGCTTTCGCGATGAAGGAATGGGTGACGGACGAGCGCTGCGAGCTGACGCGGCACGACAAGTACTGGGGGCCCAAGCCCTACCTGGACGGGGTGGTTTACCGCTACATTCCCGACGCGAACATGAGGGCCAACGCCCTGCGTTCGGGCGAAATCGACATCGCCAACGACCTGCGCGACGAGTCCATTCACGTCGTCGCCAGCGACCCCAATCTGATCGTCGAGAACGTGCCGGGGATGCGCGTGAGCTACATCTATTTCAATCAGGTCAACGGCCCCACGAAGGATATCCGCGTCCGCAAGGCCATGATCATGGCGCTCGACATCGATCAGATGTGTCAGGCCCTCTACCGCTACGACGACGGCCGGCGCGCTTACCTGCCGCTTCCGCCCAACTCCTGGGGGTATGACCCGAGCCTGGAAAGCCTGATTCCCGGCTACGACCCGGCGGCGGCGAAGGCCCTTCTGGCCGAGGCGGGCTACCCGGACGGCTTTTCCATCAAATACTACACGTCGGACACTCAGTCCTCGATCAAAATAGCGACCATCTTCCAACAGTACATGAAGGAAAACCTGAACATCGACGTGGAGATTCAGACCGCCCAGTGGGGCACGTTCAGCGCCACGGCGTCCTCCGGCAACGCCCCCATCTACGCCATGAGCTGGACCTGGTATCCCGACCCCTACTTTTACCTCGACCAGATGTTCCACTCCCGCTCCATCGGCGCGCTGGGCAACGGGCAGGGCTTTAAAAACGAGGAGGTGGACGCCCTCCTGAACGAGGCCGTGAAGGTCTCCGATCAGGCGCAGCGGGCCGAGCTCTACAAAAAAGCCCTCAGGATCATCGTGGAAAACTACCCGCAGATCGACTTCTCCATCGGCAACAACCTCACCGGCATGTCCAAAAAAGTGAACGGCTACACCGGCAAGCCCGACAGCGCCGTGGTGTTTTGTTCCCCGAGCACCAACGTCTGGCTCAGCAAATAGGCAAATAGGCAAATAAATAAATAAGTAAAGAGGCAAAATACGGCTGGATCGTATAGGTATGGTAAGAAGGGCAGCATCCGTTCAAGCCCAGGGGATCTGGCGGGCTCCGCCCCTTGGGCTTGAACGTTTTTATCCGGGTTCGGCTTTACTGGGGAGGTTCCGGTCGTGTCAAAGATTATATTGAAGAGAATGGTGCAGTTGATTCCGGTGTTGTTCATCGTGGTCTCGATCGTCTTCGCGATCACGCGGCTGATGCCCGGCAACCCCGCCATGATTATTCTGGGTCCGCAGGCTCCCCGCGAGGCCGTCGAAAAGATGACCCTGGAGATGGGCCTGGACAAGAGCATCCCCGAGCAGTTCGGGAAGTACCTGTTGGGCGTGCTGCGGGGAGATTTCGGGAAATCCTATCGGTACAACCGTCCCGTTTTGACGATTTTACTGGAAAAACTGCCCAACACGATCTACCTGGCCGGGGCGAGCATCCTCATCGCCCTTCTGGTGGGCATACCGGTCGGCATCGTGTCGGCCTGCAGGCAATACTCGATCTTCGACTACGCCTCCATGCTCGCGGCGCTGGTCGGGGTCTCCATGCCGCCTTTCTGGCTGGGGTTGATGCTGGTGCTGGTCTTCAGCGTCCGCCTGGGGTGGCTTCCCTCCATCGGGATGGGCAGTTTCGGCAACGGGATCGGCGACGTCCTGAGCCACCTGGTCATGCCCGCCTTCTGCCTGTCCACCGGAAGCATGGCGAACTTCGCCCGTGTCACCCGCGCCAGTATGCTGGACGTGATCCACCAGGACTACATCAAGGCGGTGCGGGCCAAGGGCATCGGCGAGCGGACCGTCATCTTCAAGCACGCGCTGAAGAACGCGCTTCCGCCGGTCGTCACGGTGATAGGGATGCGGTTTTCTTTTTTGATGGGCGGGGCGATATTGGTCGAGTCCATCTTCTCCTGGCCGGGCATGGGACGCCTGATCGTCGAGGCCATCGGCAACAAGGACTACGCCGTCATCCAGGGCAGCGTCCTCTTGATGGCCTTCATCTACGTGCTCATCAACCTGATCGTCGACATCGCCTACACCTACCTGAACCCGAAGATCACCTACGAAACGGAAAGGGGGGCGCGTTGATGACATGGAAAATGTCGAAGATATCGAAGATGTCGAAAATGTCGGGGGCGCTGACGCCAGGCGGCGAAAGGGAAGGCGATCTGTCGGGGGCGGCTCAGCAGGCGATGATTTTGAGGGAACGCGCGGCCAACAGCGTGTGGCGCAAGCTGTGCCGCAACAAGAGCGCGTTCGCCGGGTTCGTCATCGTCGCGGTCGTCGTCTTTACCGCTATTTTGGGCCCCTCGCTGGTGGGGAAGGACCCCAACAAGATGAACTTCGTCAACATGTACGCGAAGCCCGGAGAGCGCGGAATGATTTTGGGCGGGGACGAATTCGGGCGCGACCTGTTCGCCCGCGTCGTCTACGGCGCGCGCATCTCCATTTTGGTGTCGGTGGGCGGCATGGCGATCGGCGCGGTGGTCGGCGTCCTGCTCGGGTTGATCTCGGGTTTCGAGGGGGGGATGCTCGACAGCTTTCTGATGCGGGTCATGGACGGCATGTTCGCGTTCCCGTTCATTCTGCTGGCGCTCCTTTTGCTGACGACCCTCGGGGAGGGCATTCAAAACGTCATCCTGGCGATCGGCATCGCGAACGTGCCGGGCTACGCGCGCATCGTGCGGGGGCAGGTGCTGTTCGTCAAGAACGAGGAGTACATCAAGTCCGTGGCCGCTCTGGGCGCGTCGAGCGTCCGGCTGATCTTCGCGCACATTCTCCCCAACGTCTTCTCGCAGGTCATCGTCTACGCCACGCTGAACGTGGCCGGGGCCATTTTGACGGAGGCGTCGCTGAGCTTCCTCGGCATGGGCATCACGCCGCCGACGGCCTCCTGGGGCGGAATCTTGAAGTCGGGGCAGGACTGTTTGCAGACGGCCCCTCACCTGGCGCTTTACTCCGGCCTCGCCATCCTGCTGACCGTGCTGGGTTTCAACCTATTGGGCGACGGGATTCGCGACGTTCTCGACCCCAAAATGAAGACGTGAAAACGGGAGAGATAAGAATGCGAACGGGAATGCGCCAGAATGCAAACGAAGCGGCCGGCGAAACCCTGCTGCGGGTGCGCGACCTGCGGACGCACTTTTTCACGGGCTCGGGGGTGGTCAAAGCGGTGGACGGGGTCTCTTTCGACCTGGCAAGGGGCGGGGCGCTGGGCATTGTCGGGGAGTCCGGCTCGGGAAAAAGCGTCGCGTCCAACAGCATCATGCGCCTTCTGCCGAAAAACGGCCGGATCGTGGACGGCAGCATTTTGTTCGAGGGACGGGACCTCGTCGAAGTGCGGGAAAAGGACATGCTGAAAATCAGAGGTCAGGAGATCTCGATGATCTTTCAGGACCCCATGACCTCCTTGGACCCGGTTTTCAAGATCGGCGACCAGGTGATCGAGGTTCTGAGGGCGCATCGCCGGCTCTCCAACGCCGAGGCGTGGAGCGAGGCGGTGAAGGCCCTGACGATGGTGGGCATCCCCGAGCCGGAAAAGCGGATGAACTCCTACCCTCACGAATTTTCCGGTGGGATGCGCCAGCGGGTCTTCATCGCCATGGCCATCGCGTGCCGGCCCAAGCTGATCATCGCCGACGAGCCGACCACGGCCCTGGACGTCACCGTCCAGGCCCAGGTGCTGGACCTGCTGGTGGACCTGCAACGCGAGATGGGGACGTCCGTGATTCTGGTGACGCACAACCTGGGCGTCGTGTGGAGCCTCTGCGGCGCCGTCATGGTGATGTACGCCGGCAAAACGGTGGAGTACGCCACGGCGAAAGACCTCTATCGCAACCCGCTGCACCCCTACACCTGGGGGCTCTTGAACTCCATGCCGAGGCTCGGCGCGGGGAAGGAAAAGGGTAAAGAAAAGCCCCTGGCGATCATTCCGGGAACGCCGCCCGACCTGAGGCTCACCGCGCGCAACTGCAATTTTCACAACCGATGCGCCTACCGGGGGGACGTCTGCAAAGAGGAGGTTCCGCCGCTGATCGAGTTGGAGCCCGGACATTTCGCGGCCTGCCACTTTCAGACCTCCGGCGGGCGTCTGACGAGAAAGGAGGCGTGAGCGATGCCCGAAGTCGAAACGGCGGAGCCGATGTTGAGGGTCGAGCGCCTGACCAAGACGTTCAGGATAAAAAGCGCGGCGCTGTTCGCGCCGCCTATGGAACTCAAAGCGGTGAACGACGTCTCCTTCCAGGTGCGGGAGGGGGAAACGCTGGGCATTATCGGCGAGTCGGGCTGCGGCAAATCCACGTTGGGCAAGACCCTGCTGCGGTTGATCGAGCCCACGTCCGGCAGAATCTTCTACAGGAACAGGTCTTTGACCGAGCTTTCGCGCGGCGAGATGAAGGCGCTGCGAAAAGAGCTGAACATCGTATCGCAGGACCCCTACTCCTCCCTGGACCCGCGTAAAACCGCGGGCTACCTGATCGAGGAGCCCATGACGATCCACGGCATCGGCACGAAAAAGGAGCGCAAAGAGCGCGTGACGGAGCTTTTGAATATGGTGGGGCTGGATTATTACCACGCGACGCGCTACCCTCACGAGTTCTCCGGCGGGCAGAGGCAGCGGCTGAACATCGCCCGAGCCCTGGCGATGAACCTCAAACTCATCGTCTGCGACGAGCCGGTGTCCGCCCTGGACGTATCCGTGCAGGCGCAGGTCGTCAACCTGCTGTGCGATCTGAAAAAAAAGCTGAAGCTGACCTATATCTTCATCTCGCACGACCTGAGCGTCGTCAAGTACATCAGCGACCGCATCGCCATCATGTACCTGGGCAAGATCGTGGAACTCGGCGACGAGGCGGAAATCTACGCCGCCCCGCTCCATCCCTACACGGAGGCGCTGTTCTCCGCCATTCCGCCGGAGAGCCCTTTCGAGGAAAAGAGGAAAATCCGGCTGACCGGGGAGGTCCCCAGCCCGATGAATTTGCCGAGGGGATGCGCCTTCTCCACGCGCTGCCCCAGGTGCGAGCCCCGCTGCCGCGAGGAGGTCCCCGAGCTGACGGGCGTCGGGCACGAAGTGGCCTGCTTTTTAGCCCCCGTTCAACCCTAGCCCAACCCGCCCCCCTGAGCTTCGGGGGGTCTCCGGGGGGGCCCAGCGATAAAGCGGCGAACGAAGTGAGTCGCTTAGAGCGGGCTCTGCCCCCCTGAGCCTAAATGTTTTCGAAAGGAACGTTGACGATGAAAAATCTTGAAACCACACGTAGACTCTGGGCCTTGACCGACAGGAAGCGGGACGAGCTGCTGGGAATTTGCGCCGACCTGATCAAGATCCCCAGCGAAAAAATGGGACAGATGGAGGCTATCGTCGAGTTCGTCCACGCCTATCTGGCCGACGCCGGAATCTCGCACGAGATCCTGCGGGGGCCCGACGACGTCCCCTGCATCGTCGCCCGCCTGGGCAGAGAGGGGGGGAAAGTCGGCGTCATCAACGGGCACAACGACATCGTGCCGGTGGGGGACCTGTCCCGGTGGGACTATTCGCCCTACTGCGGGACGATCACCGACAGGCATATTCTCGGGCGCGGGGCGTCCGACATGAAGTGCGGCGTGGGCATGGCGCTGTTTCTGGCCAAGACGATCGTCCGCGAGAACTTGAACCTGAACGGCAAGCTTGTCCTGCATATCGTCCACGACGAGGAATCGGGGGGCGAAAAGGGAACCCTCTGGCTGACCGAGAACGGTTACGCCGACGGGGTCGATTTCTGCCTCGTGCCGGAGCCCACCACCTGGAACAACGTGGAGGTCGGGCAGAAGGGCAGCATGAGGATCGAAGCGACGGCCCGAGGCGGAGAGGAGGGGAGCGGAGACAACGCCGTTCACAAGATGACGCGCTTCCTCGCCCGCCTCTCGGCTTTGTCCGAGCTGGAGGGCACGTACCGCGCCGATCAGCTTCGGGTGCTGGCCGATTCCAAGCGGATCATACGGGAGTGCCTCGCGGCGGAGGGGGTGGAGCGGGCCATCGATCACGTCAACGTGAACCTGATGGCGCTGGACGGCGCGTCGCCCCGCCTGTGCCGGGCTCTGGTGGGCGCGCTGACGCCGGTGGGGCTCTCCGTCGAGAGCGTGAAGGACCGGATCGAGGAGATCGCCCGCGAGTGCGCGGGCATAACCGTGGAGTATCCGCGCCGCAAGGACGCCGCCTGCACCGACCCGTCGAGCGAGTTGGCGGCGTCGGCCGTGGAAAACGCGACCCTCGTGTGGGGCCGGACGGTGGTTCCGGCCTGGCAGTGGGCCACAAGCGACGCCAAATTCTACCGCTACAAGGGCATTCCCACCATCCAGTACGGTCCGGCCAACACGCCGGGCATCCACGCCTACAACGAGAACGTGGACATAGAAGACGTGATCAACTGCGCCAAAACGTATTTTGGCGTCCTCGAAGACCTGATGGGCTTCGAGGACTTCGTAAGCTAATCCTTTAAAAAACTATTTTTAGCTATTCTAGCTTTAGGCCTTTTATTTCAATTCACTTTTTAGCTATTCTAGCTTTAGGCCTTTTATTTCAATTCACTTTTTAGCTATTCTGGCTTTAGGCCTTTTGCTTCAATTCACTTTTAGCTATTCTAGCTTTAGGCCTTTTACTTCAATTCACTATAACGCGATAGGAGGAGAAAAACATGCCGAACGGCGGGGTAACGATCAAGTGCCACGGCACGCAGGCCCACGGCAGCGTTTGCAGTTGGGTGGGGGACAACGCCATCGCGAAGATGGTGAGGATTCTGGACGCCCTGATCGAAGGGAACGGGCTCGCCGGGGACGGACTCGTCGGAAGCGGACTCGTCTCCGTCGAGAGCGTGTCCAGCGGCGAGCGCGCCAGCGCCTCCTCGGAGTATTGCGAGGCCCGGATCCGCTGCGGCGAGGAAGGGGCGAAACGGATCGAGGCGCTCGTCGCCTCCCTTGGGGCGAAGGGCGTGAAGGGCGTGGAGGTGTCGCCGTGAGGGACAGGATAACGGCGGCGGTGGAGGAGATGGCTCCCTCGCTGCGGCGGATCGCCGAGGCGATTTTCGCTTACAACGAGACCGCGTTTCAGGAGACCCGGTCCTCCGGGGAGCTTGCCGGGTTTCTCGAAAAAGAGGGTTTTGCGGTGGACTGGGGGCAGGCGGGCCTGAAAACGGCTTTCGTCGCCCGGTACGGAACCGGCAGACCCCATATCGCGCTGATGGGCGAGTACGACGCCCTGCCGGAGATCGGGCACGCCTGCGGGCACAACCTTATCGGAACGATCTCCGCCGGGGCGGCCGCGGCGCTCAAACGGAGCGGCCTGGAGCCCGGAAGGGGAACGGTCTTTTTCGTGGGATGCCCCGCGGAGGAGCACGGCGGCGGCAAGATGCTGCTGGCCCGCGCGGGCGTTTTCGACGACATGGACGCGGCCATGCTGATTCACCCCACGAACATCAGCACGGGGTTCGACATCTCTTACGCGATCAAACGTTTTTTTGTGGAGTTTTTCGGCGTCGCGGCCCACGCCGCGGCCGCCCCCTACAAAGGCGTCAACGCCCTCGACGCGATGATCGCCTTTTGGAACGGAATCTCCCTAATGCGTCAGCAGATGACCGAGCGCACCCGCGTCCACGGGATCATCGTGAACGGGGGCCAGTCCTTCAACACCATCCCCGACCACACCAAGGCGGAAATGGGGCTTCGCGCGCTTCTCATGGACCAGGTGCTGGAGATGGAGAAGAAGATGACCGCCATCGCCGAGGGGGCCGCGCTCATGACGGGCTGCAAGTTCCAGATCACGGAGAGCGACGCGCAGCCGGAGGTCTACGTCAACGTCCCCATCGCCAAAGCGCTCGACAAAAACTACGAGGCCGTGGGGGAGAAAACCTCCACGCGGACCTACGGGCAGGGCGTCGGCTCCACGGACGTGGGGATCGTCACCCAGACCGTCCCGGGGATCCACGCGTACATCGACATCACCCAGGGCGTGAAGATCCCCACGCACTCGCCCGAGTTCGCCCGCGCCGCCGATTCCGACTACGGATACGACGCCATGATCCGGGCGGCGAAGGCCCTGGCTCTCACGGCATGGGACCTCCTGTCGGACGAGGCGCTGCTCGACGAGGCAAAAACGTACTTCCGAGAACGACGCCGGGAGTTTTGAGGCATGAGATTCGGAATAAGGTTCGGCATAAGGTTCGAAATAAGATTCAGAATGAGATTCCGTGCCCGGCGGGAGCTGACCGCTCTGCCCCCCTGGACTTGTGAATGTTATAATGGGGCCGATAAAAACGGAACGAAGGAGTGGTCTCGTGCCCCATTTCAACTACTCGGGTTACGACAGTAAGGGAAAACAGACGAAGGGGACGGTGGAGGCCTCGTCTTCGGTGCACGCCGTGGAGCGCCTGACGGAGCGCGGCGTCGTCGTGGTCGACGTGTCTCAGGCGGAGGAAAAAATCGCCCGGCAGAAGGTTAAGCTGATGTCCCTGGACGCTCATATCCTGTTCTGCCGTTCTTTGGCGTCGTACTTGAGGTCGGGGCTGCCCTTGGCCGATTCGCTGAAAATACTGGGCAAGCAGAGCCGGGACAAGCGCATCAACTCCGCGATCCGCGCCGTGTTGACCGCGGTCGAGGGAGGAAAGAAGTTCCACGCCGCCCTTGGGGAGAGCGGCGCGTTTCGCGAGGCCCTGTGGCGCGTGGTGGAGTCGGGAGAGCAGAGCGGTTCCTTGATTGCGGTGCTGGAGCAGGCCGCGCAGCAGTTTCGGATGGAGGAGACCCTGAGGCGCAAAATCAAGGGAGCCATGACCTACCCCATCGTCATGGTGGTGGTGGGCGTCGGGGTCGTGGGTTTTCTTTTGAGCTACGTGGTCCCGAAAATCGCGGAGATGTTCACGGACATGGGGCAGACGCTGCCGCTGCCGACGCGGATTTTGCTCGGCTTGGCGGATTTCGTCAACACCTACGGACTCCCCATTCTGACCGCGTTCTTCGTCTTCTGGCTGGTCATGAAGCGGCGGGGCAAAAAGCTCCAGATGCCCTTCATGCGCGGCCTTCGCGAGCGATTGACGATATCTCTGGTCATGACGCACCTCTCCACGCTGTTGAAGTCCGGGATTCCGCTGGTTCAGGGCCTGAGAATGGCCTCTTCCATGGACGAGAACCCGCGGCGCTGGCTGGAGATCGCCGACCTGGTCCGGGCGGGGCACCGCTTCGACAAGGCCCTGGAGAAAACCGGCTTTCCCGAGGAGGTCGTCTACGTCATCCGAGTGGGGGAAATGGGCGGCGATCTGATCGAGGCGCTGACCAACGTGGGGCAGAACAACTGGGAAATCGCCCAGAGCCAGATGGAGCGGATCGCCACGTTGATGGAACCGGCAATGGTATTGACGATGGGACTGGCCGTGGGCTTTATCGTGGTGGCGATATTGATGCCCATTTTCGACCTCTCCGGCATGGTCAAATAACCAGGGCCGGGGGCCCTGGACCCGTTAGCTTCGCGGGGCGAAGGGCGGGTTTTTTCGAACTGGCAAGACGATGAAGGGGGATTGAGTTTCATGACGGCAAACGCGATAAAAAAAGAACGCGAAAAACGCGGAAAACGGAAATTCAGGAGGCGTCCGGGCTTCACCTTGATCGAGATCATGGTGGTGGTGGTCATCCTGGGGATGTTGGCGGCTATCGTCGTCCCGAGGATCGGCAGCAACGTGGAGGAGGCCCGGCGCACGGCGGCGAAGACCCAGATCGAGTCCTTCGTCACGGCGCTGGAAATGTACCGCATGCACAACGGCGTGTACCCAACCACCCAGCAGGGGCTGGACGCCCTGGTCAAGAAGCCCACCCTCGCGCCGATTCCCAAAAAATATCCGCCCGAACCCTACATGAGCAGGATCCCGGACGACCCCTGGGGGAACCCCTATATCTATCGCTGCCCCGGCGAGAAGGGCGGGTACGACGTCATCTCGACGGGCCGCAACAGCGAGGAAGGCGGCGAGGGTTGGGATGCGGACATCACCAACCACGAAGCCGCCTAAGGACTCCCTAAACATTGTAAACATTCGAGCCCAGGGGGGCGGAGCCCGCCCCCCCCGGAAGCTCCTTGGCCTGACCTCCCGGCCGGGTTTTACCTTGATAGAGGTCATGATCGTGGTGGGGATCGTCGCCATGATGGGCGTCATGGTGCTGCCGAAGGGGTTCTTTTCTTTCGAGCCGCCCATGAGGACCCTGCGGCGCGCGGTGATGGAGATCGCGGATCTCGCCCTGGACGGCTACAGCGTGCGGTTGCGCATGGAGGTTTCCGACCGGGCGGACCGGGGATATGTGGTCGTGGAGGCCCTCACCAAGGTGGAGGATCGCTTCGACCCATCCAAGTACACGCTCGAGTGGAAACCATTCCAGCCCCGTCACCCTCTGAGCGGCGAGGAGTGGCGGTTGGAGCCCGAGATCGTTTATTTTTATTCCGACGGCACCTGCACGCCGGCGCGTATCCTGCGCGCGGACCGGGACGTCCGCATCGCGGACGGCGAGTCGGCCCTTTTGACCGTAACGGGTTTCCTGTTCGAGGAGGGCGCGAGGAACTGAAAAGGGACGCTATGAATGTATGCCGTGATCGCCTTTACGCCGTGGCCGTGATCTAGGAGATGACGAAGGTGCTCAAATCCGCTATTTTGAAGATATATCCACTTTTGCGAGACGCGTGGGACGTTATCGCTTTTATTTGGCTTTTGCTCTCGGGACATTGGGGGCTCGCGCTCTCTTGGATCGCGGCTCTTTTAGCCTCTCCTTACATTTTCAGGGCCTGCCTCCTGGTGATCATGGCGTTTTTGGTTTTGATGCTGAATCGGGCCTTGGAGAAACATCCCGACTTTTCGATAAATCCGTTCCTGTTCCTTGGCCTTCTATATTTTGCCTGGTGCGGCGCCGCCTTGTGGGGATGCTGTATTTTGAGCTATGCCGTCACGGCCCGCGCGCCTATTCCGGCCGCCTTGTTGGGAATGGCCCTGACAACGGCGCCTGCCGTGGAGATGGACCTCAGCGCCATAGGGAAGGAGGCCAAATATTGTGGACTTCTTTCGAAGTTTTTTTTGCGCGGGGCGTTCGTCGTCGCGTTTGTCTGGATAAAATTCTCCGAGCGCTTCTACGCTCCCATGCTGTGGGTATACCTCGTCGCCGGGGTTCTTTACATCGCGGGTTGGCTCGCCCTCGGGGTCGCGTTGCGGAGGAGAGAGTACGAAACGGAACGCGAGCGCTGGGAACCGGAAACCGCAAAGGGAGAATTGGAGTACTTCGGCATAAAGTTGCGCCGGCCCCCAGAAATTCCGAGGCGTTCTTCATGAAGCTGCAGTCCATACGCCTGGTCAACTATCTGTGTTTTCTGAACGAAGACCATGCCTCGTTGGACGCGGAAGGAGACGGCGCGGCCTCCGCTCACCCGCGTTGGTTCCGCGTAAAAGCTGATAGGAGAGGAGTTTTAGCATGAAATTTTTGCTGCTCGCGACAGGGGGGACGATCGCGTCCGTGCCGTCGAAACAGGGGCTCGTCCCCGCTCTGTCCGGGGAAAAACTGTTGGAGGCCTGTCCCCTTTTGATGGGCTTCGAGCACGATCTGGAGATCCTGGACGTTTTTTCCAAGGACAGCTCCAACATGCATCCGCGGGATTGGCTGACCCTGGAGGAACGCGTCCGTCAGGGGGGCGACCGCGACGCCGTCGTGGTGCTTCACGGAACGGACACCCTGGCGTGGACGTCCTCGGCGCTTTCCTACCTGCTGCACGACGTCGCCACGCCCGTGGTGCTCACCGGCTCCATGCTGCCGCCGAACGAGCCCGGCAGCGACGCGTCGGAGAACATCTACGCCGCGTTTCAATTCGCCCTCCAGCTCGCCCTCTATAAACGCAGGGGCGTGAGCGTCGCGTTCGCCGACGCGCTGATCCACGGCCCCAAGGTCGTGAAAATCGACAGCCGCCGCAAAAAAGCCTTCGTCGGCATGGACTATCCCCAGTTGGGCGAGATGCAGGACAAGGGCAGTCACAAAATCGCGTGGTTGACGCCCCACAGCCCGAAATTTTCCGGCGAGCGTTTTTGGGATGTCCCGACCTTCGAGACCAACATCGCGCTCGTTCCCATTTTCCCCGGAATGCGGGCCGCGAGTCTGGACGCGATCCTGGCGACGGGCCCTAAAGCCGTAGTTCTGGAGGGCTACGGGCTCGGGGGCGTGCCCTATATGCACGAAAGCCTCCTGGAGCCCATGGCGCGGGGAATCGCCGCGGGCGTGCCCTTTGTCCTGCGGACGCAGTCGCCCTTCGGCGGGACGGACCCGTCGATCTACGAGGTGGGGCTGAGGGCGTTGGAGTTGGGGGCGCTGTCCGCGGGCAGCATGACGCGGGAGGCCCTGATGGTCAAGCTGATGCTGCTCCTCCCTCATTTTAAAGAAAAGGAACTGGCGGCGCGCCTGAGCGCGAACCTCTGCGACGACCGCGACGACGTCGCGATTTGAGATCGAATCTAAATCGAATCTAAATCGAAAGCCAAGCCTGAGGGGGGTGATGAAAATGCCGCGTTTGACGGAGATGTCCAAGTCCGGCGGGTGAGCGGCCAAAATAGGTCCGGCGGACCTGGCGCGGGTGTTGGCGGATATTCCGAATATCGAGGACGAGCGCATCCTGGCGACCTGGGGCGGCGGGGAGGATGCCGCGTTGTGGAAAATCGACGACCGGCGTCTGGGGGTTCTGACGGTGGATTTCATCACCCCCGTGGTGGACGATCCCTATCTGTGGGGTCAGGTGGCGGCGGCGAACTCCATCAGCGACGTGTTCGCGATGGGGGGGCGTCCGATCGTCGCCCTCAACGTCGTGGGGTTCCCCACGAAGAAACTGGAGCTGGACGTCCTGAAAAAAATTCTGGCCGGCGGTTTTTCGAAGACGCGGGAGGCGGGGGCCTTTCTGGCGGGCGGCCACAGCGTCCAGGACGACGAGCCCAAGTACGGGCTGGTGGTCTATGGCGAGGTGGACGCGGACAGGATATGGCGAACCTCCGGCGCTCGGGCGGGAGACGTTTTGATCCTCACCAAGCCCGTCGGAACGGGCATCGCGATAACGGGGATCAAGGCGGACATGATCGACATCCCCGAGACCGCGACGGAGGCGACGCGGTGGATGACCACGCTCAACGACGTGCCCCGCGCGTTTTCCGACGACCTTCGCCGTGAGGTGCACGCAGCCACCGACGTGACGGGCTTCGGGCTGACGGGGCATATTCTGGACATGCTGGGCGAGGGAGGGCTCGATTTCCATCTGTCGCCGCGGGATGTTCCCGTTCTGCCGGGGGTGCTGGACCTGGCGAACGCGGGCCTGGTCCCCGAGGGGACCTACAGAAACCGCGCCGCTTACGAAGACAGGGTTCAGATCGAGGGGGAACGCGACGACGCCGAGGCGGACGTGCTGTTCGACGCCCAGACCTCCGGCGGGCTGCTGCTGGCCGCGGCCCCCCAGCGGGCGGAGGAGATGCTCTCGGCCTGCCGCGAAGCCGGCTTCGTCCGAGCGGCGATCATCGGCAAATTCGCGCCGGGCGACGCAAAAATAAAAGTAAAGGGTCAGGGGACGAGTCCCCTGCGGGGCGTGGGGCGGAGCCCCATGGTTTTGGCTTAAGTTGTGGACATTGGAAGTAACCATGAAAATTTTCGCTTCGGGCGGGTTCTGCCCCCCTGAACCTGTCGACTGTGCGATAATATTACGAACTTGCGCAAGGGGGGTGTGAGAGAGATGTTTTCTTACATCTTGAGGAAGGTTCTTTACACGATTCCCGTGCTGTGGGGCGTGGTCACCGTGGTGTTTCTCGTGATCAACATCGTGCCCGGCGACCCCGTCGCCATCATGACGGGGCAGAGGGGCGACGAGGCGACGCTGGCGAAAATCCGCGCCGACATGGGCTTGGACCTGCCCATCGGGGTGCAGTACCTTCGCTTTCTGGAACAGATCTGCAGGGGAGACCTGGGGACGTCTTACCGCAACAACGAGCCCGTGAGTTCCGCCATCCGAACGCGGCTTTGGGCGACGGCCAAGCTGGCTTTCGGCGCGCTGTTGCTGGGCACGGTTTTGGGAGTTGCGGCGGGGGTGGTCTCCGCGGTCAAAAAATATTCCCTTTTCGACTACGGCGCTATGTTCGTCGCGATCGCGGGGGTCAGCGCCCCCGTCTTCTGGGTGGGGCTCTTGCTTCTCCTCTTTTTCGCCTACATTTTGAAGTGGGTTCCCGGGGTCGGATACGGAGACGGTTCGTTCAAATACCTGATCCTGCCCATGATCACCCTGGGCGTGCGCCCGGCGGCGCTGACGGCGCGGCTCTCCCGCTCCTGCATGTTGGAGGTCTTGAGTCAGGACTACATCCGAACGGCCAAGGCCAAGGGGCTGAAAAAACACGTCGTCGTGATGAAACACGCGATGAAAAACGCGATGATTCCCGTGGTGACGATCATCGGAACGCAGGTGTCCTCGCTGCTCTCCGGCGCGGTCTTGACGGAAAGCATCTTCGCCTGGCCGGGAATCGGGCGTCTTTCGGTGGATTCCCTGCTCGCCCGCGACCTGCCGATGATCCGCGGGGTCGTCGTCTTCATGGCCGTCACGTTTTTGTTCACCAACCTCCTCGTGGACATCTCCTATGGATTTTTGGACCCGAGAATCCGCTATGACTGAGAACGGTAATAATAACGATTCAGGCGTCACCGGCAACCTGTGGTACGAGGCATGGCTGCGCTTTCGGCGCAACAGGCTCGCGATGCTGGGTTTTTTCATGATCGCGGCGCTTTTGGGCGTGGCGGTCTTCGCGCCCCGGCTCGCGCCCTACGACCCCTTCAAACAACTGCTTTGGACGGAGGGGATCAAGGCGAAGCTGGCCGCGCCGTCGCCGGATCACTGGATGGGAACGGACGCCTACGGGCGGGATATCATGAGCCGGGTCATCCACGGTTCGCGCCTTTCCCTTCAGATCGGCCTTCTGGCGACCGTGGTGTCGCTTTTGATCGGCGTTCCATTGGGGGCGATGGCGGGCTATTTCGGCGGATGGGTGGACGACCTGATCTCCTGGTTCATCAACGTCATTTTCGCCTTCCCTTTCATGCTGTTCGTCCTGGCGATCGTGGCCGTTTTGAACAACCCCAGCATGATCGTGGTGTTCACCGCGATCGGCCTGGTCAGTTGGGTTTCCATCGCGCGCGTGACGCGGGCGCAGTTCATGTCCCTTCGGGAGCGGGAGTACGTGGAGGCCGCCAAGGCCATCGGCCTGCCCACGTGGACGATTCTTTTCAAACACATTCTGCCCAACACCCTGGCCCCGGTGATCGTGCAGGCGACGCTCGGCATCGGCAGCATCATCCTGACCGAGGCGGGGCTCGCCTTTTTGGGCTTCGGGGCCCAGCCGCCCGCGCCCAGTTGGGGGCTGATGATCTCCGACGGACAGCAATACCTGGCGACGGGCCAGTGGTGGTGGGCCCTTTTCCCCGGCATGGCGATCATGTACACCGTCCTGGCCTTCAATTTTCTCGGCGACGGGCTGCGGGACGCGCTCGACGTTCGGCTGAAAAGATAAAGAGCTAAAGGAAAGGATAGGACATGAGCTTGCTTCGAGTGAACGACCTGAAGACCTATTTCGACACCGACGCGGGGTTGGTGAAGGCCGTGGACGGGGTGTCCTTCTCCGTCGAACAGGGGGAGACCCTGGGGATCGTGGGGGAATCCGGCTGCGGCAAAAGCGTCCTGTCCCTGTCCGTCATGGGGCTTCTGTCCGAGCCCAGCGGTTTCGTCGCGGGCGGAGACATTCTCTTCGAGGACACGGATCTGCTGAGGCTTAGCGAAAGCTCCATGTGCTCCGTGCGGGGCAACCGGATTTCCATGATCTTTCAGGAACCCATGACCAGCCTCAACCCCGTGATGACGGTGGGGGAACAGATCATGGAGCCTTTGATCGTCCACAGAGGGATGACCCAGAGGGCGGCTTTCGGCGAGACGGTCGAGATGTTGAAGCGGGTGCGCATCGCCGAGCCGGCGCAGCGCATGAGGGAGTACCCGCATCAGCTCTCCGGGGGGATGCGCCAGCGGGTCATGATCGCCATGGGCCTGGTCTGCAGCCCCTCCCTCCTGATCGCGGACGAGCCGACGACGGCGTTGGACGTCACGGTGCAGGCGCAGATCCTGAGGCTGATGAACGAACTGAAAAGCGTCACGGGCTCGTCGATTATCTTCATCACCCACGACCTGGGGGTCATCGCTCAGATGGCCGAGCGCGTGATGGTCATGTACGCGGGGCGCGCGGTGGAAAACCGGGACGTGGGGCCTCTTTTCAAGGAGCCGCTGCACCCCTACACGCGGGGTCTCCTGCGTTCCATCCCTTTGTTCTGCGAAAAACAAGACCGCCTGTCCACCATACCGGGCGTCGTCCCCAGCCCTTTGAAAAAGATCGACGGCTGTAAATTCCACAGCCGCTGCGGCTACGCCTTCGACCGCTGCCGGAGCGAAGAGCCGCCCCTGTTTCGGTTGGGCGCGCCGGGCAAAAACGCGAGCGTTCGCTGCTGGCTGCACGAAAACGGCAAACGCGACTTTACGGAGGGCCGACGGTGACAAACGACGCGTACATTCAGGTGGAGGCGCTCACAAAATATTTCCCCGTCCGCAAGGGTTTTTTCAAGCGGGTCGTGGGGCAGGTGAAGGCCGTGGACGGGGTCTCGTTCTCGATGCGCCGGGGGGAGACCCTGGGGATCGTGGGAGAGTCCGGCTGCGGCAAGTCCACGATCGGCCGCACGATGATCCATTTGCTGGAACCCACGTCCGGCAGCGTCCGCTTCGGCGGGCAGGACGTGGGGGAGATGCTCCGGACCGACGCGAAAAGCCTTCGGCGGCGGATGCAGATCATCTTTCAGGACCCTTACGGCAGCCTGAACCCGCGGCTGACGGTCAAGGAGATCGTGGGGGAGGGCGTCAAATTTCACGGGCTGGCGCGGGGAAAAAAGGCGCTGGATTCCTACGTCGCCGATGTTCTGGTCGAGGCGGGGCTGTTGCCCGAGCACCGTCACCGCTACCCTCACGAGTTCTCGGGCGGGCAGCGGCAGAGGATCTGCATCGCCCGCGCCATCGCCGTGCGGCCGGAGGTCATCGTCTGCGACGAGCCGGTCTCGGCGCTGGACGTCTCGATCCAGAGCCAGGTCTTGAACACCCTGAAGGACCTTCAGGAGCGGGAGCGGCTCACCTACCTCTTCATCACCCACGATCTGTCGGTGGTGAAGTTCATCTCCGACCGCGTCGTCATCATGTACCTGGGGAAGATGATGGAGATCGCGCCCACGGCCGCCATTTTCGACAACCCCCTGCACCCCTACGCCAAGGCCCTGCTGTCGTCCATCCCGATGCCGGACCCCACGCGCAAAACGGAGCAGGTCCTCCTGGAGGGGGACATTCCCTCTCCGATAAACCCGCCCTCCGGCTGCCGTTTTCACACGCGCTGCCCCCAGGCGATGGAGCGCTGTTCCCAAAGCGAGCCCCCGATGACGGACGCGGGAGAAGGGCACGGCGTCGCCTGCTTCCTGTACGGCCCCTAGGCAAGATGACGCTCCTCAAGAACAGGAAGACCCGGCAGCCTCTCCCCATGAATGCGCAACGGAAGAAAGCGCTCTTTACAGATGACGACGAAGAGCGTCAAAAAACTGGTCCATATTCTCTGAAAAACATATTTTCGCATTGCCGTGTGAGCCCCTCCTGTTTCATCCGATCCAATTCTTCGCTCATGAACGCTGTCGGAACAGTCATAATCCTTTCTCCTAAACTCAATATGCGTAAGTTTCTCACAAAACAAAAAGGGGGACAAGCAAATATAAAAAAGCCCTTACTTGCACAGTGGATATATCTTAATCCTCAAATCCTTCAGATAAGCCAAACTGATCTCGATAGCGAAGATATTTGGGATTTTGAAAAGCCAAATTGACCACTTTCTCCACTTTTTCCAGCATGTCGAAAGGGGGCTCCCGCACAAATACAAAAGCCTTTACTTGCACAATGAAGCTAAGAGCTTCAAGTGTTCAATGCTGCATATAGGCTAACTTATTGGCTATATCCACTGTGCAAGTAAGGGCTTAATATTTTCAGCCCCCGCAATGAATTACCCCGCAGCAAGACTGCGGGGTATCAAAACCAACACTAATAACCTAACTTTTACAGTAAGCCGACTCCAAGGAACGCTACGCATATAATAATCCCCGACACAAACATATCGACAACACAGTAACCCATGATGTCTCTTGCGCTCAAACCGGCGATTCCCAAAGCAGGCAGAGCCCAGAACGGCTGAACCATGTTGGTCCACGCGTCACCCCAGGCGATGGACATGGCGGTAACGGCGGGAGAAATGCCAAGAGCCGCTCCAGCCGGCATCATGATAGGTCCTTGTACCGCCCACTGACCGCCTCCGGAGGGAACGAAGAAATTAACGATGCCGGCGCTCAGGAAGCTGAGCAGAGGGAAGGTTGTGGCGTTGGAAACAGCCACGAACCCGTTACTTATAACGCCGGCGAGGGATAAACCGTTCGCGGGATTGACGCCCACCATCATTCCCATGATGCCGGCGTAGAAGGGGAACTGCAACAGGATTCCTCCGGCTCCCTTTACCGCCTGATCAATAGCGCGCACATAGCGGATTGGGGTTCCGTGCAGGAGAATACCCAGTGTAAGGAAGATCAGGTTGACGATGTTCAGATCCAGAATAAATCCCTTTGTCTTGAAGTGATGGAACAGGTACGCCACTCCGAAGATCACCGCAATGAGGGAGAAAAGAGGGCTGTTTTCAAGTTTTTCAGCCGGAGTCACGGGTACGGTGGCCGCGCGTACTTCTTCTTTCAAAAGGGCTGCGTCAATAACGATCGTTTTGTCGTCCGACGGGTGCATCCAGGCGTTCACCAGGGGCAGGCAGACCAAAAGCCCCACGCAGATGAACAGGTTGAACGACGCGAAGATGGTATCGTTTGTGGAAACCGACACCGTGAGCGCGCCGCCGGTTTGCGACGTTACAGCGGCTGTGACGTTGGCTATAGCTAAAGGAATGGAACCCGAAAATCCGCCGTGCCAAATTAAGAATCCGGAATAGGCCGAGGCTATAAGCAGCCGATAGTCTACTTTGCGACCCTGTTTTGCTATTTCTTTCGCAAAAATAGCTCCGACGACAAGCCCGAAGCCCCAGTTGATCCAGCAGGCGATCAGTGAAATGAGCGTGACGAAAACGATGCTGGAGAATGCGGTTTGTGGTATGCCTGCCAAAGATTTAAGCGTTTTTTGAAGAGGAGGCGATATGGCCATGGCGTTGCCCAGCACAAGAACCAAAGCCATCTGCATCGAAAAGACGAGCAGTGACCATGCGCCGTTTCCCCAATGTAACACCATGTCAAGCACCCCTTGCCCGGTCAAAGGAATCGCCAACGCAAACACTAAAACCGTCAAGATGACGCAGAAAAGGAATGGCTCCGGCAGATATTTCTGTACCAACGTTACGCATCCGTTTGTAAATTTCCTGAACATCACAATCAGTCTCCCTTTCGGTTAGGGCCCGTCAATAAACTAACTTTACAAATAAAACGGAGCCTTTGCTCGCTAAGTTCCTGTAACAGTACATAACGTAAATTTACCCGTAATTCCCGGTCTAATTATTACCACCGGCAACAATGCTGACGGGCGGAATGATTTTTAATTTTTTATAGATATCGTTCATTTTCTTATTTGCTTCTTTTGGCAGAATTCGATCATTAAACACCTTGCATTTCTGATTGCTGAGAATCAGGAAAGCGCCTTCCGCATTGAATGGAGTGTCTTTAAGCGACTGGTTCATCGACAAATACACAACGGTAGCAATAAATGACAGCATAAGATGCCCTCGGAATGTCTCTTCGTTATGAGTACGCAACGGCAAAAGTTCGGCGTAATTCTTACCTATATCAAAAACCTGCTCAATTGTTTGACGAGTGTAGTATAGAGGCATCACATCCTTCGTCTCTATCTTCTCCGATGAAACGAGGACAAACAGGCCTTTGGTCTTTATTGCAGCATTCATTTCCTCTCTTGATACATCTTTGTCGCTAAGCGCTGACTTCGCATATTTGTAGACTTCTTCTTCGTGGCGCGCATGGTCAAGGGCAACATAGGCATAAGCCTGGTGGCCAAACAAGTCAATCTCGACACGTTTGACAGAAAGCAAACGATCGCGTTGCATAAGCATATATTCTGCCTGGGAAAGGTCTTCGGCATGTTCGGAGATGAGTTGTTTGTATA